>NZ_JBJQJO010000017.1:0-105839 GCF_046487395.1 Escherichia sp. WS1450
TTACAATAGCGTCAGGCCTCACCATTATAACGGAGGGCTGACGCCGGAAGAGTCAGAGAACAGATACCATTTTTACTGTAAAACCGTGGCCAGTATTACTTGACCACTACAGTTGATTACTATGCGCCGGCGTTCCGCTTTGAAGACGAAGATGATAATCCGTGGATCCCTTATCGCCAGATGAGTGAAACACCATTGCCAGAAAATCATTTACTGGATGCGCGGTTACGTAAAGAAAAAGAAGATGCAATTAATCAGATAAATCATGTCCGTAACGTACTACAACAAATCAAACAAGAGGCAAACCATCTTCTGAACCACTAATAAGTTTTAACTCATACGCAGTTAATAAAACCATTCGATATGAATGGTCGGTATCTTATTGCCTTTAAAACAGTGATTTTAAAAATCGCTTAGGGGATGTTATGCTCACGAAAAAGAAATGGGCGTTATTTAGTCTATTAACATTGTGTGGCGGTACAATTTATAAATTACCGTCGCTGAAAGATGCGTTTTATATCCCGATGCAGGAATATTTCCATTTGACCAATGGTCAAATTGGTAATGCTATGTCGGTAAACTCATTTGTCACGACAGTGGGCTTTTTTCTGTCTATTTATTTTGCCGATAAACTACCGCGCAGATACACCATGTCATTCTCACTCATTGCGACAGGATTACTGGGTGTTTATTTGACGACAATGCCGGGGTATTGGGGCATCCTCTTTGTCTGGGCGCTATTTGGCGTTACTTGCGACATGATGAACTGGCCGGTCTTGCTCAAGTCGGTAAGTCGATTGGGCAATAGCGAACAACAAGGTCGGTTGTTTGGCTTCTTCGAAACAGGGCGTGGCATTGTCGATACCGTGGTGGCATTTTCTGCGTTGGCAGTATTTACCTGGTTTGGCAGTGGCTTATTGGGTTTTAAAGCAGGCATCTGGTTCTATTCCCTTATTGTGATTGCCGTAGGCATTATCATTTTCTTTGTTCTGAATGACAAAGAAGAGGCACCGTCCGTTGAGGTGAAAAAAGAAGACGGAGCATCGAAAAACACCAGTATGACCTCGGTGCTGAAAGACAAAACTATCTGGCTTATCGCTTTCAACGTCTTCTTCGTTTACGCGGTTTACTGTGGCCTGACATTCTTCATTCCATTCCTGAAAAACATCTATCTATTGCCCGTTGCGCTGGTGGGGGCTTACGGCATCATTAACCAATACTGTCTGAAAATGATTGGTGGACCGATTGGTGGCATGATTTCAGATAAGATCCTGAAATCGCCGAGTAAATATCTATGCTACACCTTTATCATCAGTACCGCTGCGCTCGTACTGTTGATTATGCTGCCGCACGAAAGTATGCCGGTATATTTAGGGATGGCATGTACGCTGGGCTTTGGCGCGATAGTCTTTACACAGCGAGCCGTATTTTTTGCACCTATCGGCGAAGCAAAAATTGCTGAAAATAAAACAGGCGCGGCGATGGCGTTGGGTAGCTTTATTGGTTACGCCCCGGCGATGTTCTGCTTCAGTCTGTATGGCTACATTCTGGATTTAAATCCGGGGATTATTGGCTACAAAATCGTGTTTGGCATTATGGCCTGCTTCGCATTCTGTGGTGCGGTGGTTTCCGTAATGCTGGTTAAGCGTATTAGCCAACGTAAGAAAGAGATGCTGGCGGCTGAAGCTTAATTAATGGCCGGATGTGCTTAATCCGGCCAACGAAAACCGTATCAACCGTAGGCCGGATAAGGCGTTTACGCCGCATCCGGCAGTTTCACATCAGAAGAAATACTTCGTCCCGATACGAATCTGGTTTTGCTCGCGGTGGTACGGTTCGACATTACGATCTAACCAGCGTAATTCGAAATAAGGCAGCCAGTGTTCATTAATGCGATAACGGAAGGTGTTAGTGATTTCCCAGTGATGATCTTTTCCATTGCTGCTATTAAAGTCATTTACTCGCATGAAGTAATGTGGTTCAAATGTATAGGAGAATTTCTCGGTGATTTTAAAATTCCAGTAGGTGCCAACTTCATAGGTGTCGTTATTATCCAATTCGCCGTTCAAATCTGTAGAGCTGTAATTATTATGGTTATAGCGATTACGCACCGTCAGGTTAAACCACGGAGTAAATTTGTAGTTAACATCCAGATAAACGGCACCACCCGAACCGATACTCTTGTCATTAATTAAGCCACCGGGCTGGATGGTTAATTTATCGGTTGGTTTAAATAAAGGATACCAACCTTCAATTTCATTATAGCCATGTTTGAGTTCATCTTCTCGCTGAAAGGTGTAGGTATTGGTTAACATAATACCCGCGCCCATATCGAAGTTATAACCCACGCGTAGCATAACTTCGCCCTGATCGGAGGCGAGATTATATGCCTCCCTGTTTTCGACGTATGCGCCAGCAAATACCGAGGCAGAGGTCAGAGAGGATAATAGAATTATTGCATTAATCTTTTTCATAATAAGTCCATTTTTAAACGTAGGGAGGCCGCCACCCACCAGGATGGAAATAGCGGCTATTGACATTTATAACGTTACGGAAGCCGTTTTTTCTTCTGTCGCCATCTCTTTATTTTTGCGTTGGTTGATTTCCTCAATAATCAATGCAAACCGTTTTTCATTGAGTGTGTAAAAGAATCCCATCGTTAATGCAGCAATAATTGCCAGCGCACAAGGCCAGATAAAAATGAGCTGACGCAAACCCTGTAATGTCGCATCACTTTGCGCGATGTTGGGAACATAACCGATTTGCGTCAGCATAATGCCTGGCAAGAAGCCAGCAAGTGCGGCAGAAATTTTACGAAAGAAGGTATAACCGGTATAAACAGAACCTTCGGCACGAATACCGGTTTTCCATTCACCGTAATCTACGGTATCTGGTACCAGCGCCCAGTTCAGGCTGTTCACAAAGGCCGTGCCAAAAAAGGCGACACAAGAGAACATGACGAAAGTGAAAGAGTTACTTCCCCAGAAATAATTCAGGATATCACCAACCGCCCATAGCACCATGCCAGCTAAATAAACCTGTTTTTTACCAAAACATTTTACAGTTAATGGCACCAGTAATACGCCGACGAGGATACATCCCATACTGAAAAATCCCATCCACGACAATAAATTAATATCATTCAGCACATATTGGGTGTAATAGACCTGAATCGCCAGTTTGATATTAAATGCCGCCAGGGTACACAGGTTAGCAATGCACAAAACCAGCAATGGCGGATTACGAAATATCGCGCAAAAAGATTTGAGAATACTGGCTTTATGTCCGGTTGGCGTCGTGTCCACATAATGCTCTTTGACGCCTCTGTAGCACAGCATCATAAAAATAAAGCCACCAATGGAGAACATCAGTGCCGCGCAGGCATAACCGACGGTGGAGTCAGAAAAAAGCGACTGCAACGGAATAAACGCCACGGTACAAATCAATAGCCCTATGGTTGCACCACCCTGGCGGTAAGCCGCGAGCTGCGCGCGCTCATTGGGGTTTTTGGTAATTGCCGGGATCATCGCACCATACGAGCAGTTCATCAGACTGTATGAAAGTCCAAACATCATAAACAGTGCTGTGGCAATCGTCGTTTTAACCGGCAAACTAAAGGTGGTGGCGATAAACTGGAGCGTTGCAATTAACGCCGCCGGAACCGCTGCGTATAAAATAAACGGCCTGAACTTTCCTTTAGGCCCAATATTTTTCCGCGAATCGAGTAAAAATCCGGTGAGCATATCGGTAAACGCGGTAAAAAACTTCGCCACCAGAAAGATAATCCCGCCATAGTAAGCAGGCATCCCTAATTCATCGGTATAAAATTTGAGGAGATACAGAGTACCGATGCAGAGCATTAAATTCGAACCGACGTCGCCCATACCATAGGCGATTTTTTCCCGCAGATTCAGTCTTAATGTCAGTGGATTATGGTCAGACATAATCACTCCTTATAACGCCCCGCAGGGCGTTGTTTATTATAATTACGCCGTGCGTTTACGGGCTTCTATCTCTTCAACAATGCGGACGTACATCTTCTCGTTCAGACTGTAGAAGCAACCCATCGCCACAATGGTGACTACTGCCAGTGCGCTTGGGTAGATGAAGATCAGCTGGCGCAACCCTTCAATGGTGTGGTCAGCCTGTGCGACGTTCGGCACATAGCCGATTTGCGTCAGCATCCAGCCGGGGAAGAAACCAGCCAGCGCCTGAGAAACTTTGCGAAAGAAGGTGAAACCGGTGTAGACCGTCCCTTCCGAACGCACGCCGGTGCGCCATTCGCCATATTCCACGGTGTCGGAAACCAGCGCCCAGTTCAGGCTGTTAACAAACGCTGAGCCGAAGAATGCCAGGCAGGAGAACGTCACGAAGCTGACCGAACCGCCGCCAAAGAAATAGTTGAGCAGATCGCCAAGCACCCAAATCAGCAGGCCGCCGATATAGACCTTCTTCTTACCAAAACGTCTGACTGCGCCAGGCATCAGGAACACGCCGATGAAAATACAGCCCATGCTGAAAAATCCCATATATGACAACAGGATGGGATCGTTAAGCACGTACTGGGTGTAATAAACCTGAATGGCGAGCTTGACGTTAAACGCCCCTAAGGTGCAGAGGTTAGCAATACACAGAATGAACAGCGGGCGGTTACCGGCAATTGCGCGGAATGATTGCAACAGGCCAGGCTTTTGCGCCGGATTAGCAGGTTGGGTTTCGACATAACGCTCTTTCACGCCCGAGTAGCAGATCCACATAAACAGCAGGCCGAACAGTGAAAACAGCGTGGCGGCGAAGATATAGCCAAGTTGCTGATTCCCCTCGATAAGATTCATCACTGGTACGAATCCCACCGTACACAGCAGCAGGCCCAGCGTAGCGCCGCCCTGACGCCATGCCGCCAGTGAGGCGCGTTCGTTGGGGTTTTTGGTGATAGCGGGGACCATTGCGCCGTAGGAGCAGTTCATCATGCTGAAAAACAGTCCGTAAAGCATAAACAGAATAGTGGCCATCACCGTTTTACCGGTGACATCAAACGGTGTGCCGACAAAGTTGGCGATCGCCAGTAAGGTGACCGGGAATGACGCATACAGAATAAAAGGACGGAACTTACCTTTTGGACCGATCTTGCGTCGGGAATCCAACATGATGCCGGTTCCCATATCGGTAAAGGCGGTAAAGAATTTCGAGATCAAAAAGATAATGCCGCCATAGGTACCAGGTAGCCCCAGAACGTCGGTATAAAACTTCAAAAGATAAAGCGTACCAATATCCAGCAGGATGTTAGAGGCCAGATCGCCGATACCGTAAGAGAGTTTCTCTTTAAAGGGCAGGCGTAAAGTTGCTGGATCTTCCGTTGTGATGTGACTCATCGATGTTCTCCCTTTGCCCATGAGTTTCCCCACGGGCGGATGTGATTAGATGCTTTTTAACGACGCGAACAGTGCCGCCCATTCGCTATCGGCGCGATAAAAGACCGGCGGCTTGCCGATGGGCGCATTAACGGTAACTTCCCCGCCCCGGAACGCTTCACCCGTCCAGACGTGAACCCAGTTATCCTCCGGCAGATAGAGCGTCCAGTCGCTACGGCCTTCTTCATGCACCGGAGCGACCAGAATGTCGCGACCTAACAGGTACTGATATTTCAGGGTGTAAGTGTGCGCATCGTCTTCGTAATGCAGGAACAGCGGGCGCATGACCGGCAGACCGGACTTCGCATTCAGCGCGACGGCCTCTTTCAGATAAGGTTTCAGGGTGGTGAAGACGGTGGTCATACGGGCGAAATGGGCGATGGTTTCCGCGTCGCCGTCAAACTGCCAGTTGTCGCCAGGACGGTTACCTTCGTGGGTGCGCATCATCGGCGTGAAGGCGCTGAAATCGCACCAGCGCAGCAGCAGCTCTTTGCTGCGCTTCATCTCAAACAGGGTGGTGTAACCGCCAATGTCGCTGTGATGCAGGCCATGTCCGGTCATTGCCAGCGACAGCGCCGCCGGGACAACCGACGCCAGGCCATCGTCGAGACTCCAGTCGACGTTCTGGTCGCCCGCCCACATCATGGTGGAGTATTTCTGGCTACCGGTAGAACCGGCGCGCATAAAGAAAAGGATCTCGCCAAGCTTGCCCGTTTCTTCAAGGGCTTCGTAGTTACATTTCGCCCACAGTGCGGGCCAGGCGTTATGCATAATTTCCGCGCTGACGCCGTTATGCAGGTAAGTGTCGGTGGGCAGATACTCGCCGAAGTCAGCCATCCAGCCGCCGCAGCCGAGTTCAATCATGTTCTTTTTGATCACTTCCTTGAACCAGGCGTAGGCTTCCGGATTAGTGAGATCGACAACGCCGCCGTAAAACTCGCCAAACTCCACCAGATAGTCACCGCCAGAGGCATCTTTTGCCAGATAGCCGTGTTGTGCCGCTTCTTCGCAGAGATCTTTATCGCTGGCTACATACGGGTTGATATAGGCCAGGAACTGCACGCCCTCCTGGTTCCACTGCTTAATACGTGAGTCCAGTTGCGGGTAGTTTTCGCTGTTCCACTTCCAGTTCCACATTACGCGTTTGCCAAAAGAGGTCATACGGATCCCAGACCAGTCCTGCGCCCAGATGCCGTTGACCTTCACGCCCGCGTTACGCATGGTGTCCAGTTTCTTCTGGCACACTTCCGTCCCGCCCTGAATGCCGAGCGTTACCCCGTCATAAATCCAGTCGGGCAGTTCTGGCTGGCGTCCCAGCAGGGCAGTTAATTTTTCCAGCAGGGAGATATATGTGTCAGCGCATTCAAAACGTAGCGTAGCTTTGTCTTCCCACAGCGCCAGTTCATGGTATTCCGGGGCGCTAAAGTCGAAGTTCATGTAGCAACTGTTATCAACATGGCAGTAATACTTCTGCGTGCTGACAAACGTAGGCTGTGGGAAGAAAGTCCAGTAATAGTCGCCGCCCGCATTTTCTTTGCAGTCGGCCTGCCAGGTGACATAGGTTTGTTTGTTGCGACCAACGCCTTGTTCACTGGTCCATAGCGGGAACGGTTTGCCGCGCAGATCGAAGTAGGAAAACTGTTCGCCGCAGCCGTAGATATGGTCCTCTGGTTGAGCGGCAAGGCGCAGCCAGATGCGGTTGTGGTTAAGGTTGTCGTTTTGTAGTTCCAGCAATAAACGGCCCTGATCGTCGGCAGAGATATTCAGCGTGGCGCTAATGTCAGAACCACGGCTGAAATGGATTAACCAACCATCCGGTGACTGGCTGACGATGGCGTCGGTAAGCGCAATTTTCTCCTGTAGTTTATCTTTAATGCTGAAATTGCCGCGGAACATATCGATATCCGCAATACCTGAACCAATCCATAAACAAGGATTATCTTTGCTATGGGTTAAAATAAGACGCTGTTGAAAATGTAGGATAAAACTGTCGTTATTCTGATGAAACTGAAAATCTGGTAATTGTGGGCGTGGCGTATCCATAAATAATCTCCATAGAGTATAAAGCTAATATTTCATGCCATCCTGTTGTTACAGGTTTCATTAATTAAAAAATGTGTGCGGGTATAAATTAAAACCCGCATAAGTGATTATTTACTTTCTTCAGCCCGGCGGATTGCCGCCACTTTTTTACCAAATGCCAGTTGCAGTATAACTAACAAGGTAAAAGGAGGCAGAAGCGCGGCAGCAGCGGGAATTCCCAGCGCGCCTTTTATCAACATAGAACCGGAGGCAATCAGCAACAAAAAGACCATCACACGGAACACTTTGACTGAAATGCGTTTATGCACATATTGTCCAACCAGTGAACCGAGGATCATGGTGGGAATACAAAACAGCACCAGTTTAAAGATAGAAACAGTCAAAATTCCGCTGGTCGCCAGCCCGCCGATCACCGCGATGTTGTTTGCGGTGAAGAAAGCGTTCAGAGTGCCACGAAATGCCGCCGGGCCTAAGTTACGCAGCATACCGTAGATAACCATCGGCGGTCCGTTGGTTGAGAACGCCGCGCCTAATGCGCCAGCTACTGCGCCTATAGGTGCGGCGATCCAGTTACGGTCATAAATCGGCAGGCGTGGAATAAACATACTATAAAACGAGTAGAGGATAAGGAATCCGCCTAAGCCCACTTTCATAAAATGGTCGGGTAAATATGACAGCGCATATAAACCGACGGGTATTCCCAGAAACGAGAAAATAATCAGTACCATTGCCGATCGCCAATCCGTTTCTTTACGTGACAGCCAGGTGGCGTACAAGGCGGTCGCGGTGCCGACAATCACCGAGAGCGGAGTTGCCATTTTTACGGGGAGCATTAACGTGACGAGCGGCATAGTGGTTAAACCACCGCCAAATCCCGCGCATATCCCCACAAAGGTATAAAGAAACATTAACGCGATAACGATACATACCACGCTTGTTTCCACCATGGCCCCATCCGGCGAAAATAACGTAAAAAAGTCCATAATATTTCCTGTTGTGTAAATACAACCCTAAACAATGATCTCGTTCTTTTCTTAATAAAATTAATTGTGCTGCCCGTGAATATTAAAAAACAGGCGGTGCGTTTTTCCTGGTTCCAGTAATAATAAGTCGATACCTGAATTAAAGGCGTTAGGCGGGCAACTCATAGGTTCAACTGCCAGTCCCTGACGCTGTAATTTTTCACCGCTATAAACCTGCACCCAGGGTTGATCGGAACAGAGGCTCACCGAAAGCAAATGCTGTGGATGGGTAATGGTCATTTCCCACAGGTCATTAGCGGTTTTAAAGGTATGGTCTATTTTTGTCGCGGCTATTTTTGTCGCCCGCGTGAAATTTAAATTCAGCTCATCAACGTGGTGAAGCGTTGTCGGATTTGCGTGCTCATCGACGGCATAAACCTGTTCTGCCGGAAGCTGGATAAGATAGTCATCAACAGATGTTAAGTTGCAGGTTAAATAAGGATGAATACCCACACCATAAGGTGCGGTCACAGTACCAATATTCTGGCTTGCGATCTCAACGGAAAGGCCCGTGCGAGCGTTGAGCGAATAAACAACCTGCGAAGCCAGCATAAATGGATAGCCGTAACTGGGCGGCAGAAAAGCTGTCAGGGTAACGCTGGTGGCGGTTAATTCGCTAATTTGCCAGTCACGCCAGGCAAGCAGCCCGTGAATAGCGGCTTTTGAACTATGTTCATTAATGGGTAACTGATAGTCCTGCCCCTGATAGCGGTAACAGCCGTTGGCGATCCGGTTCGGCCACGGAATAAGCACTTTACCCAGATGCGCCAGCGGCATCTCTTCGGGTTTGTGCGGGATGACTAAATGACAACCCTGAAAGGTTAATTCAGCCAGACCAGCACCAACCGTCACGATAGTCGCGTGATAATCCCCCGCGGCAAGTGAAACGGTTTGTCCACTGCAATGCATGTTGGTGATTTGCATACGAGGCACCTTTATTGAATAACGACATACCCGGCATGTAGCCTGATATGCCGTTATTTCAGCTCAGTTATTTCGCGTTAACGTCCAGCAGGCCTGCGGCAACAGCCGGTGCCAGACCAGGGGCTAACGGGATACGCGGGATCACCAGGCAATGCAGCAGGTGATAAATATCCTGTTTACCGTCCCAGACTTTGGTTGTGACCTTATTGTCCGCGTCCAGCTCCTGCCACCATGAACCATTTTCATAGTCCATCAGATACTTAATGCAGTAGTCCCACCATGTCTGATACCAGGTTTCGTACTGGCGATCGCCGGTGACGGTGTAGAGCGCGTAAGCCGTACCCATCGCCTCGACGATAGGCCAACGCACACGTTCGCGGACCACCGGTTTGCCTTCCCAGTCAACGGTATAAACAATCCCGTCCGCGCCATCGGGTGCCCAGGCATCGCGCACGGTGGCGTTAAACAGACCTTTGGCATCTTCTAGCAGCCAGGCAGGCGGCTGTTCGCAGCGGGCTTCAAGTGCGGCGTGGATGTGCAGCATTAAACGGCCCCATTCGATCCAGTGGCCCGGAGTACCTCCGAACGCGCGGAAGCGGTGCGCCGGGTTATCTTTGTTGTAATCCGGCAGCGGATTCCACTGGGTATCGAAGTGTTCGTTAACGCGGTAATGATTATTTCTGGCGACGTCGTGGATAATCACGGAAGCCACGCGAATGGCGCGATCCAGCCATTTTTTGTCGTGCGTTACGTCATAAACAATCAGGAAGGCTTCCACCGCGTGCATGTTGGCATTGCCGCCGCGGTACTCTTCGGTTTTGCTGAAGGCTTCGTCCCACGACTCCAGGCACATCTGCTCTTCTTCACTCCAGAAATATTTTTCAATAATTTCAATGGTGTAATCGAGCAGCTTGCGTGCTTCCGGGTGACCGGTAGTGACGGCACTGGCGGCACCCAGCAGAGCAAAGAAGTGTTGATAGCCTTGTTTGGAGGCATCCACCACGCCCTCGTCATTCACACAGGCATACCAGCCGCCATATTTTTTATCGCGCAGTGCGCCGTTCATGGCTTTGATACCGTGATCAACCAACGAGTAAGCGCCAGGTCGACCCATCGCCGCAGCAACGGAATAAACGTGCAACATACGAGCGGTGATCCACAGATGGGTGCCCATCTCTTCTTTGATTTGCCCTTTATTGCCTAACCAGCCAAATCCGGTCGGTACTACGGAATTTTTACCAAAATCAAAGATGCGGTCGGTTTCCTGTTCCAGCCAACGGTTGTGACTTAAGGTGTTAAACCATTTCATTTTTGTATCCCCATCTTAGCGGCGTTTAGCCATCATTTCGTCGACGATATCGCCAAGTTGTTGTAATTTCGGTGCGCAAACGTCACGCAGCATCAGCTCGTTGTCTGGTAAACCGACGACCGATGCCCAGACGGCACGACCAGCCAGGAAGCCCGATGCACCCGCTGTCATTGCCACGCGTACGGCACGCGGGAACAGTTTTTCGTCGACACCGGAAGAAAGTATCACCCACGGCATATTGATATGGTCATTCAGACGTTGTGAAGCACTGAGAAGCTCTTGTTGCGGACCTTTACCGTAAAGCGGCATTTCAACTTTGTAGAGGTCAGCGCCACTGTCGCCCAGCTCTTTGGCAGCATCGATGATCGCTTGTTCGCGATCGAATTTATCGCCACGACGTGGTGGGCGAACAACCGGCTCAATGATGCTCACCAGACCGTTTGAATGGCACAGTTCGTTGAACTCTTTCACCATATTCAGGCGTTGCTGCGCATCTTCATCGCTACGCCACAGCACCAGCAGTTTTAAGGCTTTGCCACCGTCTTGTTTGATTTGTAGCGGATTGATTTTGCGGTCAATGACCACGCTATCTACCGGAATACCGTTGCCAGGAATGAACTCATCGGCGGCGACAATCATGGCGCAACTTTTGGCAATCGCGTTTTGCTCAACCACCTGGCGGTAACAGAATTGCTGATCCACCAGAATCGCCGAGGCATAAGGCGAGAGGGCCTTTGCAGCGTTAACTTTGAAATCAGTTAAAACGCTATCGGCTACTGGAGCGGGTGCCCCAGCCGCGGCAAACATCATGCGCATGGCTTCGCGTTGATCGACCGCCAGCATGGCAAAACCGCCCGATGCGCGTGTAATGTCGTTGATGGTGTACTTATTCATTCATTTATTCCTTTATCCAGTCGTTACATTTTTACTTTGGCAGTCATCCCGGCACTGACACGGACCTGTTCCAGAATGGCGGACCAGTCCTGGCGACCGCGACCCGCTGCGCGCGCCTGGCTATAAACCTCCCGTGAGGCGGCCCCCAGCGGCATTGGCACATGCAGCTGGTTGGCGACATCAAGGGCGATACCAAGATCCTTATGGGCAAGATCGATCATGAAGGCGGGAGAAAGATCCCCGCTGAGGACTTTGTTTGGCCAGGAAGTGGTGAAGTGGCCTTTACCGGCGGCGGTGCCGCTCATCACCTTGACGGCAACATCGAAGGGAAGATTCAGGGCTTCGCACAAAACAGCGGCTTCTGCCGAAAGCGCATTGAGCGCGATGCTCATGTAGTTGTTGATGAGCTTAACGCGGATCCCCATGCCCGGACCGCCCGCGTTGATCAACTCACTGCCCATCGCCATCAGGATCGGTGTGGCGCGTTCAACTTGTTCAGCGGTGCCGCCAGCCAGCAGTAACAGAGTACCGGTAATGGCATTTGCAGAAGTACGGCCTACCGGAACATCCATCATGCTGAAGCCTTTGGCTTGCATATCGGCAATCAATTTATCGGTTTGCAGCGGATGGATGGTCGACATATCGATGACCAGCGCATCGGTAGATAAGCTTTCGCAAACGCCGTTTTCACCGAACAACACGCTGCGCACCAGATCGCCATTCGGCAACATGGTAATGATAAATTCGGCATCTTTAGCGGCCTGCGCCGGGTTGGCGGCGGGAGTCGCACCTTTGTCTACCAGATGCCGCACAGCTTCGGCGTTCACATCAAAGACGCGAAGTTGATGCCCTTGCTGCAATAAATTGCTCGCCATTGGCGAACCCATTTGTCCTAAACCGATAAACGCGATTGCTGCCATAACCCTCTCCTGAATACAGTGATGTCACTTTTTGTCATTTATGACATATTTTGCTTGTCTGTTTTTGATCGTATTTGTAATTTATCGTCAAAAAATTGACAGCCGTCACTTTTTAAACAATTGGTGAAATTAAAATGAACGCATCCCAAAATGCTTAAGGAATGACCATGATTCGTGTTGCTTGTGTAGGTATTACCGTGATGGATCGTATTTATTACGTGGAAGGATTACCGACGGAGAGCGGTAAATACGTGGCGAGAAATTATACGGAAGTTGGTGGCGGGCCAGCGGCGACGGCAGCGGTTGCGGCGGCAAGGCTGGGGGCGCAGGTCGATTTTATTGGTCGCGTCGGTGATGACGACACGGGCAACAGCCTGCTGGCAGAGCTGGAATCCTGGGGCGTTAACACCCGTTACACCAAACGGTATAACCAGGCGAAATCTTCGCAATCCGCCATCATGGTGGATGCCAAAGGCGAGCGGATAATCATTAACTACCCCAGCCCGGACCTGCTACCTGACGCAGAGTGGTTGGAGGAAATTGATTTCTCTCAGTGGGATGTTGTGCTGGCAGATGTACGCTGGCACGACGGTGCTAAAAAAGCCTTCACTCTGGCCCGGCAGGCGGGCGTGATGACCGTTCTGGACGGGGACATTACGCCGCAGGACATCAGCGAGCTGGTGGCATTAAGCGATCACGCGGCCTTTTCAGAACCGGGTCTGGCGCGCTTAACGGGCGTGAAAGAGATGGCCAGTGCGCTAAAACAGGCACAAACGCTCACAAATGGTCATGTCTATGTGACCCAGGGCAGCGCAGGCTGTGACTGGCTGGAAAATGGCGGACGTCAACATCAACCGGCCTTCAAAGTTGATGTGGTAGATACCACCGGTGCGGGTGATGTTTTTCACGGCGCATTGGCGGTGGCGCTGGCAACAGATGGGGATTTAGCGGAGTCAGTCCGCTTCGCCAGCGGTGTAGCGGCGTTGAAATGCACGCGTCCCGGTGGACGAGCCGGGATCCCTGACTGTGATCAAACCCGATCTTTTTTGTCACTTTTTGTATAAAATGCCCGGGTGATGGTTTTTCGAGGAATTTTCATGAGCCTTACCGAACTAACCGGTAACCCGCGGCACGACCAACTCCTCATGCTGATCGCCGAGCGTGGGTATATGAATATTGATGAGCTGGCAAATCTGCTGGATGTCTCCACGCAGACGGTCCGCCGGGATATTCGTAAATTAAGCGAGCAAGGACTGATTACGCGCCATCACGGTGGCGCGGGTCGGGCTTCCAGCGTCGTTAATACGGCGTTCGAGCAGCGTGAGGTTTCGCAAACCGAAGAAAAAAAAGCGATTGCCGAAGCGGTGGCAGATTATATTCCTGATGGTTCAACAATATTTATCACCATTGGTACGACCGTTGAGCATGTTGCCCGGGCGTTACTTAACCACAATCATTTGCGGATAATCACCAACAGCCTGCGTGTGGCGCATATTCTTTACCACAACCCGCGCTTTGAAGTGATGGTGCCCGGCGGTACGTTGCGCTCTCATAATAGCGGGATCATTGGCCCTTCAGCGGCGTCCTTTGTGGCTGATTTTCGTGCTGATTATCTGGTAACAAGCGTTGGGGCGATTGAGAGCGATGGCGCGTTGATGGAGTTTGATGTTAACGAAGCTAACGTGGTGAAAACGATGATGGCGCACGCGAGAAATATCCTGCTGGTCGCCGATCACACTAAGTATCATGCTTCGGCGGCGGTTGAAATTGGTAACGTGGCACAGGTTACCGCGCTCTTTACCGACGAGCTGCCGCCCGCTGCGCTAAAATCACGCTTACAAGACAGCCAAATTGAAATCATCCTTCCCCAGGAAGACGCGTAGAATTTTGTGACCGTTGACCTTGCTTCATACCTGACCACATAGCCAAACCCATCCTTTCCCGCTACAGTTAATTTCTTGTGGCGCGAAAGGAGGCAAAAATGCTCTATATCTTTGATTTAGGTAATGTGATTGTCGATATCGACTTTAACCGTGTGCTGGGAGCCTGGAGCGATTTAACGCGTGTTCCACTGGCTACGCTTAAGAAGAGTTTCCACATGGGCGAGGCGTTTCATCAGCATGAGCGTGGGGAAATTAGCGACGAAGCGTTCGCAGAGGCGCTGTGTCATGAGATGGCTCTACCGCTAAGCTACGAGCAGTTCTCTCACGGCTGGCAGGCGGTGTTTGTTGCGCTGCGCCCGGAAGTGATCGCCATCATGCATAAACTGCGTGAGCAGGGGCATCGCGTGGTGGTGCTTTCCAATACTAACCGCCTGCATACTACCTTCTGGCCGGAGGAATACCCGGAAATTCGTGATGCTGCTGACCATATCTATCTGTCGCAAGATCTGGGGATGCGCAAACCTGAAGCACGAATTTACCAGCATGTTTTGCAGGCGGAAGGTTTTTCACCCAGCGATACGGTCTTTTTCGACGATAACGCCGATAATATAGAAGGAGCTAATCAGCTAGGCATTACCAGTATTCTGGTGAAAGATAAAACCACCATCCCGGACTATTTCGCGAAGGTGTTATGCTAAAAACCATTCAGGACAAAGCCAGGCACCGTACCCGTCCACTATGGGCCTGGCTAAAACTACTCTGGCAACGCATTGATGAGGACAACATGACAACCCTGGCAGGTAACCTTGCCTATGTGTCGTTGCTCTCATTAGTGCCGCTGGTTGCCGTTGTTTTTGCGCTTTTCGCCGCTTTTCCCATGTTTTCCGACGTCAGCATTCAGTTGCGTCACTTTATTTTTGCCAACTTTCTGCCTGCTACTGGCGATGTTATTCAGCGGTATATCGAACAATTTGTTGCCAATTCCAACAAGATGACCGCCGTTGGCGCGTGCGGGCTGATCGTCACCGCGTTATTGTTGATGTACTCCATCGATAGCGCGTTGAATACCATCTGGCGCAGTAAACGAGCGCGACCAAAAATTTACTCGTTTGCCGTGTACTGGATGATTTTAACGCTGGGGCCGCTGCTGGCAGGGGCCAGTCTGGCGATCAGTTCCTATTTGCTCTCCCTGCGCTGGGCGAGCGATCTCAATACTGTCATCGACAACGTGCTGCGTATTTTTCCGCTGCTGTTGTCGTGGATCTCCTTCTGGTTGCTGTACAGCATTGTTCCTACCATCCGCGTACCTAACCGCGACGCGATTGTCGGCGCGTTTGTCGCTGCACTCCTGTTCGAAGCAGGAAAGAAAGGTTTCGCGCTTTATATCACCATGTTCCCGTCATATCAGCTCATTTACGGCGTGCTGGCGGTGATCCCCATTCTCTTTGTCTGGGTCTACTGGACATGGTGTATCGTCTTGCTTGGCGCGGAAATTACTGTCACTCTCGGGGAATACCGCAAATTAAAACAAGCAGCTGAACAAGAAGAAGACGACGAACCATGATTGCATTAATTCAACGCGTAACCCGTGCCAGCGTCACCGTGGAGGGAGAAGTGACGGGCGAAATTGGCGCGGGACTTTTGGTGTTATTGGGTGTCGAAAAGGATGACGACGAACAGAAAGCAAACCGTCTGTGCGAGCGTGTGCTCGGCTATCGCATCTTTAGCGATGCCGAAGGCAAGATGAACCTCAACGTGCAACAGGCGGGCGGCAGTGTGCTGGTGGTTTCCCAGTTTACCCTCGCCGCAGATACCGAACGGGGGATGCGTCCAAGTTTCTCCAAAGGTGCATCACCGGATCGCGCAGAGGCGTTATATGACTATTTCGTCGAACGCTGCCGTCAGCAAGAGATGAACACGCAAACAGGACGCTTCGCTGCCGATATGCAGGTATCGCTGGTCAATGATGGCCCCGTGACATTCTGGTTGCAGGTATGAGCCAGCTTCCAGGGTTGTCACGGGAAACAAGAGAGAGTATCGCTATGTATCACCTTCGGGTTCCACAAACAGAAGAAGAATTAGAGCGTTACTATCAGTTTCGCTGGGAAATGTTGCGTAAGCCCCTGCATCAACCAAAAGGTTCGGAACGCGACGCGTGGGATGCGATGGCGCATCACCAGATGGTCGTCGACGAGCAGGGTAATCTGGTGGCGGTAGGCCGACTGTATATTAATGCCGACAATGAAGCGTCCATTCGCTTTATGGCCGTTCATCCCGACGTGCAGGACAAAGGGTTAGGAACGCTGATGGCGATGACCCTGGAGTCGGTGGCGCGTCAGGAAGGCGTTAAGCGCGTGACCTGTAGCGCCCGTGAAGACGCGGTGGAGTTTTTCGCCAAGCTGGGGTTTGTCAATCAAGGGGAGATCACCACGCCAACCACCACGCCGATTCGCCATTTTTTGATGATAAAACCTGTCGCCACTCTGGATGACATTCTGCATCGCGGCGACTGGTGCGCGCAGCTGCAACAGGCGTGGTACGAACATATCCCGCTAAGTGAAAAAATGGGCGTGCGCATTCAGCAATATACCGGGCAAAAATTTATCACCACCATGCCGGAAACCGGCAATCAGAATCCGCACCACACGTTGTTTGCCGGGAGTTTATTCTCACTGGCGACGCTCACCGGTTGGGGGCTTATCTGGCTGATGCTGCGTGAACGGCACCTCGGCGGAACGATTATTCTTGCGGATGCGCATATCCGCTACAGCAAGCCGATTAGCGGTAAACCTCATGCGGTAGCCGACCTCGGTGCCTTAAGCGGCGATCTCGACCGTCTGGCGCGCGGGCGCAAAGCGCGGGTACAAATGCAGGTCGAAATCTTTGGCGACGAGACGCTGGGTGCAGTGTTTGAAGGCACGTATATCGTTCTGCCCGCGAAGCCATTTGGCCCGTATGAAGAGGGCGGGAACGAAGAAGAGTAGCTGATGGAGAGGGGCGGTGCTGCCTCTCTCATTCTTTCAGGTCATTTACTTCAGTCTCTGACTATTCCGGTTATATTGAATAAGAACTCTATAAATTTTTATTCTTCGTTGGCACCATACGTGTCTTGCTACATCACTGTTCAGGAGCATTTAAATATTATTTGTAGAGCTGAGTGGCAATTATCGCTGATAATGCTTAATTCATCATCTTAGTTCATGTTTGAGCGATTTTTGATAGTCAAAACCCCCTCTGGTGCCATACTTTTCTCATAAATATTTTTAAAATCTATAGCTAACAAACATTATGCAAAGATAATGGATTGGCGTCATTGTCAGTATCATTCATTTACTGCTTCTGGATGTTGTAAATAATTATGTGGCATGTTTGCTCTTAAACCGTAGGAAGGAGGCTGTAATGGTTGCCAATATTAATCTCATTAAACAAGAAAGTTATTCTATTGTTAATTTAGAAAAACAACTAATGAGTAATGAATCACCGAAGCAAACGCTATTAAATGATTTTTCACATCGCCTTAAAATGGAAGGTGAGGAGCAACTGTGCGATTGTGTTAACGAACTTAAACTCGGGTTGTCGAGTAATAATAAATATGACCTGTTTAAAAATAAAGAAACCTCACTGTGGAAACGCAAAGTACCAGAAAGTGCAGCGCTGGCAATGACGGGAACAGTATATAAATTATTTGGTAGTCGCTTACTCAACGCCCGCAATCAGTTAGATAAAAATCTCCTCGAAATGGCTATGCAAATGGTTTATGGCAAAGATATGGTGACAAAGTCCGGGGATATATTGATTGATATACAATTAAATAAGGATGGCAGCCTCCAGAGTAAGCACTACACATTTGATGTAGGTGAAGTTATAAACAGTTATAATATTGACCTCTTTGTGAATGCTTCGAGTATTAATCAAACTTACTTACATGATAAAAATCCTGGTGACGTTATTAGCCTGTATGGCACTTTAGATAACATTCCTCTTGTAGTTAAGGAATGCACGGGTAAAAATCATCAAATTAACGTTAAAGCCAAATTGCCACAAGAACGAAGTGAAAAAGTTGAGGATATGTGTGAAAGAATGAGAGGTGGCATCTCTATGTTTAACCACACTACAAAAACAGCTGGTAATATAGAGCATAATTTGCAGCTAAGTTTTCTCGTGGATTCACGACCGTCGATCACAAATAAATACTCAGCCAAAGATGTAGGGGAAGATATACTTGCATTGCCCGTCAACGTATATCATGCAGATTTTAAAATTAAAATCAATAACGCAGTAGAGAAGGCTTCGTCAATTGTGTTATGTGCTGTGCAAAAAAATCTCCATGCAGCAAGGAAGGTTCTTAGCGGGATAATAGGAAATGTGCCAAAAAATAATAAACCAAAAACAATCATTTTTGATTTACGTTTTCTTAGTGCAATTAAGCAGAAAGTTTTTTTGGGCAGTGAAAAACCGTTGTTTGTAAAGCATACCGCAATGATGAGGGAGGCATGTAAGGAATTACCGCAGTCAGTGGAATATGTTCCTTTAGCCTGTGAAGCGCATAGCCATCGCAGCGTCGCCCTTGCCAAAACCGTAGCTGCGCCCATCATGGCGACAGGCGTGGGATCGGCTTTAATGTATGCAACATCATCAGGACCGTATTATGCGCAAAGTCTTTCTGGTTCTCCGGATATCGAGATGATAAAAAATCGCATGGCTCAATTGTTTACCCAGTTGGATGCTTCTGTGCGCAACAAATATCGCCCGGCTTTTGATAAATGGAATGAGCTGGTAGATAAATTAAATCACGAAAGAAATACAGTTCCGTTTGCGTGTTTGACCACCATTTTATCGACGGCGATAAATGAAACTCCTGAGGGGGATACGAATGTTGCCGTTGTGATGGGGTGTAAATCTGCGAAAGATCGCACGATATCCATTGTCCTTGGCAACTCGATGTTGCAAACACTCTTTGAAAAACGCCTCGCCGATGATGGAGAAATAGAAAATCTTTTTGATCAACAGGGATATTTTAACTGCGATTCATTAACAGCCAAAGAATTAATGATGTTAAAAGACCTTTTTGATATTCGAGTTCTTCATCTCTCTAACAAATTTAATGTTGGGTTGCAAGGTAATATCAACACGGATGTTTTACAAGATTCGTTTTTTAAAAATGTCGATTTCATTCATGAATCTAGCTCGTATACCGTAGGGATGGGAGTCTGACGGGTAAAACTCATTAGGATTATCAGAATTCGGACAATGCATTGCAAAAATGACATTCAAAGAGAGATGTGTGCAGGCGCTTAGCCGCGAGGGGCATAGCGAAGCCATACAGAAAGCACTAGCATTCAGAACTCCTGTGAAAGCGGCATAGTGGCCGCCTGTGCAGGAGTTTTGCTATGACCCGTATCGTGCTGACCGTTGCCACCCTATGATGCGATTAAAAAAACTCATCGTCGCGCCGATGATTGACGACAATGCTAGCGGATGATGTCAGGGGTGTTCCGGAAGGAATTCCTTGTTTCCCGAACTGTTACCCACAAAATTATAACGACGAGCAAGTAAAGACCGGTTGGTGGCAGCATTGAACGGTCTGTGATGGATGTTAAATTTCACCTTAAATCCTGGTGCTGTTAGGATGCTGACGTTTTTCGGGTACACCATTCAGATTATGCAAATAAAGATCCAATCAAAAAATAAATATCCCTGAATATAATATATTCATAGCACCCATAACTCATCTTGGGCGATAACTAAACCATTTTTGAGTAATAAATGAAACAACTGCAACGCTCTTATTATTTCTGGAAAACGCCTCGCAAAAACAAAACAACATGCAAAAATCCGCTTTTTTTAAATGATTTTCCGGCGTAATTTTCGCACATACATTAATGAGTAATATATGTAAGGTGGTGGTAATGGCGATGAATACGGTTTTTCTTCATTTATCAGAAGAGGCAATTAAACGGCTGAACAAGCTTCGGGGCTGGCGTAAGGTTTCACGATCTGCAATTTTACGCGAAGCGGTAGAGCAATATCTGGAGCGTCAGCAATTCCCGGTGCGTAAAGCAAAGGGTGGCAGGCAAAAGGGGGAGGTAGTTGGTGTTGATGATCAGTGTAAGGAGCATAAGGAATGACAAAAATTTTTCATTCTTGAATATAAAAAAACAGATGCCCTTATTCTGGTATTAATACAAGGCTGTTTTACTTGAACTTATAATAACTGCAACTGTTACATCATATCTGGAAAACGCCTCGCAAAAATAAAAAATGATGCGTAAATGAGCTTTCTTTAAAGATTCGGCAAGGGTACTTTTCTCTCCATAGATTCAAAAATGATATTGGCGAGATATTTATGAACTCTCTGGCAGGTATAGATATGGGCAGAATTTTACTCGATTTATCGAATGAGTTGTTTAAGCAACTTGATGATCTCGAGGTGCAGCGTAATCTTCCTCGTGCGGAGCTATTACGGGAAGCGGTAGATCAATACCTGGTAAATCAATCGCAAACAGCAAGAGCCAGTGCTTTTGGCATCTGGCAAGGGAGTGAGGAAGATGGTGTCGAATACCAGCGTAAGCTGCGCGAGGAATGGTAATGGCAAAAAGATTTGGCTATTTGATATCGATATTGTTATCGATTTGTTCAGTGTGAAAATTGAGGCAAAACAGGCACTGGCAGCATAGCTTGAGGTGGTAACGCGGAATAAGAGAGATGGTGTCGTCACACCCTATGAACTGTAATCCGGGCGACCTGCGCCACCCGGAAAACGTCAGAGATTACTCCCCTTCACCCGGGAACAGGAACGGGTTGATGGAACTGCGGGCGTAGCCTTCTTGCTCCATTCGCGCGTCCAGTACCAGAGAGGCGAGGTCATCTGCCACGGCTTCAACTTTCGGTTCTTTTTCCTGATAAAGAATCTTCAGGTAAGTGCCGCAGTCATCGCAGCTTTCGGCTTTAATCGCGGCCTGTTCGTCATCCAGCGACCAGTAATGCAGTTTGCCGCTCTGTTCACAGTTGCTGCATTTTACGCGCACCACGTGCCATTCGGTTTCACACAGGTTGCAGTGCAGGTAACGCAGCCCCTGAGTGGTGCCAATTTGCACCATGCTGGACACCGGCATAGAGCCACATACCGGGCAATATTGACGTTGTTCGCCGTATTCAGCGCGGGCTTTGCCGGGGATCAGATTAGCCATCTGCGCCCAGTAGAGCGACAGCGCAGCCCAGATAAACGGCGCTTTATCGCTACTGACGGATGAGAAATCAGAGGCAAACAGTGCGCTGGCCATATCTTCCAGCTCCTGGGTCGATGCCTTCTCCAGATTCTCAATCACTGCCAGCGCCGGGCCGCTCATTTCAGGTTTCAGCTCAGCAATCAGCGCCATCAGCAGCTTTTGCCAGTGCTTATCACGCGGCAGAACGTGAATATCCAGCGGGGGCTTGCCCTGTGCGCTGGCTTCTTTAATGCGTGCAGTCAGATCCATCTCCAGCGGATGGTCGTACAGCACCACTTCCTGGGCGTGGGCGATAAGCGCAGCAAAGCGCAGGTAATCACCCAGCGGATTATTTTCTGCCAGCTCGCGCAGACGCTCGGCGCGGCGGTTGTATAAATTCTTGAGCCGAGGGAACAATAACGGCGGAATCATATCCGCCGTACGTTTCTCGCTCGAACCCAGCTCATCTTGCGGGATTATGCGAATACTCATTCAGCTTTCTTTTCCGTTGTCTTGCGGACCTCACGGTACCAGCGCGGGTGATGTTTCTTCGCCCAGGCGCTGGTAACCCATCCTTCCACCATGGCGGTAATCGTGCCTTTTACCCAAAGGGCGGCGTAGATATGCACCATGATAACCACAATTAACGCCACTGCGGCAAATGAATGCAGCATTAACGCGAATCGGATCACCGGGATTGAGAAAGCAGGCGCAAAATAAGGACGCCAGATAATCACGCCGCTCACCAGCAGCAGAACCAGGAAAATAATCGCCGCCCAGAAAACGCATTTCTGACCGAAGTTATAACGCCCGGTGTCACCTACTTCCTCGTTGACGACGATCTTACGAATATTCTTCGCCCAAAAGATATCATCCCGATTGATTAGGTTGTGATGCCAGTAACGGAAAAACATGATGATGAACGAGGCAAACATAACCACGCCGACAAACGGGTGCAGAATTCGCGCCAGCTGCGGTGTGCCCATGATTTGCATCAACCAGTTGAAGGACGGGAACAAAAAGCCAAGCCCGCTCACCGCCGCCAGGATGAAGCAGAAGGCGGTGATCCAGTGGTTGATACGTTCCGGCGCGGTGTAGCGCACGATGGTGTCACGTCGTTTCATTTGCGCTCCTCGTCTTTCTCTTCGTGCAGATTATTCTCTTCCTCATCCGCACGGTTCGGACCGACACCCACGTAGTGGAAGATACTGGCTGCGAAGGTAGCCGCAAAGCCAACAGCTGCGAGCGGTTTCCAGATGCCTTTCCAGAATTTCACGGTTTCGCTGATTTCCGGGTTCTCCGGCAAGCCATGATACAGATTTGGCTTGTCAGCATGGTGCAGCACGTACATAACGTGTGTACCACCAACGCCTGCCGGATCGTACAGACCCGCATTGTCGTAACCGCGAGTTTTCAGCTCCGCCACGCGCTCGCTCGCCAGCGTTTTCATCGACTCTTTCGTACCGAAGTGAATCGCGCCCGTTGGGCAGGTCTTCACGCAGGCCGGTTCTTGCCCAACCACCACGCGGTCAACGCACAGCGTACATTTGTAGACGCGGTTGTCTTCCGGGTTGAGGCGCGGAATGTCGAACGGACAGCCCGCAATGCAATAACCGCAGCCGATGCACTGCTCGGACTGGAAGTCGACGATACCGTTGGCATACTGAATAATTGCTCCTTCCGCCGGGCACGCTTTCAGGCAGCCTGGATCGGAACAGTGCATACAGCCGTCTTTGCGGATCAGCCATTCCAGTTTGTCGTTCTGTTCCACTTCCGAGAAGCGCATCACCGTCCACGATTTGGCACTTAAATCATTGGGGTTGTCGTACACCCCAATGTTATTGCCGACGGTATCGCGAATGTCGTTCCACTCTGAACACGCCACCTGACAGGCTTTACAGCCGATACAGGTGGTGACGTCGATGAGTTTCGCCACTTCTTCCTGGAAGTCCCGCGCCTGAGGCGCGGGGGTCAGACCGTTAGTCGCGGAACGACGAATGATATCTTGAGATTGATAAGCCATATGTCGTCTCCGTTACACCTTTTCCACATTCACAAGGAAGGACTTAAACTCTGGCGTCTGCGTGTTCGCATCACCAACGAATGGCGTTAACGTATTGGCAATAAAGCCTTTTTTCGCAACACCTTCATAGCCCCAGTGAATCGGAATACCGATGGTATCGATATCTTTGCCGTTCGCTTTCAGCGTGCGAATACGTTTGGTCACCACCGCTTTGGCTTTGATATAGCCACGGTTGGAGGAGACTTTCACGGTATCGCCCTGGGCAATGCCAAGTTTATTCGCCAGCGACTCCCCGATTTCCACAAACTGCTCTGGTTGCAAAATCGCGTTCAACAGCGCGTGTTTGGTCCAGTAGTGGAAGTGCTCGGTCAGACGATAGGTGGTTCCGACATACGGGAACTTATCGGCTTTACCCAATGCTTCGGCGTCGTCTTTAAAGATTCGCGCAGCCGGGTTCGAGATAACGTTTGGATGCAGCGGGTTAGTTCCCAGCGGCGTTTCAAACGGCTCGTAGTGTTCCGGGAACGGACCTTCCGCCATCTTATCGAGGGCAAACAGACGCCCCATGCCTTCCTGCTGCATGATAAACGGCCCAACACCGCTGCCCGGAGGCGCTGCGCTGTAGTCCGGAATATCCCAGCCGGTCCACTTAGTGCCGTCCCATTTCAGCAACTGACGCTTCGGATCCCACGGGTTACCCTGCGGATCTGCGGAGGCGCGGTTATACAGAATGCGGCGGTTAAGCGGCCATGCCCATGCCCAGCCCAGCGTGTTACCGAGGCCAGACGGATCGGCGTTATCACGGCGTGCCATCTGGTTGCCCTCTGGCGTCCAGCTACCGGCGAAAATCCAGCAGCCACAGGAGGTGGTACCGTCATCGCGCAGTTGGGCGAACGAGCTAAGTTGTTGGCCTTTCTTGACGATAACCGCCCCGGTTGCCGGATCGGTAATATCGGCCAGCGCCTTACCGTTGCTCTCCATCGCCACTTCTTCTGAAGATGGCTCATGCGGAATGGCGTAGTTCCAGGTCATGTTCAGCACCTGGTCCGGGTTCGCGCCACCCTGTTCGGCATACATCTTGCGCAAGCGCAGGAAGATACCGGAGAGGATCTCGCCATCAGTCAGCGCAATCCCTGGGGCGTCCGCACCTTTCCAGTGCCACTGTAACCAGCGACCGGAGTTAACGATTGAACCGTTCTCTTCTGCGAAGCAGGTCGATGGCAGACGGAACACTTCGGTCTGGATCTTCGACGAGTCAACTTCGTTCAGCTCACCGTGGTTCTGCCAGAAGTTAGAGGTTTCAGTGTTCAGCGGGTCGATGGTGACGAGGAACTTCAGTTTCGACAGACAACCGATCACTTTGTTTTTGTTCGGGAATGAGGCAACAGGGTTAAAGCCCTGGCAGATATAGCCATTGACCTTGCCTTCTTTCATCATCTCGAAGTATTGCAGGACGTCGTAGCCTTTATCCCACTTCGGCAACCAGTCAAAGCCCCAGCTATTTTCCGCCGTCGCTTTATCACCAAAGAAGGCCTTCATCATGGAGACGAAGAATTTCGGGTAGTTGCCCCAGTAGTTTACCTGGCCTTCCAGCAGCGGTTTTGGCGTGTTGGCGGTAAGGTAGGTTTGCAGATCGGTCTGCTTCTCGCTTGGCAGCGTCATGTAACCTGGCAGGCTCTGCGACAGCAGCCCCAGGTCCGTCAGCCCTTGAATGTTGGAGTGACCGCGCAGGGCGTTAACGCCGCCGCCTGCCATCCCCATATTGCCGAGCAGCAACTGGATCATCGCCATCGTACGAATGTTTTGCGCACCAACGGAGTGTTGCGTCCAGCCGAGCGCGTAAAGGAACGAGGCAGTTTTATCGTGAGCACTGGTTTCTGCGATGTATTCGCAGACTTTCAGGAACGCGTCTTTTGGCGTACCACAGATGTTTTCAACTACATCTGGCGTGTAGCGGGAAACGTGCTGTTTCAGCAAGTTCCACACGCAGCGCGGATGTTGCAGCGTGGTATCGCGTTTGGCGAAGCCGTTTTCGTCCAGTTCGTAAGTCCAGGAGGATTTATCGTACTTGCGTTTTTCCGCGTCATAGCCGGTGAACAGGCCATCTTCAAAGCCGTAATCCTCACGCACGATCAGGCTGGCGTTGGTATAGGCTTCGGTATATTCGCGGTTGAATTTTTCATTGTTCAGCAGGTACAGCAATACGCCTGACAGGAAAGCAATGTCAGTACCGGAACGAATAGGGGCATAGTAGTCAGCCACCGCCGCCGTACGCGTAAAGCGAGGATCGATCACAATCAGCTTCGCGCCGTTGTGAATTTTGGCTTCCATCGCCCAGCGGAACCCGACCGGGTGAGCTTCAGCGGCGTTACCGCCCATCACCACGACGAGGTTGGCGTTCTTGATGTCGACCCAGTGGTTGGTCATCGCACCGCGACCAAATGTTGGAGCAAGACTTGCTACCGTTGGTCCGTGTCAGACACGCGCCTGGTTGTCGACCGCGAGCATACCCAGCGCGCGGGAGAATTTTTGCGTTAAATAGCCGGTTTCGTTACTCGACGCGGAAGCACACAGCATCCCGGTGGAGAGCCAGCGGTTAACAGTCACGCCTTCGGCGTTTTGCGCAATGTAGTTAGCATCGCGGTCTTCTTTCATCAGTTTGGCGATGCGATCAAACGCCTCTTCCCAACTGATTTGCTGCCATTTATCAGAACCTGGCGCACGGTATTCCGGAAACTTCAGACGGCTTTCGGAGTGGATGAAATCCACCAGGCCAGCGCCTTTCGGACAAAGTGCACCGCGGTTGACCGGGTGATCCGGATCGCCTTCGATATGGAAGATAGATGCTTTGGCGTTTTTTGCTCCGTCACCGAGGCTGTACATCAACAGCCCACAGCCTACGGAACAATAGGTGCAGGTATTACGGGTTTCGCGGGTGCGCAGCAGTTTATACTGCCGAGTTTCCGCGAGTGCTACGCTGGGTGCAAAACCCAGTGCCGCTGCCGTGGTGCCTGCCATACCGCCAGCGCAGATCTTAAAGAACTGCCTTCTGCTGACCTGCATGGATTGCTCCTTGTTTCGACATTGTCACGTCCCATTTACATTCGCTTGCTGCGTGTGCAGGGAGTGGGAGTTATTTTTCTTTGCGGAAGGGGCCGCAAAGGTCCAGAATTGGCTCAATTTCCCTCCATCCAGGAAGGGTTTGTAACAGAATACCATAATGTTGGTGTGTGTGTTCTTATCTGGTTAAGAGAAAGTGAAAAAAACACAGCAAAAAGAAATCGAAAATGTGACAAATATCACAGGTGTTCGTCAAATTGAGTTATGGCGGCGTGATGATTTACAACACCCACGGTTAGATGAGGTCGCGGAAGAAGTTCCCGTTGCGCTGGTCTACAACGGCATTTCGCATGTAGTGATGATGGCGTCACCCAAAGACCTTGAGTACTTTGCGCTCGGTTTTTCGCTTTCCGAGGGGATTATCGAAAGTCCACGCGATATCTTCGGTATGGATGTCGTTCCTTCCTGTAATGGTCTGGAAGTGCAAATTGAGCTTTCCAGCCGCCGCTTTATGGGGTTGAAGGAACGTCGCCGGGCGCTGGCCGGGCGTACGGGCTGCGGCGTGTGCGGCGTGGAACAGCTTAATGATATCGGAAAACCGGTGCAGCCGCTGCCGTTCACCCAGACGTTTGATCTCAACAAACTGGATGATGCATTACGTCATCTCAATGATTTCCAGCCAGTGGGGCAACTGACTGGTTGTACTCACGCCGCTGCATGGATGTTGCCATCTGGCGAACTGGTCGGCGGGCATGAAGACGTGGGTCGCCATGTGGCGCTGGACAAACTGTTAGGCCGCCGGTCACAAGAAGGGGAAAGCTGGCAGCAAGGTGCGGTGCTGGTTTCCAGTCGTGCCAGTTATGAAATGGTGCAAAAGTCGGCGATGTGCGGCGTAGAGATTTTGTTTGCGGTGTCTGCCGCGACCACGCTTGCTGTAGAAGTGGCTGAGCGCTGTAATCTGACACTGGTAGGTTTTTGTAAACCGGGTCGGGCAACGGTTTATACCCATCCGCAGCGTTTGAGCAATTAATTAAAATAAGTCCTGCGATATATATTAAATTGCAGGACTTATTCATTTCGTGAATTTTATTATTTTATTTATAAACAAAACGCGTGTAGTGGCGTTAACGCCTGCGCTGCAACCTATTGATGGCGTGGCGGTGAGTTATATTGATGCTGCCGTAGCGTTGGGTAATACCATTAACGAAATGGATAAATATTACACCCAGGAAAATTATAAAGACGATGCGTTTGCGAAAGGGACAACGCTGCACCAGACATTCTTAAAAATCTTGAAGCCTTTGAACCTGTAGCAGAATCTTATCATGCGGCGATTCAGGAAATTAACGATAAGCGCCAGCTTGCGGAATTGAAAAATATTGAAGAAAGAGAAGGGGAAACATTCCACTACTACTCTCTGGCAGTCATGATTTCAGCGAAACAAATTAATAACCTGATATCGCAAAATAAGTTTGATGCAGAAGCGGCAATGAAGAAAGTGTCTGAACTGGAAACGCTGGTGGCGCAAGCCAAAGAAGCGGATAAAAGCGGCATGAATTTCTCGTTTATTAATTCGGCAGGCCAGTATCAACTCGAGGCTAAAAAATACGTTCGCCGCATCAGAGATAAAGTTCCGTACTCTGACTGGGATAAAGAGCAACTTCAGGATGCAAACACAAGCTGGATGGTCGACGACTCATTTCCCGAGAGCATTATGCGAGTACAACGAAATGGTCGATGAAATATTTCAGTCAATTGTAATCGCGGGGCGGGTTTGTGATGAGCGCGGATATGTCACGAAGTCGTGACAATATAAAGCAGAGTGAAGGATAAATTTTTTGAATAAAGTGTCATTATTTAATGATTTTGTGAATGTTTAAATGTCTCAGATAATTTGTTTAAGCGTTATTTATATTTGTGGCTTATGAGTCAGCGTGAATCATATCTAATATTTTTTACGATATTTAGTTAAAAACGGCACTATTGTTATATTCCTCACGTTCCAGGAAATCAGCGGATTTACTCATATTATGCAGCGGGATACTATCCATCGGCCTGCTGAAGTTGGATTGAAAATTCGAAAGTGCACACCTTATATTTCTCTATATACGTATTCCTTTTGGAAAGCGTAGGGTCTCTTTTATTTCAGGGAACGTAAATAATGAAAAAATCGACATTATCTTTAGCCATCGGTTTATTATTGGCATGTAGTACCGGAATGGCAAAAACACAGCATTTAACGCTGGAACAACGCATGGCATTGCTGGAAGAACGCCTGGAAGCGGCAGAAATGCGGGCAGCAAAAGCAGAGAGCCAGGTTAAACAGCTGCAGACACAACAAGCCGCTGAGATCCGCGAAATTAAGGCTGCCCAGGGCAATACGCCGGTAAATGGACAGGCAACGGCGGAATCTGCAAAGAAAAATTCCACCTCACCTAATCTTTTGCTTTCAGGTTATGGCGATTTAAAAATCTACGGCGACGTAGAATTTAATATGGATGCGGAAAGTAATCATGGCCTGCTGGCAATGACCAACGCTGATGTGAATAGCGATCCCACTAATGAACAGTGGAATCTCAATGGTCGTATTCTGTTAGGTTTTGATGGTATGCGAAAATTGGATAATGGTTATTTCGCCGGGTTCTCCGCACAACCGCTGGGGGACATGCACGGTTCAGTAAATATCGATGATGCGGTATTCTTCTTTGGCAAAGAAAACGACTGGAAGGTCAAAGTAGGCCGTTTTGAAGCCTACGATATGTTCCCGCTGAATCAGGATACCTTTGTTGAACATTCCGGTAATACTGCGAACGATCTTTATGACGATGGCAGCGGTTATATCTATATGATGAAAGAGGGCCGCGGGCGCTCTAACGCTGGCGGTAATTTTCTCGTCAGCAAACAACTTGATAACTGGTATTTTGAATTAAACACGTTACTTGAAGACGGAACATCTTTATATAATGACGGTAATTATCATGGACGCGATATGGAGCAGCAGAAAAATGTTGCTTATCTGCGTCCGGTAATTGCCTGGTCGCCGACGGAAGAATTTACCGTTTCCGCAGCGATGGAAGCGAACGTGGTAAATAATGCTTATGGTTATACCGATAGCACGGGTAATTTTGTCGATCAGTCCGATCGTACCGGCTATGGTATGAGCGTGACCTGGAATGGCCTGAAAACGGATCCGGAAAATGGCGTCGTGGTTAATCTTAATACCGCCTATTTAGATGCTAATAATGAGAAAGATTTCACTGCCGGGATTAACGCGCTGTGGAAACGTTTCGAGCTGGGTTATATCTACGCGCACAATAAGATTGATGAATTCAGCGGTGTAGTTTGTGATAACGACTGCTGGATTGATGATGAAGGGACGTACACCATTCACACCATTCATGCGTCTTATCAGTTCGCTAATGTGATGGATATGGAGAACTTTAATATTTACCTCGGGACGTATTACTCCATTCTGGATAGCGACGGTGATAAAAAACACGGTGATGATACTGATGACCGTTACGGCGCACGCGTTCGCTTTAAATACTTCTTCTGATGAAGGCGCGGTGCTGGATATTTTCCGGCACCGCAACTCATTAGGGCAGGTAAAACACTTCTTGCAGCTCGCTACTGACTGGGCTGTTATCCGGGTTAGCTGGCATAACGTCGGTCATATATTTCCACCAACGTTGGCAGATTTCAGTGCTGGCAACCGCATTCCACCGTTCTTCAGATTCAATCTCTACCGTGGCAAACAGCAGATTACGCGCTTTGTCGAGGTAAATGGCGTAGTTATGCGCACCGTGAGATTTCAACACTGCTTCCAGTTCCGGCCAGATTGGATTATGCCGACGCTGATACTCTTCGTGGGCGTCGGGGTTAACCTGCATGACAAAGGCTTTGCGGATCATGTTTGCTCCTTACAGCGCCAGCGCACTGGCGAGTGGTGTAACGCCGAAACGCTGGCCGAGTGCTATCAACTCTTCACGACTGATGGTCTGTTTCATGCCGCCCATCGAATAAACCTTCACTAATACTTGTGCTGATTTTTCTGCGGTGTCGATTAAACCGAATGTTTCATCCAGTGTCGGACCGCTGCCGAAGACGCCGTGGAAGGGCCACAACACCAGCGAATGTTTTTGCATTTCCTGTGCGGTCGCCTGGCCGATTTCGTCGGTGCCGGGCACCATCCACGGCAAAATGCCGACGCCATCCGGGAACACTACCAGACATTCGGTGCTGCCTTCCCACAGTTGGCGAGTGAAGACCGCGGTGTCGTTTTCCAGTACGTAGGTAAGGGCGATCAGGTTGGTGGCATGGCAGTGCATGATCACCCGATCTTTACCGTTGGTGGCTTTAATGCGTTCGCAGTGGGAGAGGAAGTGCGCCGGGAGTTCAGAGGTTGGAACGGCTTCGTGAGTTAGCCCCCAGAGAATGTGGTAGCCCGCGCCGTCGCTGTCGACTTTTACGACGCCTAAGTTAGCCGCAGGATCAAGCTGGACGTTGCGGAAGAATTTGCCGGAGCCGGTGACAATAAACGGTGTATTTGCCAGTAAAGGCATGGGCTGGCTGAGCGGGATATAGCGCGGTTGTTGGTGGAAGTTGTCGTGATACGGTGCGATATCGGCGTCATCCAGGCGCAGTGTCAGGTTACCACCATTGCGCTCGTCCCAGCCTTTCAGCCAGGCGTCGGTGGTGGCTTTGATCATTCCCTGGACAAACCAGGACTGGGTAATGTTTTGCATGTTCTGTGTTCCTGTAAATTCGGTGTTGTCGGATGCACGACCCGTAGGCCGAATAAGGCGCTCGCGCCGCATCCGGCAGTGTTTACCCGCGGCGACTCAAAATTTCTTTCTCATAAGCCCGCACGCTCTTCAACCATTCGCTACCCGCTGGGGTATCGTGACGTTGGCAATACATTTCCCAGACCGCCTGCCACGGCAACGATTTCTGCTCTTCCAGCAGTGCCAGACGCGCAGTGTAATCGCCCGCCGCTTCCAGCTTGCGCAGCTCAGCGGTAGGTTCCAGCAACGCACGCAGCAGGGCTTTTTTCATATTGCGTGTACCAATGACCCACGCGGCAATGCGGTTGATAGAGGCATCAAAGAAATCGAGACCGATATGCACACGGTCGAACAGATCGTGACGAACAATCTCACTGGCAATCGCCTGGGTTTCATCATCCAGCAGCACTACGTGATCGCTGTCCCAGCGAACCGGACGGCTGACGTGCAGTAGCAACTGCGGTACATACAGCATGGCGGCGGAAATCTTGTCGGAAATCACTTCAGTCGGGTGGAAATGCCCGGCGTCCAGGCACAGCGCCGTCTGGCGGCTGGTGGCATACCCCATGTAAAACTCATTGGAGCCAACCGTGTAGCTCTCCGCGCCAATACCAAACAATTTGCTCTCAACGGCGTCGATATGGTGCGCCGGATCCAGCTTCTCGCTGATCACCTCATCCAGTGCTGCCAGCAAACGCTGGCGCGGAGCGAGACGGTCAACGGTGATATCTTTCATGCCATCCGGGATCCAGATGTTCATCACCGATGGCGTGCCAAGTTGCTCGCCAAAATAGGCTGAAACACGGCGGCTGGCTTTGCAGTGATCAATCCAGAACTGGCGAATACTGTCGTCGGCATGGGAAAGCGTAAAGCCATCGGCGCTTAGCGGATGCGAAAAACAGGAGGGGTTAAAATCCAGACCGAGCTGATTGGCTTTCGCCCATTCAACCCAGTTTTTGAAGTGCTCTGGTTTGATCTGGTCGCGCGCGACGGGCGTATCGGATTCCAGATAGATGGCATGTAAATTAAGCCGTTTCGGCCCCGGAATCAGCCGCATAGCTTGTTCCAAATCGGCACGTAGCTCGCTGCCATTACGCGCTTTGCCCGGATAATTGCCAGTAGCCTGAATCCCCCCGGTCAGCGAACCTTCCGGGTTTTCAAAACCGGAAACATCATCGCCCTGCCAGCAGTGCATTGAAACGGGTAAACGATCAAGTTGGCGCAGCGCCTCCTCGACATCAATCCCCACCGCCGCGAAACGCTGTTTCGCCAGCTCCCAGGCCTGTTCCAGTTGAGTGGTCATGCGCAAAGCTCCTTTGTCTGTCGTGTAGAGTGAATCTGCGCCACATAGTGGGCAATTTCACTGTCAGGATTAGGGGTAAAGGTGGTCAGATTCGCGGTGGTGCTGACGACCTGACGGAAATCATCCACATTGTTGAGTTCATCCAGCGTCATTAACTGGATGCCGATATTGCCGAGCGTCGAGGCTTCAACAGGCCCGGCGATCACCCGAATACCGCAGGCATCAGCACATAACTGGTTGAGCAGCGCGTTCTGGCAGCCACCGCCGACAATATGCAGTTGCGAGAAATCTTCACCGCGTAGCTGCGCCAGTTCATGCAACACATCGGCATACAGCAGCGCCAGACTGTCGAAAATACAGCGCGCCAGTTCAGCATCACTTTCCGGGATCGGTTGCGCCGTTTCCCGACACGCAGCCTGAATTTCGCTGCACATCTCGTCAGGATTAATAAAGCGATCGTCATTGGGATTGATGGTGAAGCGGCAAGCCGGCAGTGCCTGTGTCGCGGCGATAAGCGCCGGAAGATCGTTGATTTGCCGCTCCTGAAGCACCCGCTGAAGCAGCCATAAGCCCATAATATTTTTCAGCACCCGATAGCGACCTTCCGCCCCGCCTTCGTTGGTGATATTGGCTGCCAGCGCCGTGTCATTGGTAAATGGCGTCTGGCTTTCGAAGCCCATCAATGACCAGGTGCCAGAAGAGAGATAAGCGGCGCGTGAACCGCTTAACGGCGAGGCGATAACCGCGCTGGCGGTATCATGGCTGGCAACGGCGACCACCGGAATCTCATTACCCTGCGGGCAAATCCAGTGACCTATGACATTACCCGGATGCGTCGGGCGACCAAACCAGGCTTTGTTGGCACCGCTCCACGCCAGTAGCGACTCGTCCCAGTCGTCGCTATTGATATTGACCAGTTGCGTGGTCGTGGCGTTGGTGTACTCCCAGTTCATCTCGCCGGTCAGGCGATAACTAAAGTAATCCGCCATCAGCAGAGCGTGAGCAATGTGTGGAATAAGTTCAGGTTGTTGCTCCGTCAGCGCACGCAACTGATAGATCGTATTGAAGGGTAGAAATTGTATGCCGCTACGCTGATAAATATCGCGTTTGCCGAGTTGCTGTTGTGCCTGCGCCATCAGGCCATTGGTGCGGCTATCGCGATAAGCAACGGGCAGGCCCACACGCTGACCCTGTTGGTCGAGCAGCACAAAGTCCACGCCCCAGGTATCAATCCCAATGCTATCGATACGAATCCCTTCCTCGCACACCTTGTTTAATCCAAGGCGAATGGCACTTTCCAGGCTATCCACATCCCAGGTGACATAACCGTTCTGGCTATGCAGCCCATTGTTAAAACGATGGATTTCACGCAGCGTCAGGCTGCGGCATTCACGCTCGTAACGCGCCAGCATCACGCGCCCACTGGATGCGCCGAGATCGACGGCGACACAATTGCGAAAGGTCATAATGTGATCCTGCTGAATTTCATTACGACCAGTCTAAAAAGCGCCTGACTTCGCGACCTTCTCGTTACTGACAGGAAAATGGGTCATTGGCAACCAGGGAAAGATGAACGTGATGATGTTCACAATTTGCTGAATTGTGGTGATGTGATGCTTACCGCATTTCCTGAAAATTCACGCTGTATCTTGAAAAATCAACGTTTTTTACGTGGTTTTCCGTCGAAAATTTAAGGTAAGAACCTGACCTCGTGGTTACTATTTCGCCGTGTTGACGACATCAGGAGGCCAGTATGACCGTATTACATAGTGTGGATTTTTTTCCGTCTGGTAACGCGTCCGTGGCGATAGAACCCCGGCTCCCGCAGGCGGATTTTCCTGAACATCATCATGATTTTCATGAAATTGTGATTGTCGAACATGGCACGGGTATTCATGTGTTTAATGGGCAGCCCTATACCATCACCGGTGGCACGGTCTGTTTCGTACGCGATCATGATCGGCATCTGTATGAACATACCGATAATCTGTGTCTGACCAATGTGCTGTATCGCTCGCCGGATCGATTTCAGTTTCTCGCCGGGCTGAATCAGTTGCTGCCACAAGAGCAGGATGGGCAGTATCCGTCTCACTGGCGCGTTAACCACAGCGTGTTGCAGCAGGTGCGACAGCTGGTTGCACAGATGGAACAGCAGGAAGAGGAAAATGATTTACCCTCGACCGCCAGTCGCGAGATCTTATTTATGCAATTACTGCTCTTGCTGCGTAAAAGCAGTTTGCAGGAGAACCTGGAAAACAGCGCGTCACGTCTCAACTTGCTTCTGGCCTGGCTGGAGGACCATTTTGCCGATGAGGTGAATTGGGATGCCGTGGCGGATCAATTTTCTCTTTCGCTGCGTACGCTACATCGGCAGCTTAAGCAGAAAACGGGACTGACGCCTCAGCGTTACCTGAACCGCCTGCGACTGATGAAAGCCCGACATCTGCTACGCCACAGCGAGGCCAGCGTTACTGACATCGCCTATCGCTGCGGATTCAGCGACAGTAACCACTTTTCGACGCTTTTTCGCCGAGAGTTTAACTGGTCACCGCGTGATATTCGTCAGGAACGGGATGGTTTTCTGCAATAACGCGAATCTTCTCAACGTATTTGTACGCCATATTGCGAATAATCAACTTCGTTCTCTGGCCGAGGTAGCCACGGTGGCGCATCAGTTAAAACTTCTCAAAGATGATTTTTTTGCCAGCGACCAGCAGGCAGTCGCTGTGGCTGACCGTTATCCGCAAGATGTCTTTGCCGAACATACACATGATTTTTGTGAGCTGGTGATTGTCTGGCGCGGTAATGGTCTGCATGTACTCAACGATCGCCCTTATCGCATTACCCGTGGCGATCTCTTTTACATTCATGCTGACGATAAACACTCCTACGCTTCCGTTAACGATCTGGTTTTGCAGAATATTATTTATTGCCCGGAGCGGCTGAAGCTGAATCTTGACTGGCAGAGGGCGATTCCGGGATTTAGCGCCAGCGCAGGGCAGCCACACTGGCGCTTAGGTAGCATGGGGATGGCACAGGCGCGGCAGATTATCGGTCAGCTTGAGCATGAAAGTAGTCAGCATGTGCCGTTTGCTAACGAAATGGCAGAGTTGCTGTTCGGGCAGTTGGTGATGTTGCTGAATCGCCATCGTTACACCAGTGATTCGTTGCCGCCAACATCCAGCGAAACGTTGCTGGATAAGCTGATTACCCGGCTGGCGGCCAGCCTGAAAAGTCCCTTTGCGCTGGATGAATTTTGTGATGAGGCATCGTGCAGTGAGCGCGTTTTGCGTCAGCAATTTCGCCAGCAGACTGGAATGACCATCAATCAATATCTGCGGCAGGTCAGAGTGTGTCATGCGCAATATCTTCTCCAGCATAGCCGCCTGTTAATCAGTGATATTTCAACCGAATGTGGCTTTGAAGATAGTAACTATTTTTCGGTGGTGTTTACCCGGGAAACCGGGATGACGCCCAGCCAGTGGCGTCATCTCAATTCGCAGAAAGATTAATTCGCCATGCCCATGCCGACGATGTTGGCGGCAACAATAATCACCACACAACCGAGGCTCAACACCGTTACCGGACGGCGACCTGCATTGTTCCACTCTTTCAGCACCAGCCCGACGATACCGCCGCACAATACATAGAAGCTCATATGCAGCATCCAGCTGATGTAGTCATACTGCGCCGGAATACGCGCGTGGCCCCAGGCATAGAAAAAGAATTGCAGATACCACATCAACCCGCCCAGTGCTGAGAGTAACACATTGTGAAAGATCAGCGGTTTTGCCAGCGAGAAGTCGGCTTTTAGCGACAAATCCTTCACTTTTGCCAGACGAATGAAGCAGAAACCGAGGTTGATGATCGCGCCGCCGCCCATGATGACAACATAGCTTGGCAGAGCGACATACAGTGGATCGACGCCCAGTGCAGCAGCGGCTTCATGCATCGGTTTTGCGGCGTTCATCGCAAAGGACATCCCGGCAGAGAAAATGCCGCACATCACCGCCAGCACCAGCCCTTTTTTCAGGTTGAACTCTTCGGCTTTAATGCCCATCTTGCGCTCTTTCAACTGCCCGGCGCGAGTCACAATCCCTACACCAATCAGCGCCACCAGAACGCCGAGCAATGTCATGCGTCCACCTTCGGTATTGATCAACACATCGAAATTGCCGTTGATAATTGGCGTCATCAGCGTACCAACAATCAACGTGATACCAATGGCGATACCAATCCCCATCGACATGCCGAGATAACGCATGGTCAGGCCGTAGTTGATATTACCGATCCCCCACATAGCGCCGAACAGAAAAACAGGCAGCAGTGTAGAGAGACTAAACGAGCTGTAATACGCCCAAAAATTCGGTAGTAACAGGGCGCTGATGGCCCACGGCAGAATAATCCACGAAACAATCCCACCGACTGACCACATGGTTTCCCATGACCATTTTTTTACTTTTTTGAACGGAGCGTAAAAACAGGCTGCACTGGCCGCGCCGATCAAATGCCAAAATATCCCCATCGTAATCGCGTTACTCATCTTCTTATCCTCATCATTTTTCGTCGCGTCACATCTCCGACGAGATGAGTGTAAAAATCGTGCTGTCGATTAACCTTTCGCCTGTTGCCGCCGTTGTCGATTTGCTGGCAATCACGGCATTAAGTGGGTGATTTGCTTCACATCTCGGGCATTTTCCTGCAAAACCATACCCTTACGAAAAGTACGGCATTGATAATCATTTTCAATATCATTTAATTAACTATAATGAACCAACTGCTTACGCGGCATTAACAATCGGCCGCCCGACAATACTGGAGATGAATATGAGCTATACCCTGCCATCCCTGCCGTATGCTTACGATGCCCTGGAACCGCACTTCGATAAGCAGACCATGGAAATCCACCACACCAAACACCATCAGACCTACGTCAACAACGCCAATGCGGCGCTGGAAAGCCTGCCAGAATTTGCCAACCTGCCGGTTGAAGAGCTGATCACCAAACTGGACCAGCTGCCAGCAGACAAGAAAACCGTACTGCGCAACAACGCTGGCGGTCACGCTAACCACAGCCTGTTCTGGAAAGGTCTGAAAAAAGGCACTACCTTACAGGGTGACCTGAAAGCGGCTATCGAACGTGACTTCGGCTCCGTTGATAACTTCAAAGCAGAATTTGAGAAAGCGGCAGCTTCCCGCTTTGGTTCCGGCTGGGCATGGCTGGTGCTGAAAGGCGATAAACTGGCGGTGGTTTCTACTGCTAACCAGGACTCTCCGCTGATGGGTGAAGCTATTTCTGGCGCTTCCGGCTTCCCGATTCTGGGCCTGGATGTGTGGGAACATGCTTACTACCTGAAATTCCAGAACCGCCGTCCGGACTACATCAAAGAGTTCTGGAACGTGGTGAACTGGGATGAAGCAGCGGCACGTTTCGCGGCGAAAAAATAATCATTTGCCGCCTGCTGCAATGAGGCGTTTACGCCGCATATCAGCTTAAAAAATGAACCATCGCCAACGGCGGTGGTTTTTTTGTGATCAATTTCAAAATAAAAACAATGATCCGATAAAAATAAAACAGTGTTTCAATTGATGTGGTTTTGATCACTTTTATTGATTAAATGAATGTCTATCTTCGTTTCCATCAACACTGATGCTCCGTTGAGGAATTACGCATCAGCCCTTAAAAATATGCCGACAGGTGATGGAAATGCAGATAAAACGCTCGATTGAGAAAATCCCGGGGGGGATGATGCTCGTCCCGCTATTCCTTGGCGCACTGTGCCACACCTTCTCGCCGGAGGCGGGGAAATATTTTGGATCATTCACCAACGGGATGATTACCGGTACGGTGCCCATTCTGGCGGTGTGGTTTTTTTGCATGGGGGCGTCAATAAAATTAAGCGCGACGGGAACGGTATTACGTAAATCCGGTACGCTGGTGGTAACAAAAATTGCCGTCGCGTGGGTGGTTGCGGCAATTGCCTCACGCATTATTCCGGAACATGGTGTTGAAGTTGGATTCTTTGCCGGACTTTCAACGCTGGCGCTGGTGGCGGCGATGGATATGACCAACGGCGGACTTTACGCTTCCATCATGCAACAGTACGGCACAAAAGAAGAAGCTGGGGCATTTGTGTTGATGTCATTGGAGTCCGGGCCGCTCATGACGATGATTATTCTGGGCACTGCCGGGATTGCCTCATTTGAACCGCATGTTTTCGTCGGCGCAGTATTACCGTTCCTGGTGGGCTTTGCCCTTGGGAACCTTGACCCTGAATTACGAGAATTTTTCAGCAAAGCGGTGCAGACGCTGATTCCATTCTTTGCCTTCGCGCTGGGCAATACCATTGATTTGACTGTAATTGCCCAGACAGGTTTGCTGGGGATCCTGTTGGGTGTGGCAGTAATTATCGTGACCGGTATTCCGTTGATTATCGCCGATAAATTGATTGGCGGTGGCGATGGCACTGCCGGAATTGCCGCTTCCAGTTCCGCAGGGGCCGCGGTAGCGACACCTGTGCTGATTGCTGAAATGGTGCCTGCGTTTAAACCGATGGCTCCGGCAGCAACTTCGCTGGTTGCGACGGCGGTCATTGTGACTTCGATTCTGGTGCCAATTCTTACCTCTATCTGGTCACGTAAAGTCAAAGCCAGAGTGGCGAAAATCGAAATTTTAGGCACGGTAAAATAAACCTGCTTCCTTAATCCCCACAGCCGGATGAACTAACGTTCGTCCGGTTTGCTATTGAGCTCCTGCCTGGATACATACCGCGAAAACAGCACGCCTGACATAAAATAAATATGGTCTAATGGGGAAATTTCTCGTGGAGAGGGAACAGATGCGATATCCGGTTGATGTATACACAGGCAAGATTCAGGCTTATCCCGAAGGCAAACCCAGCGCAATTGCCAAAATCCAGGTTGATGGTGAGTTGATGCTGACGGAGCTGGGGCTGGAAGGTGACGAGCAGGCGGAGAAAAAGGTTCACGGCGGGCCAGACAGAGCGCTGTGTCATTATCCTCGTGAGCACTATCTCTACTGGGCGCGGGAATTTCCGGAACAGGCGGAGTTGTTTGTTGCGCCTGCGTTTGGCGAAAATCTCTCAACCGACGGCCTCACGGAAAGTAATGTTTATATTGGCGATATTTTCCGCTGGGGAGAGGCATTAATTCAGGTCAGCCAGCCACGCTCCCCTTGCTATAAACTCAATTACCATTTTGATATCAGCGACATAGCGCAGTTGATGCAAAACACGGGTAAAGTGGGGTGGTTGTATAGCGTGATTGCGCCAGGGTTGGTATCTGCTGATGCGCCGCTGGAGTTGGTTTCCCGTGTCAGTGATGTGACCGTGCAGGAGGCTGCCGCCATCGCATGGCATATGCCGTTTGATGACGAGCAGTATCACCGTTTACTCTCCGCCGCCGGGTTATCGAAAAGCTGGACGCGGACGATGCAAAAGCGCCGACTGAGCGGCAAGATCGAAGATTTTTCCCGCCGGTTGTGGGGAAAATAACCCCCGGAGTGTAGGCCTGATAAGACGCTATCAGCGTCGCATCAGGCATCCTGCTCAAATGCCGGATGCGGCGTAAACGCCTTATCCTGCCTACAATGCGGAGTTTAACTCCGCTTATACAGCGGCAACCAAATCACCAGCCGTAAACCGCCAAGCGGGCTGTCTTCTGCCTTCACCCAGCCACGATGCTGCTGGATGGCGGTTTCAACAATCGCCAGCCCCAAACCTGTACCGCCAGATTCACGATCGCGTGCTTCATCGGTACGATAGAACGGGCGGAAAATCTGCTCGCGATCTTCCGGGCTAACGCCAGGACCATCGTCATCCACCGTAATGGAGATGCCGTCTTTATCTACCGCGAAGCCTACTTCAATCTTCGTATTGGAATAACGCAGGGCATTACGAACAATGTTTTCCAGCGCACTTTCCAGAGCGTTCGGGTTGCCATACAGCGGCCACGGCCCAGGCGGGAAGTTAACCGTCAACGACTTGCCCATCTGCTCGGCTTCGAACGCCGCGTTATCCAGCACTTCACTCCACAACTGGTTGGCTTTGATGGTCTCACTCACCAGCGCGTTTTTCTGCTGATTACGTGACATCACCAACAGATCGTTGATCATGCTGTCCAGACGTTGCGCTTCGGTTTCAATACGCTCCAGTTCCTTGCTTTCACCACTACGACGGCGCAGTAACGCCGTACCCAGTTGCAGACGCGTCAGCGGGGTGCGCAGCTCGTGAGAGATATCAGAAAGCAGACGCTGCTGAGAGGTCATCATGCGCTCCAGCGCGGTGACCATCTGGTTAAAACTGGCACCAGCGGCAAGGAATTCCTGTGGCCCCGCTTCCAGTTCCGGGTGCTGGCGTAAGTTTCCCTGGGCAACTTCATCGGCAGCGTTTTTCAGCTTACGCGCCGGTTTTGCCAGACTCCAGGCCAACCACAACAGCAGCGGCGTACTGACCAACATGGTGACAATCAGCAGTAATAGCGGGCGGTCAAACAGTAAGTTAATGAAATCGGATTGAGAACTGCTGGCCGGACGAATCAGATAAAGTTGGTAATTATCTTCGCCATCACGCACTGAGAACGGACCGACCAGTTCCACGCGGCCATACTTTTTCTTCTGCGGATGATCGGCGTTATCGGCCTGACCAATAAAATTACGAATGATCTGCATTTCGCTGCGTTCAGCGCCGATCACGCGGCCTTCGGTGGTCACCAATAACAAACGCTGTCCTGGCGGTGCCCACTTATCAATCGCCCGGAACAGACGCCGCCACCACATTAAATCGTTGGGCGGATCGTTCGCCAGCTCCGCTTCGACATGCTGCTCAATCATCAGACCCTGACGCTGTTCGCTATCCAGAAGCTCGGTCATCTGGCGTGAATCGAGCTTGGGTAACATTAAAACTAACATCAACACCAGCGCCAGCGTCAGCCAGAAGATGGCGAAGATGCGCGCGGTTAAGCTGCCTATCATGAAGCAGAAACCATCAGATAGCCGCGACCACGCAAGGTTTTAAACCACGGGTGACCATCTTTACGATCCGGCAGTTTACGACGCAGGTTGGAAATGTGCATATCAATAGCGCGGTCGAAAGGCGTCAGGCGTTTGCCCAGCACTTCCTGGCTTAAATGCTCACGGGAAACCACCTGACCCAGATGCTGTGCCAGCAAATAGAGCAGGGTAAACTCAGTACCGGTTAACTCCAGCGTTTGCCCGTCGAAGCTGGCTTCCTGACGGCCTGGATTCAGCACTAAGGCATCAACTTCCAGTGTCGGTGAACCGTTGTCGTTGTTTTGCTGTTGTTCGCTCCAGTGCGAACGGCGCAGGATCGCGCGAATACGTGCCACCAGCTCACGATCATTAAACGGTTTCGGGAGATAGTCATCTGCGCCCAGCTCAAGGCCGAGAACGCGATCAAGTTCACTGCCGCGCGCCGTCAACATAATGACAGGCGTCTGGTGTGTCTGGCGAAGTGCTTTTAATGTGTCGATACCATTTTTCTTCGGCATCATTACGTCAAGCAAAAGTAAATCAATGCTGTCGTCCAGAAGATCAAGCGCCTGTTCCCCATCGTGGGCAACAATCACGTTGAAGCCTTCCATCTCGAGCAGCTCCTTTAATAGGGAAGTCAGCTCTCGGTCATCATCAACTAACAGGATTTTATTCATTGTTTAAATACCTCCGAGGCAGAAATTACGTCATCAGACGTCGCTAATCCATGACTTTACGTTGTTTTACACCCCCTGACGCATGTTTGCAGCCTGAATCGTAAACTCTCTATCGTTGAATCGCGACAGAAAGATTTTGGGAGCAAATGATGCGCATAGTTACCGCTGCCGTCATGGCCTCAACGCTGGCAGTCAGTTCATTAAGCCACGCTGCTGAAGTCGGTTCAGGCGATAACTGGCATCCGGGTGAAGAACTTACGCAGCGCAGTACGCAGAGCCATATGTTCGACGGCATAAGTTTAACCGAACATCAGCGTCAGCAGATGCGAGATCTTATGCAACAGGCCCGGCACGAACAGCCTCCTGTTAATGTTAGCGAACTGGAGACAATGCATCGCCTTGTCACCGCAGAAAATTTTGATGAAAACGCTGTGCGCGCACAGGCAGAAAAAATGGCGAATGAGCAAATTGCTCGTCAGGTTGAGATGGCAAAAGTCCGCAACCAAATGTATCGCCTGTTAACGCCGGAGCAGCAAGCGGTTTTAAACGAGAAACATCAACAACGAATGGAGCAGTTGCGCGACGTGACGCAATGGCAAAAAAGTTCATCGTTGAAGCTATTGAGTAGTAGCAACTCACGTTCCCAGTAGTAAACCCTGTTTTCCTTGCCATAGACACCATCCCTGTCTTCCCCCACATGATGTGGGGTTTTTTTTTATCCTCAATTTGCCTGCTGCTTAATGCATTGCAGATGATTTGCTTCCGTTATACTAGCGTCAGTTGATAGCGGGAGTATTTATGAATCAATCTTATGGACGGCTGGTCAGTCGGGCGGCGATTGCTGCAACGGCGATGGCTTCACTGCTATTGCTGATTAAAATTTTTGCATGGTGGTATACCGGGTCGGTGAGTATTCTCGCCGCGCTGGTGGATTCGCTGGTGGATATCGGCGCGTCGTTGACGAATTTACTGGTGGTGCGATATTCCCTGCAACCTGCCGACGATAATCACTCGTTTGGTCACGGTAAAGCTGAGTCCCTCGCGGCGCTGGCGCAAAGTATGTTTATCTCCGGTTCGGCACTATTCCTCTTTTTGACGGGTATTCAACATCTGATATCTCCAACACCGATGACAGATCCAGGCGTCGGGGTTATCGTGACAATTGTGGCGCTAATTTGTACGATTATCCTTGTCTCGTTTCAGCGGTGGGTGGTGCGCCGGACGCAAAGCCAGGCGGTGCGGGCTGATATGCTACATTACCAGTCTGATGTTATGATGAACGGCGCAATTCTGCTGGCGCTGGGGTTGTCCTGGTACGGCTGGCATCGCGCCGATGCTCTGTTTGCATTGGGAATCGGCATCTATATTTTATATAGCGCGTTACGCATGGGATATGAGGCGGTACAGTCATTACTGGATCGCGCATTACCTGATGAGGAACGGCAAGAAATTATTGATATCGTGACTTCCTGGCCGGGTGTTAGCGGCGCTCACGATCTTCGCACGCGGCAGTCAGGGCCGACCCGCTTTATTCAGATTCATTTGGAAATGGAAGACTCTCTGCCTTTGGTTCAGGCACATATGGTGGCGGATCAGGTAGAGCAGGCTATTTTACGGCGTTTTCCGGGATCGGATGTGATTATCCATCAGGACCCCTGTTCCGTCGTACCCAGGGAGGGTAAACGGTCTATGCTTTCATAATCAGTATAAAAGAGAGCCAGACCCGCATTTTGTGTATAAAATACCGCCATTTGGCCTGACCTGAATCAATTCAGCAGGAAGTGATTGTTATACTATTTGCACATTCGTTGGATCACTTCGATGTGCAAGAAGACTTCCGGCAACAGATTTCATTTTGCATTCCAAAGTTCAGAGGTAGTCATGATTAAGAAAATCGGTGTGTTGACAAGCGGCGGTGATGCGCCAGGCATGAACGCCGCAATTCGCGGGGTTGTTCGTTCTGCGCTGACAGAAGGTCTGGAAGTAATGGGCATTTATGACGGCTATCTGGGTCTGTATGAAGACCGTATGGTACAGCTAGACCGTTACAGCGTTTCTGACATGATCAACCGTGGTGGTACGTTCCTCGGTTCTGCGCGTTTCCCGGAATTCCGCGACGAGAACATCCGCGCCGTGGCTATCGAAAACCTGAAAAAACGTGGTATCGACGCGCTGGTGGTTATCGGCGGTGACGGTTCCTACATGGGTGCAATGCGTCTGACCGAAATGGGCTTCCCGTGCATCGGCCTGCCGGGCACTATCGACAACGACATCAAAGGCACTGACTACACTATCGGTTTCTTCACTGCGCTGAGCACCGTTGTAGAAGCGATCGACCGTCTGCGTGACACCTCTTCTTCTCACCAGCGTATTTCCGTGGTGGAAGTGATGGGTCGTTATTGTGGCGATCTGACCCTGGCTGCGGCCATTGCCGGTGGCTGTGAATTCGTTGTAGTTCCGGAAGTTGAATTCAGCCGTGAAGACCTGGTAAACGAAATCAAAGCGGGTATCGCGAAAGGTAAAAAACACGCGATCGTGGCGATTACCGAACATATGTGTGATGTTGACGAACTGGCGCATTTCATCGAGAAAGAAACCGGTCGTGAAACCCGCGCAACTGTGCTGGGCCACATCCAGCGCGGTGGTTCTCCGGTGCCTTACGACCGTATTCTGGCTTCCCGTATGGGCGCTTACGCTATCGATCTGCTGCTGGCAGGTTACGGCGGTCGTTGCGTAGGTATCCAGAACGAACAGCTGGTTCACCACGACATCATCGACGCTATCGAAAACATGAAGCGTCCGTTCAAAGGCGACTGGCTGGACTGCGCGAAAAAACTGTATTAATGATTTCGGAAAAAGGCAGATTCCTTTAGCCTGAAACCGATGACAGAAGCAAAAATGCCTGATGCGCTTCGCTTATCAGGCCTACATGAATTCTGCAATTTATTGAATTTGCAAACTTTTGTAGGCCGGATAAGGCGTTCGCGCCGCATCCGGCATGGACAAAGTGCACTTTGTCAGCAATATGAGGCGGATTTCTTCCGCCTTTTTAATCCCCCAACATATACCCGCAAGTTATAGCCAATCTTTTTTTATTCTTTAATGTTTGGTTAACCTTCTGGCACGCTTTGCTCATCACAACACAACATAAGAGAGTCGGGCGATGAACAAGTGGGGCGTAGGGTTAACATTTTTGCTGGCGGCAACCAGCGTTATGGCAAAGGATATTCAGCTTCTTAACGTTTCATATGATCCAACGCGCGAATTGTACGAACAGTACAACAAGGCATTCAGCGCCCACTGGAAACAGCAAACTGGCGATAACGTGGTGATTCGTCAGTCCCACGGTGGTTCAGGCAAACAAGCGACGTCGGTAATCAACGGTATTGAAGCTGATGTTGTCACGCTGGCTCTGGCCTATGACGTGGACGCGATTGCGGAACGCGGGCGGATTGATAAAGAGTGGATCAAACGTCTGCCGGATAACTCCGCACCGTACACTTCCACCATTGTTTTCCTGGTACGTAAGGGCAATCCGAAGCAGATCCATGACTGGAACGATCTGATTAAACCGGGTGTTTCGGTGATCACGCCTAATCCGAAAAGCTCTGGTGGCGCGCGCTGGAACTACCTGGCAGCCTGGGGCTACGCGCTGCATCACAACAACAACGATCAGGCAAAAGCACAGGATTTTGTTCGGGCACTGTATAAAAACGTCGAAGTTCTGGATTCTGGCGCGCGCGGCTCCACTAACACTTTTGTCGAGCGCGGAATTGGCGATGTACTGATCGCCTGGGAAAACGAAGCTCTGCTGGCAGCGAATGAACTGGGGAAAGATAAATTCGAAATCGTCACGCCGAGTGAGTCTATCCTCGCAGAGCCAACCGTGTCGGTGGTCGATAAAGTGGTCGAGAAAAAAGGCACCAAAGAGGTGGCGGAAGCCTACCTGAAATATCTCTACTCGCCAGAAGGTCAGGAAATTGCCGCGAAAAACTACTACCGTCCGCGCGACGCTGAGGTAGCGAAAAAGTACGAAAATGCGTTTCCAAAATTGAAGTTATTCACCATTGATGAAGAGTTCGGCGGCTGGACGAAAGCGCAAAAAGAGCATTTTGCTAACGGCGGTACGTTCGATCAGATCAGCAAACGCTGATTTCCCCAGGATAATTATCAAACCCGGTGGTTTCTCGCGACCGGGTTTTTTATTTGTCACGATTTTGCGTTACCCTTGCATCTCTTTGAGGTACAGGGAAAAAAAGATGAAAAAAGCGGGTCTTCTTTTTTTGGTGATGATAGTTATCGCCGTTGTGGCTGCCGGTATTGGTTACTGGAAATTAACCGGTGAAGAGTCGGATACATTACGTAAGATTGTCCTTGAGGAATGTTTGCCCAATCAACAGCAAAATCAAAATCCTTCGCCATGTGCGGAAGTCAAACCCAATGCCGGATACGTGGTTTTAAAAGATCTTAATGGCCCACTGCAATATCTGTTGATGCCAACGTATCGTATTAACGGTACTGAAAGTCCTTTGTTGACCGATCCTTCAACGCCGAACTTCTTTTGGTTGGCCTGGCAGGCGCGTGATTTTATGAGCAAAAAATACGGCCAGCCGGTTCCCGATCGCGCGGTTTCTTTGGCGATCAACTCTCGCACCGGGCGTACGCAAAACCATTTTCATATTCATATCTCTTGTATTCGTCCTGATGTGCGCGAACAACTGGATAACAATCTGGCGAACATCAGCAGCCGCTGGTTGCCACTGCCAGGTGGTTTGCGCGGGCATGAATACCTGGCGCGTCGGGTAACGGAAAGCGAACTGGTACAACGCAGCCCATTTATGATGCTTGCAGAGGAAGTGCCTGAGGCGCGGGAACATATGGGAAGCTACGGGCTGGCGATGGTGCGGCAGAGTGATAATTCGTTTGTGTTGCTGGCGACACAACGAAATCTACTGACGCTGAACCGTGCTTCAGCCGAGGAAATCCAGGATCATCAGTGTGAGATTTTGCGTTAAGGCGAGGAGTTAAGGAAAGTAAGTGCCGGATATGAAATCCGGCACCTGTCAGACTTAAGCCTGTTTAGCCGCTTCTGCAGCTTTAACGATCACTGCGAAAGCGTCAGCTTTCAGAGAAGCACCGCCAACCAGCGCGCCGTCGATGTCTGGCTGAGCAAACAGTTCTGCAGCGTTAGACGCGTTTACAGAGCCGCCGTACTGGATGATCACTTGTTCAGCGATGTTAGCGTCAACTTTAGCGATGTGGTCACGGATGAATTTGTGAACAGCCTGTGCCTGCGCCGGAGTTGCAGATTTGCCAGTACCGATTGCCCATACGGGTTCGTAAGCGATAACCGCACCTTCGAATGCCGCAGCACCCTGAGTTTTCAGTACCGCGTCGATCTGACGTGCACAAACTTCTTCTGTTTTGCCCGCTTCGTTTTCAGCTTCGGTTTCACCGATGCACAGAACCGGAGTCAGACCCTGCTCTTTCAGCACCGCGAATTTTTTCGCGATCAGTTCGTCAGACTCTTTGTGGTAAGTACGACGTTCAGAGTGGCCGATGATGATGTACTGTGCGCCGATGTCTTTCAGCATAGCAGCAGAGGTTTCACCGGTGAATGCGCCGGACAGGTTCAGGTCCACGTTTTGCGCACCCAGCATGATGTGGCTGCCTTCAGCTTCGCGCTTCGCCATATCGATGTACATTTCCGGTGGTGCGATTGCAACCGCACAGCCAGCAACACCTGCCAGCTCTTTACGCAGGTTAGAAACCAGCTCGTGAACCATGTGGCGGCTGCCGTTCAGTTTCCAGTTACCCATCACTAAAGGATGTCGCATTTTAATTCTCCACGCTTATAAGCGAATAAAGGAAGATGGCCGCCCCGCAGGGCAGCAGGTCTGTGAAACAGTATAGAGATTCATCGGCACAAAGGCTTTGCTTTTTGTCATTTATTCAAACCTTCAAGCGATTCAGATAGCGCCAGCTTAATCGGTTCAACAGCGAAGGTCAGCCCCTTTTCGCCGTTGTCCGCGACAACATAACGCAGTGCACCTTCTGTCTCGGTGTAATAACGTTTGTTTTTCCCCGCCGTTAGTAGCGACTGCAGTTTTTTCTGGCTTTGTGTTTTGGTCATTAATGGGGTGAGTGTGCGGATCACCGCTGCCATGTATTCCTGAGCTTTCGCTTTCGCGGCTTTTTGCTCTGGCCCCTGGATGGGTAGCCAGGTCATTTGAATGCTTTTGATTTTTAAGGTACCGCGCTCCAGCGCTGTAGAAGCATACAAGTTCTCGTTAATTTTACTGGCAGCACGAGTGAGATTGGCTTTGTCGGGACTGCTGTCGATGGCACGAAATTCGTTCAGTGGCAGGCTGGGATTCTGGCTGTTAAAGTCTTCTCGAAACTGGCTGATGGAGAGATCGAAAGTAGGGGCTCCAGCCAGCAAATAAGGCGCGGTCGTTGCCGTATCTGGTGTTTGTGCATGCGCCGTTGTTGTAACGGTTAATGCAGAACATAAGAGAAAAAACAGCGTACACCCTGGCTTCATTGACAGTACCTTTTGTTATGACTGGCTCCGATTAAAACGATATCTGTCGCCCTTGTCAAAAGGGTAGAATCCTGGAAAAGACAACCATCAAGGAACTTACATGACCATACAGCAATGGTTATTCTCATTTAAAGGGCGTATTGGACGCCGTGATTTCTGGATTTGGATAGGCCTGTGGTTCGCAGGCATGCTGGTGCTTTTCTCACTGGCGGGTAAAAATTTACTCGATATTCAGACTGCGGCGTTTTGCCTTGTGTGCTTGCTCTGGCCAACAGCGGCAGTAACCGTTAAGCGCTTGCATGATCGCGGGCGTTCCGGCGCATGGGCATTTCTGATGATTGTGGCGTGGATGCTGCTGGCGGGTAACTGGGCGATTTTACCGGGTGTCTGGCAATGGGCGGTGGGGCGTTTTGTCCCGACGTTGATTCTGGTGATGATGCTTATCGATCTTGGTGCGTTTGTTGGCACACAAGGCGAAAATAAATATGGTAAAGATACCGAGGATGTGAAGTATAAAGCCGACAATAAATCAAGTAATTAACCTTTAATATATCTCTTACTGCTATTTTTTTCCGGGATTGTTATTTCCACGATGCAAATGACAATACCCGGAAAATCCTTCTGAACTCTTCACATTAAGCAATATCAAAAAAAATGGTAATCCATAAGATCATTACTTGTTTGTTCTTCCCTTAACGGCGCATTATTCTTAAGTCGTAATCGACAGAGAGGCGAATATACAGAGGTGCCCTATGAAAGATGTCGTAGATAAATGCAGTACTAAAGGATGTGCGATTGATATCGGTACGGTGATTGATAACGACAACTGTACCAGTAAGTTTTCGCGCTTTTTTGCCACCCGCGAAGAAGCAGAGTCCTTTATGACCAAACTGAAAGAGCTTGCCGCCGCTGCATCCTCTGCAGATGAAGGGGCCAGCGTGGCCTATAAGATTAAGGATCTGGAGGGGCAAGTTGAGCTTGATGCGGCCTTCACCTTCTCATGCCAGGCCGAGATGATTATTTTTGAGTTATCACTGCGTTCGTTAGCTTGATGGAGTTGCTTTAGAAGGAGTTAAACATGGCTTATAAACACATTGGCGTGGCAATTTCCGGGAATGAAGAAGATGCCTTACTGGTGAATAAAGCCCTGGAGCTCGCCAGACATAATGACGCTCACCTGACGTTAATTCATATTGATGATGGCTTAAGCGAGTTGTATCCGGGTATCTACTTCCCTGCAACAGAAGATATTCTTCAATTGTTGAAGAATAAGTCGGATAACAAGCTGTATAAACTGACGAAAAATATTCAATGGCCGAAGACAAAACTGCGTATTGAACGCGGAGAAATGCCGGAAACACTGCTGGAAATTATGCAAAAAGAGCAGTGCGACCTCCTTGTCTGTGGTCATCACCACTCATTTATCAACCGTTTGATGCCGGCATATCGCGGGATGATCAATAAGTTGAGTGCGGATTTGCTCATCGTGCCGTTTATCGATAAGTAACCGCTTACCAGTAATGCTCCGCTGTCATATGGCCCGGTCGGCGACGTAAATGTTTCGTCATCTGCCGGGTCTCTTTCAGTAACTGTTGCGTATCGCGCACCATCTGTGGATTGCCGCACAGCATCACATGGCTGGTTTCTTTATTCATCGGCAGGCCAACCGCGCTTTCCAGTTCACCACTTTCAATTAATGCCGGTATCCGTCCGGTGAGCGACCCCGCTGCCGTTTCCCGACTGACCACCGTCTGAATGCGCAGTTTGCCTTCGTAGCGTTTTTCCAGTTCTTGCATCAGTGGCAAATAGCTTAAGTCGGCGGCATAACGTGCGGCGTGAACCAGGACCAGATTTTTGAAGCGATCTAAATCTTTGCCCAGTTGCAGAATCGATAAATAAGGGCCAATCGCTGTACCGGTTGCCAGCATCCATAGCGTTTCGCAATCTGGTACTTCATCCAGAACAAAGAAGCCAGCTGCTTCGCTAACCACCTGCACTTCATCGCCCGGTTTCAGTGCCGCCAATCGTGGGCTTAATTTGCCATCGGGGACGGTGACCAGGTAAAACTCCAGATCGGGATTATCGGGCGAGTTAACATAGGAGTAGGCGCGCTGGACGCGTTCGCCGTCAATTTCAAGGCCAAGCTTGGTGAATTGCCCGGCGGTAAACGGAAGCACGGGGGCGTGAACGGTGAGACTAAACAGGGCGTCGGTCCAGTTCTGCACTTTAGTGACTTTGCCTGTTACCCAATCAGCCATGTTTTTCTCCTGTTTTGATTGACTTGCCTTATCTTCGTTCTCCGAACAAAAAAATTCCAGTCCCGAAGGACTGGAAGGCTCAATCGATCAAATCAATCAGAGGATGTGCACCTGCATTTCCGGGTCTTTGCGATCCAGATAGTGGATGGACTGAATGCGGCGAATAGTGCGTGACTTGCCGCGGATCAGCAGCGTTTCGGTAGTCGCGATATTGCCTTTGCGGCTAATGCCTTCCAGCAGATCGCCTTTGGTAATACCGGTGGCAGAAAAGATGACGTTATCGCTGCGTGCCATATCGCCCAGACGCAATACTTTACCGGCTTCGATGCCCATTGCTTTGCAGCGTGCCAGCTCCTGCTCGCCAATGCGACGATTCTCTTCGTTGTCGCCTTTGACGTCATGACGCGCCAGCAGACGACCGTTCATGTCACCATCTAATGCGCGGATCACCGCCGCAGAAACCACGCCTTCCGGCGCGCCACCAATACCGTACAGCACGTCAACTTCGCTGTCTGGCATACAGGTGAGAATTGAGGCCGCAACGTCGCCATCCGGAATAGCAAATACGCGTACGCCGAGTTGCTGCATTTCAGCGATAACGGCATCGTGGCGTGGTTTAGCCAGAATCGTTACCGTCAGTTCGCTCAACGGTTTGCCGAGCGCCGCCGCTACATTGCGCAGGTTATCCGCCAGCGGCAGGTTCAGATCAATGGTGCCTTTGGCTCCCGGTCCGACGATCAGCTTCTCCATATACATATCTGGCGCGTTGAGGAAACAGCCTTTATCGCCTACTGCCAGCACCGCCAGCGCGTTAGCCTGGCCCATCGCCGTCATGCGCGTGCCTTCAATCGGATCAACAGCAATATCTACCGCGTCGCCGCGACCGGTACCGACTTTTTCACCAATGTAGAGCATCGGTGCTTCGTCGATTTCACCTTCACCAATGACGATGGTGCCGTCAATGTTGACCTGGTTGAGCATAATACGCATGGCGTTTACCGCCGCGCCGTCCGCGGTGTTTTTATCGCCGCGTCCTAACCATTTGTAGCCAGCCAGCGCCGCTGATTCGGTGACGCGGGAAAATTCGATGGCAAGTTCTCGTCTCATAGCAAACTCTAAGCAGTAAGGAATGGCGCGAAGTGTAGCACAGGGGAAGGGCGGGATTATTGATGTGTGCGGGGTTGCCCCCGCACGATTCAGGACTACCGGATGCGGCATAAACGCTTCATCCGGCATTTACATTACTCGTCGTGTTCCTCCCACGCCATCGCGCGTTTGACCGCTTTTTTCCAGCCTGCGTAACGGTAATTACGCTCAGTGGTTTCGATGCCTGGACGGAACTCGCGTTCAATCACCGCTTTCTCTTGCAGCTCGTCGAGGTTCTGCCAGAAACCGACCGCCAGACCAGCAAGATAGGCCGCACCCAACGCAGTCACTTCGCGCACTTCCGGGCGCTCAACGCGCGTACCGAGAATATCGGACTGGAACTGCATCAGGAAATTGTTTGCTACTGCGCCGCCATCCACGCGCAGGGCGTGCAGACGAATACCGGAGTCGGCCTGCATTGCTTCCAGTACGTCACGCGTCTGATAAGCAATAGACTCCAGCGTCGCGCGGATAATGTGGTTAGCGTTCACTCCACGCGTTAAGCCGAAAATCGCCCCGCGCGCATACGGATCCCAGTATGGCGCACCCAGCCCGGTAAATGCCGGAACCACATATACACCATTGGTGTTTTGCACTTTCGTGGCGAAATATTCGGAATCGTACGCGTCGTTAATCAACTTCATCTCATCGCGCAGCCACTGAATGGATGCGCCCGCCATAAACACCGCACCTTCCAGCGCATAGTTTACTTCGCCAGTTGGGCCACAGGCGATGGTGGTCAGCAGGCCGTTTTCTGATTTCACCGCTTTCTCGCCGGTGTTCATCAGCATAAAGCAGCCAGTGCCGTAGGTATTCTTCGCCATCCCTTCTTTCACGCACAACTGACCAAACAGCGCCGCCTGCTGGTCACCGGCGATCCCGGAGATTGGAATACGCGTGCCGCCTTTGCCGCCAATGTTAGTCTGACCGTACACTTCGGAAGAACGACGCACTTCTGGCAGCATCTCGCGCGGAATATCCAGCACCTCCAGCATTTTGTCGTCCCAGTCCAGGGTATGGATGTTGAACAACATGGTACGAGAGGCGTTGGTGTAATCGGTCACATGGACACGGCCCTGAGTCATTTTCCAGATAAGCCACGTATCAACCGTACCAAACAGCAATTCACCACGACGCGCACGCTCGCGAGAGCCTTCCACATGGTCGAGGATCCACTTCACTTTGGTGCCAGAGAAGTACGGGTCAATCACCAGACCGGTATTGCTGCGGATATAATCTTCTAAACCGTCACGTTTTAAATGCTCGCAGATTTCTGCGGTACGACGGCACTGCCAGACAATGGCGTTATAGATAGGCTTGCCGGTTTCTTTTTCCCAGACAATAGTGGTTTCACGCTGATTCGTAATACCGATAGCTGCAATTTGATCGGAACTGATATCGGCTTTCGCCAGCACTTCTACCAGCGTGGAGCTTTGGGTGGCCCAGATTTCCATTGGGTCGTGTTCTACCCAGCCTGGTTTTGGGTAGATTTGCTCAAATTCGCGCTGCGACACGCTAATGATATTGGCATCGTGATCCATTACGACCGCGCGGGAGCTGGTGGTGCCCTGGTCGAGCGCAACGATATATTTTTTTTCAGTCATGTTTAATTGTCCCGTAGTCATATTACAGCGAAGCTTTTTGTTCTGAAGGAGTTGTGGTCTCCTTTTCTTCCACAACACAGATATCGCAAGGCAAATGGCGACCAATCAGTTTGCGGTAGGCAAATGCACCTACAATCGCGCCAACGATAGGGCCAAAAAGCGGCACCAGGAAGTAAGGAATGTCTCTGCCGCCAGTAAAGGCGACATTGCCCCAGCCCGCCAGCCAGGCAAAGACTTTCGGACCGAAGTCACGCGCTGGGTTCATGGCAAAACCCGTCAATGGGCCCATAGATGCGCCAATGACCGCAATCAGTAGACCAATCAGCAAGGGAGCCAAAGGGCCGCGTGGTACACCGTTGCCATCATCCGTTAACGCCAGGATCAGCCCCATCAGAATAGCGGTAATCACCATCTCAACTGCGAAAGCCTGCACAAAATTGATATGAGGATTCGGGTAAGTAGAGAAAGTGCCAGCCAGATCAACACTTTCAACGCTGCCGCGAACAATGTGATGAGTCTGTTCGAAGTCGAAAAATAAATTGTAGTAAAGCCCGTAAACTAAAGCCGCAGCGCAGAAAGCGCCGGCAACTTGTGAAACGATAAAAGGAATAACTTTACGCTTGTCGAAACAGGCAAACAGCCACAATGCAATGGTAACAGCGGGATTAAGATGCGCGCCGGAAACCCCTGCGGTCAGGTAGATAGCCATTGCCACCCCCAGTCCCCAAATGACACTGATTTCCCACTGACCAAAAGACGCACCAGCGACTTTTAGTGCTGCAACGCAACCCACCCCGAAAAAAATCAACAACCCGGTACCGAGGAATTCAGCAATGCACTGGCCTTTCAAGGTTGATGTTTGACTCATAATCGGATCCTGAAGAGTTAATGTTTGTTGTATGCGTGAAAGTCACGGACCTCCACGATGCTTGTAGGCATGCTGTAAACTTATCGTTAACGAGCAAAAACGAGAAATATCGAACTTAAAATGTGTGTGCTTCGTCATAAAATGAGCGTTATCGCGCCATTTATTCCATCTGATTGTACATGATGCATGTTTGTTAGATCATTCGCGCAACAAATTTATTAACATTTTCGATTGATGTGGATTATGTCACCAGGAGAAGGATGAAAAGTGTGGCAAACCGTAATCTGCAAGGCGTGCCGCTGGACAGCGATGGCGCGGCTTCATACAATCGGAGCTAACTAAAGTGCGCTCGTATTTATTAAGGCGTCACCGGTAATCGGGACGAGGATTTTTATCCATCAACGCCTTGCAATTCAGGAGAGGTATGACAATGTCATTAGAAGTGTTTGAGAAACTGGAAGCAAAAGTACAGCAGGCGATTGATACCATCACTCTGTTGCAGATGGAAATCGAAGAGCTGAAAGAAAAAAACAACTCACTGTCGCAGGAAGTTCAAAATGCCCAGCATCAGCGCGAAGAGCTGGAGCGTGAGAACAACCATCTGAAAGAACAGCAGAACGGCTGGCAGGAACGTCTGCAGGCCCTGCTGGGTCGCATGGAAGAGGTCTGATTACGCTTCATCTTTCGCGTAATTTCTTTACTGTGTAGGCCAACAGGTAACGCAGAAAAAAGGCACCTTGCGGTGCCTTTTCTATCATTCAATATCCAACGGATCTTCAGAAAGAATAATCCCGGTATTGTCGGCATAAAGATGGTCGCCGGAGAAGAAGGTTACACCGCCAAAATTGACGCGGACATCGCTTTCGCCAATGCCTTCGCCAGCGGCACCAACCGGAATTGCGGCCATTGCCTGGATGCCGATATCCAGCTCTTCCAGGTCATCTACCTGACGCACCGCGCCGTAAATGACCAGACCTTCCCATTCATTTTGTACTGCCAGACGCGCCAGTTCAGCATTGACCAGTGCGCGACGAACAGAACCACCGCCATCGACGACAAGAACACGACCACGGCCATTCTGTTCGAGCAGATCGTACAGCAACCCGTTGTCCTCGAAACATTTTACCGTGATTATTTGTCCGCCAAACGACGCCCGTCCGCCAAAGTTGGAGAACAGCGGTTCCACGACGTTAACATCTTCTTGATAGATGTCACAAAGCTCGGAAGTATCGTATTTCATAGGCTTAACATTCAGTTGCTGCGAGAATTTTCAGTATATCGCGCTATGTGGGCTGTTGGCAAAATCATCAATTGTTAATTGATATTTGTCAGTTATGCTGCCCACTGGCTTAGGAATATCCCTAAAACAAACAGCAGGTTAGTCAGTAACGCTCCCTTGACAGTGCGTTCCAGCATCGGTCGCATCGCTACCGGGTCCATTTCCCGCATCACATAACGGGCTTGCTTCACCAGTAATGGTGCCGCCAGCAGGAACAGCCAGCCCCACAGGCTATGCAGCGAAAAGAGATTAAACAGCGCCAGGCACACCAGAGAGCCCATCAGCAGGCAGGCATGATAACGACGCGCGTTCACTTCACCTAAGCGCACCACCAGCGTGTTTTTGCCATTTTCGCGGTCGCTATTGATATCACGCAGGTTATTAATGTTCAGTACTGCCGTTGCCAGCAGGCCGCATGCGGTCGCTGGAAGGATCAGTGCCGGAATCAATGTATGAGCCTGTAAATACCAGCTCCCCATGACGCTTAACCAGCCAAAGAAAACCAGTACGGAAATATCACCCAGACCGATATAACCATAAGGACGATTGCCCACGGTGTAGGTGATAGCGGCAATGATCGACAACCCGCCAAGAATCAGGAAGCCGACAAAATCGGCCAGCGTATGGCACGCCACTGCAACCAGTGCCAGCCCGGAGAGACAGATGAGCACGACGGTAATAATGAGCGCCCGTTTCATCTCTTGCTGGGTAATGACCCCTTTTTGCATGCCGCGTAGCGGTCCGATACGGTCAGGTTTATCGCTGCCTTTTACCGCATCGCCGTAATCATTGGCGAGGTTAGAAAGGATCTGTAATAGCCCGGCGGTAATCAGTGCCAGCAGGGCGACCAGCGGATCGAAGTGACCTTGCCACCATGCCAGCGCCGTCCCGACGATAATTGCAGCAAAGGCGAGGGGGAGGGTTTTAGGTCGTAAACTTTCCAGCCACGCCTGAGTTCGGCTAATTTGTTGTTCAGTCATAATACGCGCCAATAAAAATGGGGCCTTTCAGCCCCATCAAACAATGATGAAAATGATTGAACGCGATTATAGGATAAAACGGCTCAGATCTTCATCTGCCACCAACGCATCCAGATGTTTGCTCACATAATCTGCGTCAATAGTGATGGTTTGACCGCTTAAATCGCTGGCGTCGTAGGAAATCTCTTCCATTAAACGCTCCAGAACGGTATGTAAACGACGAGCACCGATGTTTTCGGTAGATTCGTTCACCTGCCATGCCGCTTCCGCGATGCGCTTAATACCGGAGTCGGTAAACTCGATATTTACGCCTTCAGTCGCCATCAGTGCTTTGTACTGCACGGTAATAGAGGCATTCGGCTCGGTCAGAATACGCTCGAAGTCGCTGGTGGTCAGTGCCTGCAGCTCAACGCGGATTGGCAGACGACCTTGCAGTTCCGGGATCAGGTCAGACGGTTTCGCAATCTGGAACGCGCCAGAAGCGATAAACAGAATGTGGTCAGTTTTGACCATCCCGTGTTTGGTGGAAACGGTGCAACCTTCTACCAGCGGCAGCAGGTCACGCTGAACACCTTCACGAGAAACATCCGGACCGGAAGACTCGCCGCGCTTACAGATTTTGTCGATTTCGTCGATAAACACGATCCCGTGCTGCTCAACAGCGTCGATAGCGTCTTGCTTCAGCTCTTCCGGATTCACCAGTTTCGCCGCTTCTTCTTCAATCAGCAGCTTCATGGCGTCTTTGATTTTCAGCTTACGTGCTTTTTGCTTCTGGCCGCCCAGGTTCTGGAACATGGACTGCAGCTGACTGGTCATCTCTTCCATGCCCGGAGGAGCCATAATTTCAACGCCCATCGGTGCTGCGGCAAGATCGATCTCGATTTCTTTGTCATCAAGCTGGCCTTCACGCAGTTTCTTGCGGAATGCCTGACGAGCAGCGGACGGTTCCTGCTGCTGTTCGGTCTGTCCCCAGTTGTTTTTAGCAGGTGGGATCAGCACGTCGAGAATACGTTCTTCTGCCAGTTCTTCAGCGCGATAACGGTTTTTCTCGATAGCCTGGACGCGTACCATTTTCACGGCGGCATCGGTCAGATCGCGAATAATAGAATCCACTTCCTTACCGACATAGCCCACTTCGGTGAATTTGGTCGCTTCAACTTTGATGAACGGCGCATTCGCCAGCTTAGCCAGACGACGGGCGATTTCAGTTTTACCGACACCGGTCGGGCCGATCATCAGGATATTTTTCGGGGTCACTTCATGGCGCAGCTCTTCGTTGAGCTGCATGCGACGCCAGCGGTTACGCAGAGCAATCGCCACAGAACGCTTGGCGTTGTCCTGGCCGATGATGTGCTTATCCAGTTCGCTGACGATTTCGCGTGGGGTCATTTCAGACATGGGAGATCCTTACGCTTTGTAGCTTAATTCTTCGATGGTGTGGAAATGGTTGGTATAGATGCAAATGTCGCCTGCAATATCCAACGCCTTTTCAGCAATTTCACGGGCGCTAAGTTCAGTGTTTTCTAACAGCGCGCGCGCCGCAGCCTGGGCGTAAGGGCCGCCGGAGCCGATAGCAATAAGATCGTTTTCTGGCTGCACCACGTCACCGTTACCGGTGATGATAAGCGATGCAGTTTCATCCGCGACTGCCAGCAGTGCTTCAAGTTTGCGCAGCATGCGATCGGTACGCCAGTCTTTTGCCAGCTCAACGGCGGCTTTGACCAGATGGCCCTGATGCATTTCCAGTTTGCGTTCAAACAGTTCGAACAGCGTAAAAGCATCCGCAGTACCGCCCGCAAAGCCCGCGATGACTTTGTCGTTGTACAGACGGCGGACCTTTTTCACGTTGCCTTTCATTACGGTATTGCCCAACGTGGCCTGACCATCACCAGCGATGACCACATGGCCGTTACGGCGTACGCTTACTATAGTTGTCACGAGCTGACCCCTTGGTTACGAATACAGAGTACAAACCCCGTACAAAAGTACGGGGCATAATGCAATTATAGATGGGGGGGATTTTGAGGGTTTCAACCCCCGGCGGCGAGCCGAATGCAGTTTGTATGACCCGCCATCTTCAAGCGATTGAGGGTGCTGTCTGCGTTCTCTTTGCCTTTCACCGGGCCAATGACCACACGATTCCAGCCATTGTTGGTGGTGATTTTCGAGTCAAAGCCTTCAAACGCCAGCTGAGCACGTACCGTCTCTGCCTGTTCCGCGCCTCTGAACGAACCGCACTGCACCATCCAGCGGCGTTCGTCTTTTTTCTCCGCCGTCGGTTTTGGCGCGTCAGCGGCACGAGCAACCGGCGCAGCTTGCTGCGGCTTCGACTGCGCGGTCGTGTGCGCAGGGGTTTGCAGCAGATCCTGGTACGGCTGCTGAGTAGAAGCCGGTTTAGACTGGCGCGGTTGCGCCTGTACCGGTGCGGCTTGCGACGTACGCGTCTGCTGCTGCCAGCTTTGTTCAGTCGTACGCGACTGCTGAGCCAAGCGTTGCTGCTCCGCTAATTGCTGTGCCTGACGCTGGCGCTGTAGCGTTTGCTGACGCTGTTCCGGCGTCTGCTCATTCCACGGAACTTCAACCAGCTGCGTTGGCTGCTGGCGCATATCGGCCTGCATTTGTTCAAGAAGCTGGCGTTGTTCTGGTGTCAGTTGCTCCGGCGTTTTCACTTCACCACCGGCAGAAGGTTCTGTAGGCGCACGCACACCTGGCTGGCGACTTTCCAGCTCTTTGATGTAGCGCCAGCGTTCTTCTGGTTTTGGTGGTAGTCCGTTTCCGGTCACTTTCTGGCTTTGCAGCGTCTCGGACTCTTCTTTCTTGTGATGCGTAATGAAGTACAGACCACCGATAAAGGTCACAAGAACGGCGGCAGCAATAGCGACCATAGCGGGAGAAACCGCAGGCAGATTTCGTTGCTTTTTCCGTGAGGTGCTCTTTTTTCGCCGCGAAGGTGCCGGTTGGCTGCGGCGTACATAATCTCGTTGTGCCACTATCGTTTCGCTGTATTTATTCGTTCGTCAGCCCGCCATGTTACTTAAGCGGCGGGCCTTTGACCAGTCACGGCAGTCTTAAAGGTTTACTTTAAGGTAACGCGCGTGTTGATCCCCGGATGATAAGTTCGCAGTCCATTAAACGAGAGCCACTGCCAACGTGTTGCCCCTGCATTTGATCAAGCAATAACAGCATAGCTTCCCGACCGATTTCGTAACGCGGCTGCGCGATGGTTGTCAGCGGCGGATCACAAAATTGCGTCAGGTCGATGTTATCAAAACCGATTATGGAAAGGTCTTCCGGGACTTTCAGCCCCTGACGTTTTGCCTGAGAAAGTGCGCCGAGCGCCATCACATCGCTATGGCAGAAGACAGCAGTAGGCGGTTGTGGAAGATCAAGCAGCTGTTGCATTGCTTTGCTTCCAGCTTCGAAGGTGAAGTCGCCACGGGCGATGTATTGCGGATCAACCATAATGCCGCAGCGACGCAGCGCCTGAACATAGCCTTGCAGGCGGTAGTGACACAGCGGCATCTCTTCGGGACCGGCTATACAACCAATCCGTTTATGCCCTTGCTCATATAAATAATTTACTGCATCAAATGCGGCGGTCAGATTGTCGATATGAACGGTAGGCAGCTCCAGTTCCGGTGCAAATTCGTTTGCCATCACCATCGGCGGCAGATTACGCTGTTCCTCAATGCTGGCATCAAACGGCAGCCTTGAACCCAGCAACAACATGCCATCAATTTGCTTGGTGATGATCAAATCGATAAAGGTTTTTTCCTGCTGATTTTGATGCGCACAGTCGCCAATCAGCACCAGATATCCGTGATTTGCCGCCGTAACTTCGATACCGCGAATAATTTCGCTAAAGAAGGGATCGCAGATATCCGGGACAATCACCAGAATGGTGCGGGATTCATTACGCTTGACGTTGCGCCCCATAGGCTGCGGTAAATAACCCACTTCCCGGGCCGCTTTTTCAACCCGATTACGGGTGGCCTGGGAGACTTTATCGGGATTCATTAATGCTCGGGAGACAGTCGCTGTAGAGACTTTTGCCTTGAGGGCAACGTCTTTCATGGTCGCGGCAGTTTCCTGCTTCTTCGCTTTCACACTCACTCCTCGCCTGACACGTCAGGCGTACTACATCCATGTTTACTTCACATCGGCAACATTTTTAGCAGATAGCGCGTGAAAACGGTTACAGAATTTTCATGAAAAGTGTGATGAATATTGAATTTTTCGATCCGCCTCGCATCGTGAGCGGTTTAACCCTCAATCGGATCGACATCCAGCACCCATTTCACCTTGCGGGAATCCGGTATTGTATTAATAAGTGCCAGCGTACCATTGATGATGTGCTGTAAGCGCACGCGGGAAGGGTGCTGCAACAAAATTTGCCAGCGCCAGCGACCGCCACGTTTAGGTGCCAGCGCCGGAACCGGACCGAGAACCCACAGTTTGTCGTCTGCCAGCGGGCTGGAGAGGATCAGATTACGCAGTTGTTGCAGGAACAGCGGCGCATGCTGATTGTTATGATCTTCCGCACGCACAATCACATGGCTGGTCCACGGCGGCAGCTGCATCATCCGTCGCTCAGCCAGCGCCTGTTCGGCAAAGGCGTCGTAGCCTTTATAGAGCAACGTTTGCAACAGAGGATGTTCCGGATGGTGCGTTTGCAGCACCACTTCGCCCTGTTTACCCGCACGCCCGGCACGACCGGCGACCTGGGTGTAAAGCTGGGCGAAACGCTCTGCCGAGCGAAAATCGGCAGAAAACAGCGCGCCGTCCACATCCAGTAACGCTACCAGCGTCACATCCGGAAAGTGGTGACCTTTCGCCAGCATTTGCGTGCCAATCAAGATCCTCGCGCCGCCGCGATGCACTTCCGCCAGTTGCTGTTCCAGCGCCCCTTTGCGGCTGGTGGTATCGCGGTCGATACGAGAAATGGGCACGCCGGGGAACAGCGGCGCAAGCGTCTGTTCAAGCTGTTCGGTGCCCAGCCCCACCGGCACCAGGTGCGTGGAACCGCAGGAAGGGCACTGGCGCGGCACCGGACGCTGACTGTCGCAATGGTGGCAGCGCAAATGCTGTTGCGCCTGATGCAGCGTGTAGTAGTGATCGCAACGTGGGCATTCGGCTATCCAGCCACAGTCGTGGCACAGTAGCGCAGGCGCAAACCCTCGGCGGTTAAGAAAGAGGATAACCTGATTGTTGGCCTGTAAATGCTGGCGCATACGGGTGATTAACGCCGGAGCCAGCCCCGCCTGCACCTTCTGACCTTTTAAATCCAGCACGTGTTGAATTGCCGGACGCGCATTCCCCGCCCGACGCGTCAGGCGCAGCAGGCGGTATTTTTTCTGCTGGACGTTGCATAACGTTTCCAGTGCGGGTGTTGCGGAGCCAAGAATAATCGGGATTTGCTCACTGTGCGCACGATAAACCGCCAGGTCGCGGGCATGATAGCGCCAGCCTTCCTGCTGCTTGTAGGAACTGTCGTGCTCTTCATCAATGACAATCACGCCGAGATTTTTAAACGGCGTAAACAGCGCGGAGCGGGTGCCGATCACAATCGCCGCCTCACCATTTTTCGCTTTCAACCACGCCGAAAGACGCTCGCTGTCGTTCAGGCCGGAATGCAGAACTTCCACGGGGGCATTAAAACGTTCACGAAAACGGGCGATAGTTTGCGGTGTCAGGCCGATTTCCGGCACCATCACCAGCGCCTGTTTGCCCTGAGCGAGCACGTTTTCCAGTACACTGAGATAAACCTCCGTTTTACCGGAACCGGTAACGCCCGCCAGCAGCCAGGCAGAAAAAGTATCTGCCGCGCTATGAATTGCGCCAACGGCGGTGGCCTGTTCGGTATTCAATCGCAACCGCTCACCAGAAACGGCATAGTTCGTTCGCCAGTCGCTAAACTCTGGTGTTTCACTTGCTAAATCACACAGACCTTTTTTGCGCAGCGCCTGCAACGCGGCATCATTAAATTCAAGTTCCGCGACCTGATCACGCCAGATTTTGCCTTGCCGTAACGCTGCCAGCGCCTGTTGTTGCTTGGGCGAACGTTTCAGGCTGTTCAGATCCACCGCCTGACCTTGTTCAGTGGCAAACCAGTACCACATCGGCGCGTTCGCCGCAGGCCGCCCCTGGCGTAGTAAAATCGGCAAGGCATGAAACAGCACATCGCCAATCGGATGATGATAGTAATCCGCCGCCCATAGCAGTAATCGCCAGACGGAGTGAGTAAACACCGGCTCAACGTCCAGCACTTCAACTACCGCTTTCAGCTCGTTGAGCGGCAGCTCGCTGACATCGCTAACTGACACCACAACCCCGATGCGCTCCTGCTGTTTGCCAAACGGCACGCGCACGCGACACCCGGCTTTGACCGTCATGCCTTCTGGCAGCAGATAGTCAAAGGTACGGGGAAGCGGAACGGGCAAGGCAACGTGGGCAACGGGCATAGCATCATCCTGACTTGAAATTCGGTGGGTTAGTATACACATTGCCGTAGAAGAGTGCGGATCAGTTTGCATACGCTGGTTAATTTCTGTATGATTTCGCGCCTTCGTACGAAATGATCGTATTGAAGCTATACTTTTAACATCGCGTGGTGTCTGGCGTTAGGGCTGGAAGAGCGACGCGGCCTTAAACCGAGGTTTTCCCATGAAAAAAGATATTCACCCGAAATACGAAGAAATTACTGCTAGCTGCTCTTGCGGTAACGTAATGAAAATCCGCTCCACCGTTGGTCATGACCTGAACCTCGACGTGTGCAGCAAGTGCCACCCGTTCTTCACTGGCAAACAGCGTGATGTTGCTACCGGTGGCCGTGTTGACCGCTTCAACAAGCGTTTCAACATCCCGGGCAGCAAATAAGACCGGATTTCCGAAAAAAGCGCCGCATGGCGCTTTTTTTGTGCCTGAATTTTGGTCGTATTACCACGAAAACAGCGGCCACTCTTTGGCAACCGTGGTGAGTTGTGGCGCGTCGAAAACGGCTTGTGGCGAGACCACCGTTTCCTCAAGCGGAATATTTTTGCCGTAGCGTTCTTTGAGCTTTGCCTGAACCAGCGGGTTACTAAGGTCGAACTCTTTCAACTTCTGCTGCTCGCCCACGCGCATTCCCAGCGCATTCTGATAAACCTTCCACACCACTTCCGAACAGTACTGGCGATCGTCGCTCCACGAGAAGCTGAAATCGTACGGTTTGCCGAGATAACGTTTTGCCGTTTGCGCCAGTTTTTGCTGTTGTTTAACACTCAGTCCGCCTTCAACGCGGCGAACAACGTATTTGCCCTTTTCACCATGGGCAATCCACTGCTTGAGCGGGGTGTATTTCACCGGGCCGACCGCTTCAAAAACGTAGGGCTTTTTGTTACGCATCACCAGCATACCGGTGTGGCTGTAATCGGAATGGGTCGCCAGTTGGATCGCTTTACTTTGCGATGAGCGAGAGATTTGAAAGATGATGTCGCCAGTTTGCGGCTGCCAGGCAAAGGCAGGCACAGAAACCAGCAGGCTGAGGATCAGTAGCCTGATTTTCATCGTTAAACGTCCATGTATGAAAAAAGCGGCTGGTTAACTCCGCGCCGCTCTTTTCCGCTTTAGTATTCCCACGTCTCCGGGTTAATCCCCATCTCACGCATGATCTCTTTTGCCGCTTCCGGGATTTCGTCGCTGCGCTCTTTACGCAGATCGGCATCATCCGGCAAAGGTTGCCCGGTAAATGCATGCAGAAACGCTTCGCACAGCAGCTCGCTGTTGGTAGCGTGACGCAGGTTGTTCACCTGACGACGCGTGCGTTCATCGGTGAGGATTTTTAACACCTTAAGAGGAATGGAAACCGTAATCTTTTTGACTTGTTCACTCTTCTTGCCGTGCTCAGCGTATGGGCTGATATATTCGCCGCTCCATTCAGCCATGAGATACTTAATCCTCTTCGTCAATAAATTGAGACCAGACCACACAATTTATGTGGGTACTGACCGTAAACCCGCATAGTTTACCGTACAGGCGCTACCGTGACATCGTGTAATGCACCTGTCGGCGTGATAATGCATATAATTTTAACGGCTATTTGGGTTTTGCTCAATCTATACGCAAAGAAGTTTAGATGTCCAGATGTATTGACGTCCATTAACACAATGTTTACTCTGGTGCCTGACATTTCACCGACCAAGCCCAGGGAACTTCATCACATGACGCGTAAACAGGCCACCATCGCAGTGCGTAGCGGGTTAAATGACGACGAACAGTATGGTTGCGTTGTCCCTCCCATCCATCTTTCCAGCACCTATAACTTTACCGGATTTAATGAACCGCGCGCGCATGATTACTCGCGGCGCGGCAACCCAACGCGCGATGTGGTTCAGCGTGCGCTGGCAGAACTGGAAGGCGGTGCTGGTGCAGTACTTACTAATACCGGCATGTCCGCGATTCACCTGGTAACGACCGTCTTTTTGAAACCTGGCGATCTGCTGGTTGCGCCGCACGACTGCTACGGCGGTAGCTATCGCCTGTTCGACAGCCTGGCGAAACGCGGTTGCTATCGCGTGTTGTTTGTTGATCAAGGCGATGAACAGGCATTACGGGCAGCGCTGGCAGAAAAACCCAAACTGGTACTGGTAGAAAGCCCAAGTAATCCATTGTTACGCGTCGTGGATATTGCGAAAATCTGCCATCTGGCAAGGGAAGTCGGGGCGGTGAGCGTGGTGGATAACACCTTCTTAAGCCCGGCATTACAAAATCCGCTGGCATTAGGTGCCGATCTGGTGTTGCATTCATGCACGAAATATCTGAACGGTCACTCAGACGTGGTGGCCGGCGTGGTGATTGCTAAAGATCCGGACGTTGTCACTGAACTTGCCTGGTGGGCAAACAATATTGGCGTGACGGGCGGCGCGTTTGACAGCTATCTGCTGCTACGTGGTTTGCGAACGCTGGTGCCGCGTATGGAGCTGGCGCAGCGCAACGCGCAGGCGATTGTGAAATATCTGCAAACCCAGCCGTTGGTGAAAAAACTGTATCACCCGTCGCTGCCAGAAAATCAGGGGCATGAAATTGCCGCGCGCCAGCAAAATGGCTTTGGCGCAATGTTGAGTTTTGAACTGGATGGCGATGAGCAGACGCTGCGTCGTTTCCTGGGCGGGCTGTCGTTGTTTACGCTGGCGGAATCATTAGGGGGAGTGGAAAGTTTAATCTCTCACGCCGCAACCATGACACATGCAGGCATGGCACCAGAAGCGCGTGCTGCCGCCGGGATCTCCGAGACGTTGCTGCGTATCTCCACCGGTATTGAAGATGGCGAAGATTTAATTGCCGACCTGGAAAATGGCTTCCGGGCTGCAAACAAGGGGTAAAAATGAGTGTGATTGCGCAGGCAGGGGCGAAAGGTCGTCAACTGCATAAATTTGGTGGCAGTAGTCTGGCTGATGTGAAGTGTTATTTGCGTGTCGCGGGCATTATGGCGGAGTACTCTCTGCCTGACGATATGATGGTGGTTTCCGCCGCCGGTAGCACCACTAACCAGTTGATTAACTGGTTGAAACTAAGCCAGACCGATCGTCTCTCTGCGCATCAGGTTCAACAAACGCTGCGTCGCTATCAGTGCGATCTGATTAGCGGCCTGTTACCCGCCGAAGAAGCCGATAGCCTCATTAGCGCTTTTGTCAGCGATCTGGAACGCCTGGCGGCGCTGCTCGACAGCGGTATTAACGACGCGGTGTATGCGGAAGTGGTGGGTCACGGCGAAGTGTGGTCGGCGCGCCTGATGTCTGCGGTACTTAATCAACAAGGGCTGCCAGCGGCCTGGCTTGATGCCCGCGAGTTTTTACGCGCTGAACGCGCTGCGCAACCGCAGGTTGATGAAGGACTTTCTTACCCGTTGCTGCAACAGCTACTGGTACAACATCCGGGCAAACGTCTGGTGGTGACCGGGTTTATCAGCCGTAACAACGCCAGTGAAACGGTGCTGCTGGGGCGTAACGGTTCCGACTATTCCGCGACACAAATCGGTGCGCTGGCGGGAGTTTCCCGCGTAACCATCTGGAGCGACGTCGCCGGGGTATACAGCGCCGACCCGCGTAAAGTGAAAGATGCCTGCCTGCTGCCGTTGCTGCGTCTGGATGAGGCCAGCGAACTGGCGCGTCTGGCGGCTCCCGTTCTTCACGCCCGTACTTTACAGCCAGTTTCTGGCAGCGAAATCGACCTGCAACTGCGCTGTAGCTACACGCCGGATCAAGGTTCCACGCGCATTGAACGCGTGCTGGCCTCCGGTACTGGTGCGCGTATTGTCACCAGCCATGATGATGTCTGCTTGATTGAGTTTCAGGTGCCCGCCAGCCAGGATTTCAAACTGGCGCATAAAGAGATCGACCAGATCCTGAAACGTGCTCAGGTGCGCCCACTGGCGGTTGGCGTGCATAACGATCGCCAGTTGCTGCAATTTTGCTACACCTCAGAAGTGGCCGACAGTGCGCTGAAAATCCTCGACGAAGCGGGATTACCTGGCGAACTGCGTCTGCGTCAGGGGCTGGCGCTGGTGGCGATGGTTGGTGCAGGCGTCACCCGTAACCCGCTACATTGCCACCGCTTCTGGCAGCAACTGAAAGGCCAGCCGGTCGAATTTACCTGGCAGTCGGATGACGGCATCAGCCTGGTGGCAGTACTGCGCACCGGGCCGACCGAAAGCCTGATTCAGGGTCTGCATCAGTCCGTCTTTCGCGCGGAAAAACGCATCGGCCTGGTATTGTTCGGCAAGGGCAATATCGGTTCCCGCTGGCTGGAACTGTTCGCCCGTGAGCAGAGCACGCTTTCGGCGCGTACCGGCTTTGAATTTGTGCTGGCAGGCGTGGTGGACAGCCGCCGCAGCCTGTTGAGCTATGACGGGCTGGACGCCAGCCGCGCGTTAGCCTTCTTCAACGATGAAGCGGTCGAGCAGGATGAAGAGTCGCTGTTCCTGTGGATGCGCGCCCATCCGTATGATGATTTAGTGGTGTTGGACGTTACCGCCAGCCAGCAGCTTGCTGATCAGTATCTCGATTTTGCCAGCCACGGTTTCCACGTCATCAGTGCCAACAAACTGGCAGGAGCCAGCGACAGCAATAAATATCGCCAGATCCACGACGCCTTCGAAAAAACCGGGCGTCACTGGCTGTACAATGCCACTGTCGGTGCGGGCTTGCCGATCAACCACACCGTGCGCGATCTGATCGACAGCGGCGATACTATTTTGTCGATCAGCGGGATCTTCTCTGGCACGCTCTCCTGGCTGTTCCTGCAATTCGACGGTAGCGTGCCGTTTACCGAGCTGGTGGATCAGGCGTGGCAGCAGGGCTTAACCGAGCCTGATCCGCGTGATGACCTTTCCGGCAAAGACGTGATGCGCAAGCTGGTGATTCTGGCGCGTGAAGCGGGTTACGACATCGAACCAGATCAGGTGCGCGTGGAATCGCTGGTGCCTGCCCATTGCGAAGGCGGTAGCATCGACCATTTCTTTGAAAACGGCGATGAACTTAACGAGCAGATGGTGCAACGGCTGGAAGCGGCCCGCGAAATGGGGCTGGTGCTGCGCTACGTGGCGCGTTTCGATGCCAATGGCAAAGCGCGTGTGGGCGTGGAAGCGGTGCGTGAAGACCATCCGCTGGCATCACTGCTGCCGTGCGATAACGTCTTTGCCATCGAAAGCCGCTGGTATCGCGATAACCCTCTGGTGATCCGTGGGCCTGGCGCGGGGCGCGACGTCACCGCAGGGGCGATTCAGTCGGATATTAACCGGCTGGCGCAGTTGTTGTAATCCTGAGTCAGAGAAAGCAGTATTTGCGTAACGCGCCCTGCGGAAAGCGGGGCGCTGTGCGTAAATTCTGTCTGTTTATGTAGCCAGTCGATAAAATGTCTGCTGGTTGCTAAAGAGAGCATTTGGGCTTTGCTACTCTTTCCGCCCGTTAATGCACATACCATTTTACGATTTTTTCCCTGAACCCAGAGTTGCCACTGATTTTTCCACCAGCCGTGATAAGTTGTTCCCTGAAAACGCCAGGGCATATTATCGGTATCGTCAGCTATTTCCTCTTCAATAAACCAAATCTCACCTTGCTGTTGGCGAAACAGATCAGCCCATGCCGTAATAATGGCACCTCTTAAAAAACACTCGTGTGAAATTACATGTGTTTTTACTGTAGGGAAGAGAATATTCAGTACTCTGAAATGCCCGTGCGCTGTGATAACCGGACGCAGAATAACACCTTTAGCATTGCGTTTGAGCGCTGCGCTGCCATACTGAATTTCATCAAACTGACTGCGGCGTAGAAATTGTGCTTCGCGCATATCAACGCGTTGTACAATATTACTCTCGTGTAACTCTGGTTCTGCATTCCCTCTGTATCGATAATGCAGACTTTCTCCAGCCTGATGCTGCGTGTAATTAGTAGAAAGATGAAGAATATTACCGCGAAGAGCATCAAAACTGATTAAAACATACAGTTTCTGCCCGCTGCTGACTCCCTGAAATGGCACGAGAAAAGCAACCGTTTCGATTATTTCAGGAGGCGTTATTTCTTTCTGATATTGTTTGGGTGTCCATACTTTTTTGCAGTTACGGCATTGAATGCGTTGCGAACCCTGTGGATTGTGACCATAACAAATCGTATCTGTACCATAACATACCGGGCAAAAATGGCCTTTCTCTGTTGCAAAAGTAGATAAGTGAACTGTCAACCAGTCACGAAATTGTTGCTCGTCAAACAACGGCGGGTAACTTCCGCATGCCCGACAGTGCAATGCCGGATAACCCAGTCGATAGTCGGGCCAGCTATAATCTGTCGATGTTGGCTGCCCTAAATTACGGCAACCAAACGACTTGCAGGCATTAATCGTAAACAGAGTCGACATATATCACCAACGATTTCACAAGGTCGTTGATTTTGTCCGGCAACGCTCCCCTGTGGATGTGATTACTCTCACATAAATAACTCTTTCAGAACGTAATGTAGCAATCCTTTAAATCACTGAAAGGGACTATTTATGAAAATTAAAATACTTGCTGCGGGTATCGCATTAACATTGCCGTTCTGGGCTTGCGCCAAAGATGTCACCATCATTTATACCAACGACCTCCATGCGCATGTCGAGCCTTATAAAGTGCCGTGGATCGCTGACGGTAAACGGGATATTGGTGGCTGGGCAAATATCACTACGCTGGTTAAGCAAGAAAAAGCAAAAAATAAAGCGACATGGTTTTTTGATGCGGGTGATTATTTTACCGGGCCATATATCAGCAGCCTGAACAAAGGTAAGGCTATTATCGATATTATGAATACTATGCCGTTTGATGCCGTCACGATAGGCAACCATGAATTTGACCACGGCTGGGACAACACATTATTACAGTTGAGTCAGGCAAAATTCCCTATTGTGCAGGGCAATGTTTTTTATCAGAACAGCAGTAAATCATTCTGGGATAAGCCCTATACCATCATCGAAAAAGACGGTGTGAAAATAGGCGTTATAGGTTTGCACGGTGTATTTGCCTTTAATGACACGGTATCTGCGGCAACGCGAGTGGGTATTGAGGCGCGTGATGAAATTAAATGGCTACAACGTTATATCGATGAACTTAAAGGCAAGGTTGATTTGACCGTCGCCCTGATCCATGAAGGTGTTCCGGCCCGCCAGTCCAGTATGGGAGGCACAGATGTGCGTCGCGCGCTGGATAAAGATATTCAGACGGCAAGTCAGGTGAAAGGGCTGGATATTTTGATCACCGGACATGCGCATGTGGGTACGCCGAAACCGATTAAAGTCGGCAATACGCTCATCCTCTCCACTGACAGCGGCGGGATTGATGTGGGCAAACTGGTCCTCGACTACAAAGAGAAGCCGCATGATTTTACGGTGAAAAACTTCGAGCTTAAAACCATTTACGCCGACGAGTGGAAGCCCGATCCGCAAACGAAACAGGTGATCGACGGCTGGAATAAAAAGCTTGATGAAGTGGTGCAACAAACGGTCGCGCAATCGCCGGTTGAATTAAAACGTGCCTATGGTGAATCGGCTTCCCTCGGGAACCTGGCGGCGGACGCTTTACTGGTAGCGGCGGGTAAAAACACCCAATTGGCGTTAACCAACTCTGGTGGTATTCGCAATGAGATCCCCGCAGGGGCGATTACGATGGGCGGCGTCATCAGTACCTTCCCGTTCCCCAATGAACTGGTGACGATGGATCTCACAGGTAAACAATTACGCAGTTTGATGGAACACGGCGCAAGTTTAAGTAATGGCGTTTTACAGGTATCGAAAGGCCTGGAAATGAAGTACGACAGCAGTAAGCCGGTTGGTCAGCGGGTAATCACGCTGGCTCTGAATGGCAAACCCATTGAAGATGCGACGATTTACCACATTGCTACTCAGAGTTTCCTTGCTGATGGTGGAGATGGTTTTACCGCCTTTACCGAAGGGAAAGCGCGTAACACAACGGGCGGTTATTACGTTTATCACGCCGTGGTTGATTACTTCAAAGCGGGTAACACCATCACGGATGAACAGATCAACGGTATGCGCGTGAAAGATATCAAGTAAAAGTACGTATTGAGTTGATTCATCTGTTTGTTACCAGTTGATTTTGCAGATCCAGTATTCGGCCTACGCGAGGGCGCAGGCCGAATCAGATGCCTTAGCATCACCATCCGGTGGCAGGACGTTGTTTTTCGAATAAGCCCAGGTGTCGCTGTGCTGTCAGAATATCAGTCAAAACGTGCGAGGTGGATTGCGCTATAGAGAAATCTTTTATCGCCTCTAATTAAGATGAGTTTTTTTCAACTTCCCTGATTTTTCCTCACCATCATTGGTCATTTTTCGGTTGACGCCCCTCGGCTTTTCCTTCATCTTTACATCTGGACGTCTAAATGGATAGATGTTCACAACACAACATATAACTACAAGCGATTGATGAGGTAAGGTATGAGCTTTTTTCACGCCAGCCAGCGGGATGCCCTGAATCAGAGTCTGGCAGAAGTCCAGGGGCAGATTAACGTTTCGTTCGAGTTTTTCCCGCCGCGTACCAGTGAAATGGAGCAGACCCTGTGGAACTCCATCGATCGCCTTAGCAACCTGAAACCGAAGTTTGTGTCGGTGACCTATGGCGCGAACTCCGGCGAGCGCGACCGTACGCACAGCATTATTAAAGGCATTAAAGATCGCACTGGTCTGGAAGCGGCACCGCATCTTACTTGCATTGATGCGACGCCCGACGAGCTGCGCACCATTGCACGTGACTACTGGAATAACGGTATTCGTCATATCGTGGCGCTGCGTGGTGACCTGCCGCCGGGAAGTGGTAAGCCAGAAATGTATGCTTCTGACCTGGTGACGCTGTTAAAAGAAGTGGCAGATTTCGATATCTCCGTGGCGGCGTATCCGGAAGTTCACCCGGAAGCAAAAAGCGCTCAGGCGGATTTGCTTAATCTGAAACGCAAAGTCGATGCCGGAGCCAACCGCGCGATTACTCAGTTCTTCTTTGATGTCGAAAGCTACCTGCGTTTTCGTGACCGCTGTGTCTCGGCGGGCATTGATGTGGAAATCATTCCGGGAATTTTGCCGGTATCTAACTTTAAACAGGCGAAGAAATTTGCCGACATGACCAATGTGCGTATTCCGGCGTGGATGGCACAAATGTTCGACGGGCTTGATGATGATGCCGAAACCCGCAAGCTGGTGGGCGCGAATATCGCCATGGATATGGTGAAGATTTTAAGCCGTGAAGGAGTGAAAGATTTCCACTTCTATACGCTTAACCGTGCTGAAATGAGTTACGCGATTTGCCATACGCTGGGTGTTCGACCTGGTTTATAAATAGTGTGGCTTTTGTGAAAATCACACAGTGATCACAAATTTTAAACAGAGCACAAAATGCTGCCTCGAAATGAGGGCGGGAAAATAAGGGTGTCAGCCTTGTTTTCTCCCTCATTACTTGAAGGATATAAAGCTAAAACCCTTTTTTATAAAGCATTTGTCCGAATTCGGACATAATCAAAAAAGCTTAATTACGATCAATTTGATCTACATCTCTTTAACCAACAATATGTAAGATCTCAACTATCGCATCCGTGGATTAATTCAATTATAACTTCTCTCTAACGCTGTGTATCGTAACGGTAACACTGTAGAGGGGAGCACATTGATGAGCACGTCAGACGATATCCATAACACGACAGCCACTGGCAAATGCCCGTTCCATCAGGGCGGTCACGACCAGAGCGCAGGTGGGGGCACAACCACGCGCGACTGGTGGCCAAATCAACTCCGTGTTGACCTGTTAAACCAACATTCTAATCGTTCTAACCCGCTGGGTGAGGACTTTGACTACCGCAAAGAATTCAGCAAATTAGATTACTACGGTCTGAAAAAAGATCTGAAAGCCCTGCTGACAGAATCTCAGCCGTGGTGGCCTGCCGACTGGGGCAGCTACGCCGGTCTGTTTATTCGTATGGCCTGGCACGGCGCGGGTACTTACCGTTCAATCGACGGGCGCGGCGGCGCGGGTCGTGGTCAGCAACGTTTTGCACCGCTGAACTCCTGGCCGGATAACGTAAGCCTCGATAAAGCGCGTCGCCTGTTGTGGCCAATCAAACAGAAATATGGTCAGAAAATCTCCTGGGCCGACCTGTTTATCCTCGCGGGTAACGTGGCGCTGGAAAACTCCGGCTTCCGTACCTTCGGTTTTGGTGCCGGTCGTGAAGACGTCTGGGAACCGGATCTGGATGTTAACTGGGGTGATGAAAAAGCCTGGCTGACCCACCGTCATCCGGAAGCACTGGCGAAAGCACCGCTGGGCGCAACCGAGATGGGCCTGATTTACGTTAACCCGGAAGGCCCGGATCACAGCGGCGAACCGCTTTCTGCGGCAGCAGCTATCCGCGCGACCTTCGGCAACATGGGCATGAACGACGAAGAAACCGTGGCGCTGATTGCGGGTGGTCATACGCTGGGTAAAACCCACGGTGCCGGTCCGACATCAAACGTAGGTCCTGATCCAGAAGCTGCACCGATTGAAGAACAAGGTTTAGGCTGGGCGAGCACTTACGGCAGCGGCGTTGGCGCAGATGCCATTACCTCTGGTCTGGAAGTAGTCTGGACCCAGACGCCGACCCAGTGGAGCAACTATTTCTTCGAGAACCTGTTCAAGTATGAGTGGGTACAGACCCGCAGTCCGGCTGGCGCAATCCAGTTCGAAGCGGTAGACGCACCGGAAATTATCCCGGATCCGTTCGATCCGTCGAAGAAACGTAAACCGACAATGCTGGTGACCGACCTGACGCTGCGTTTTGATCCTGAGTTCGAGAAGATCTCTCGTCGTTTCCTCAACGATCCGCAGGCGTTCAACGAAGCCTTTGCCCGTGCCTGGTTCAAACTGACGCACAGGGATATGGGGCCGAAATCTCGCTACATCGGACCGGAAGTACCGAAAGAAGATCTGATCTGGCAAGATCCGCTGCCGCAGCCGATCTACAACCCGACCGAGCAGGACATTATCGATCTGAAATTCGCGATTGCGGATTCTGGTCTGTCTGTCAGCGAACTGGTATCGGTGGCCTGGGCGTCTGCTTCTACCTTCCGTGGTGGCGACAAACGTGGTGGTGCCAATGGTGCACGTCTGGCATTAATGCCGCAGCGCGACTGGGATGTGAACGCCGCAGCCGTTCGTGCTCTGCCAGTTCTGGAGAAAATTCAGAAAGAGTCTGGCAAAGCTTCGCTGGCGGATATCATCGTGCTGGCAGGTGTGGTTGGCGTTGAGAAAGCCGCAAGCGCCGCAGGTTTGAGCATTCATGTACCGTTTGCGCCGGGTCGCGTTGATGCGCGTCAGGATCAGACTGACATTGAAATGTTCGAACTGCTGGAGCCAATTGCTGACGGTTTCCGTAACTACCGCGCTCGTCTGGATGTTTCTACCACCGAGTCACTGCTGATTGATAAAGCACAGCAACTGACGCTGACCGCGCCGGAAATGACCGCGCTGGTGGGCGGGATGCGTGTACTGGGTGCCAACTTCGATGGCAGCAAAAACGGCGTCTTCACTGACCGCGTTGGTGTATTGAGTAATGACTTCTTCGTGAACTTGCTGGATATGCGTTACGAGTGGAAAGCGACCGACGAATCGAAAGAGCTGTTCGAAGGCCGTGACCGCGAAACCGGCGAAGTGAAATACACTGCCAGCCGTGCGGATCTGGTCTTTGGTTCTAACTCTGTCCTGCGTGCGGTGGCGGAAGTTTACGCCAGCAGCGATGCCCACGAGAAGTTTGTTAAAGACTTCGTGGCGGCATGGGTGAAAGTGATGAACCTCGACCGTTTCGACCTGCTGTAATCTGACCTTCTTCAGCGACTGCCTGATGGCAGTCGCTGAAGTTTCTTTACCGGCGTATAGTGTCCACAGGAAAACTACACACTGGATCTCTCATGTCTGCCGCAGGAAAGAGCAACCCACTGGCAATCAGTGGCCTGGTTGTGCTCACACTTATCTGGAGTTATAGCTGGATTTTCATGAAGCAAGTCACCAGCTACATCGGTGCCTTCGACTTCACCGCCTTACGCTGCATTTTCGGCGCTCTCGTTTTATTCATTGTCCTTTTATTACGTGGTCGCGGAATGCGCCCGACACCGTTTAAATACACCTTAGCCATTGCCCTGTTACAAACCTGTGGGATGGTTGGCCTGGCGCAGTGGGCGCTGGTTAGCGGAGGAGCGGGGAAGGTGGCGATCCTGAGCTATACCATGCCGTTCTGGGTGGTGATTTTCGCCGCGTTGTTTCTCGGTGAACGCCTGCGACGTGGGCAATATTTCGCGATACTGATTGCCGCTTTCGGCTTATTTTTGGTGTTGCAGCCGTGGCAACTCGATTTCTCTTCGATGAAAAGTGCCCTGCTGGCAATCCTCTCCGGTGTTAGTTGGGGGGCGAGCGCGATTGTCGCGAAACGCCTATACGCCCGCCATCCACGCGTGGATTTATTGTCGTTAACATCCTGGCAGATGCTTTATGCGGCGCTGGTGATGAGTGCGGTCGCTTTACTGGTGCCACAACGTGAAATTGACTGGCAGCCCACCGTGTTCTGGGCTCTGGCCTACAGTGCGATTCTGGCGACGGCGCTGGCGTGGAGCTTATGGTTGTTTGTATTGAAAAACTTGCCTGCCAGTATTGCCAGCTTAAGCACACTGGCCGTTCCCGTTTGCGGCGTACTCTTTTCCTGGTGGTTGCTCGGTGAGAATCCGGGGGCCGTTGAAGGTAGCGGTATTGTGCTGATTGTGCTGGCACTGGCGCTGGTGAGCCGTAAGAAAAAAGAAGCTGTCAGTGTAAAAAACATCTGAATTTTTTCTTCATGTGGGGCGATCGCTTATTTAACAAAATACCGATAGTGCCCCACCATCCGCCAGCTAAACAGCACGTCTTCTTCCTGCGCGCCTGCGCCAATGTTATGTATCACCAGCGGCGTACCGTCGCGGGCAAAGCCATCTGACACCACCCCAATATGCGCCAGCCCGTTATCCAGTCGCCAGGAGACAATATCGCCCGCTTGATAGTCACTGGGGTTCTTGCTGGTGGGGCGTGTTTTATCATGGCGGCTAAACCAGGTTTCCAGATTAGGCACCCGACGGTGATCGATGTTGCTGTCCGGGCGCTTTAACTGCCATTTTTGCGGGTACTCAGCAAAATTCTTCGCCATATCTTCGTGAACCAGTTTCTGCAAATCGACCTTCTGGCTGCGCAAGGCGCGGATCACCACATCGGAACATACGCCGCGTTCTTGCGGGACATCACCGCCAGGATAGGTAAGCTGCACATACGCCGGATCGTAAAATAGCGTGCTGCCGATTTGCTGTCTGGCACCGTCTGCGATGGCAAGGTTGGTGTTGGCCTGGATTTGTACCACGGTTGGTGGAACGGCCGGAGATTTTAAGGAGTTGCTGGTAAACGCCGTTAGCAGGCTGACCAGCGCCAGTGAAGCTTTCATCTGGTTCGTCCGTGAAAATAAGAGTCACAGATTCGACCTTCCGGGCTAACGATTGTTCTGTAGAGAAAATGTCCAGAAGCGGATAAAAAATTCCTGAACAACGTGTGAGTTTCAGACGGGTGATAACGTATAAAAAGTGCTCGAACAGTCCCCTCTCCCCTTTGGGGAGAGGGTTAGGGTGAGGGGAACAGGCCAGCTCCGGGGCGAATATTTACCCTCACTCCGACCCTCTCCCTGAAAGGGCGAGGGGGAAAAACATGCCCGCAGTGACGAGTGAGCCACTTTGCCTGCACTCTCAAACTCCCGGACAAGCCGGGAGTTTGGAGTAGGTTATTCCCACTCTTGCAGGAAACGCTGACCGTACTGGTCGGCTACCAGCAGTGCAGCGTAAACCTGATCTGGCGTCGCGCCGCCAGGCATGTTGTGGATGGTTTCACCTTCTGCACATGCCGCTTCTGCCACAATTCGCATTTTCGCCGGGACATCTTCTTTAATATCCAGTTGAGCGAGAGTTATTGGCAAACCTACCGCATGGCTAAGTGCAGCTACGGTTTCGATTTCCTCCACCGGCGCGTTTTCCAGAACCAGCTGCGTCAGCGTACCGAATGCCACTTTTTCACCGTGATAATAGTGATGCGCATCTGGAATAGCGGTCAGGCCGTTATGTACTGCGTGCGCCGCAGCCAGACCTCCGCTTTCAAAACCCACGCCGCTCAAATAGGTGTTCGCTTCAATCACGCGCTCCAGCGCCGGAGTCACTACATGCTGTTCGGCGGCAAGCATCGCTTTTTCGCCTTCTTCCAGCAGGGTGTTGTAGCACAGTTCAGCCAGTGCCAGCGCCGCCTGGGTGCACTTGCCGCCCGCCATGGTGGTCGCGCCGCTACGAGAGCAAGCACGCGCTTCAAACCAGGTTGCCAGCGCATCGCCGATACCCGCCGCTAACAGACGTGCAGGTGCGCCAGCGACGATTTTGGTGTCGACAATGACCATATTCGGGTTATTTGGCAACATCAGATAGCGGTCAAATTCACCATCATCGGTGTAGATAACAGACAATGCGCTGCACGGTGCATCGGTAGAGGCGATAGTCGGTGCGATCGCTACCGGAACACCCATGAAATGTGCCAGTGCTTTGGCAGTATCGAGGGTTTTTCCGCCACCGATACCGAGAATTGCGCCACACTGCGCAGTCTCCGCGATGCCACGCAGACGGTCGATCTCATTTTGCGAACATTCACCGCCAAACGGCGCAATTTCTACTACCAGTCCAGCATCTTTAAAACTTTTCTCGACAGTGGATTGAGCAAAACCTAAAACAAATTTGTCACCCACCACTAACCAGCGTTCTGCCAGCGGCTTCAGGTATTCGCCCAGACGATTAATCACATCAGCGCCCTGGATGTATTTACCCGGTGATTGAATAATGCGGTCCATAATTGCTCCTTTAGAGATGAGTAGTGCCAAATGCGGCATTCCAGTCGTGTTCGAACTTCTCTATAGCTGACTCTACCGCAGGGGTGTTGAGCATTTGTTGCGCTACATCTAAGGGCAGGGTGATGGATTCACATCCTGCCAGTAAACAGTCCAGCGCCTGACGCGGCGTTTTAAAGCTGGCCGCCAGCACCATGCTTTCTGGTGCGTGCATTTCTAACAGCGCTTGCAGCTCCTGAACCGTACGAATGCCGTCTCCGCCCTGGGCATCTACGCGGTTAACATACGGAGCAACGTATTTTGCCCCTGCCAGTGCGGCTAATAACCCTTGTGCGGCGCTATATACAGCGGTGCCAAGTGTAGTAATACCCTCTTTTTTCAGTATTTTAATTGCTGCCAGACCTTCGGAAGTCACCGGGATTTTAACCACAATGCCCGGAATGGCGTCGCGCAGGCGCTTCGCTTCTTCCACCATCCCCTGCGCGTCGCGGCTCATTGTCTGAGCAAACAGAATGCCCTCATCACCAATCGCTTTTTGCAGACGCGGCAGCACTTCCCATATGGACTCCTTGCTGGCAGCGATAATGCTCGGGTTAGTTGTCACCCCGGCAATCGGGAATATGCGTGCCAGACGTTCGACTTCTGCGACGTTAGCGGTGTCCAGATACAGTTCCATGATGTTTCCTTTTACAGTTCCAGTTCATGTTGCAGCAGGCTGGCGATAGCGTCGGCAGAGGCGGCGTTAACCAGCGCGTTACGGAATTCTTCGTGCATGATGCGGCGAGCGAGGCGCGAGAAAATGCGCATGTGCTGATCGCCCGCAGCGTGTTTGTTCAGCGTTAACATAATGATGAATTGCGCTTCATCATCGCCCCAGCGCACCGGCGCTTGCAGACGCGCTACGCTGATGGTGGATTGCTCAATATGTTCCGATTTGCTGTGGGGAATGGCAAAACTAAAGCCCAGACCGGTAGAGAAAACGGCCTCGCGCGCCCACAAGTCGGCTTCCAGTTTACGCGGATAGCGGCAGCGGCCCGCCAGCAGCAGGTTATCGGTCATGCCTTTGAGCACTTCTTCTTTGCTGCGCCAGTCGCTTTCCAGTGTGATGCACTCGGCGGTGACCAGCGGTGCGTCTTGTTGGGTCATGCGGAATTGCGCCAGCAGGTGTTCCACTTCCAGCGAAGTACGGCAGGCCATTGCCTGGTTGAGCAACTTGCGGCACTCACGGCTATCAAGTTGCGCCATTCGCGCTTTCGCCGCCGGAATTGATGGTGCGCTCATGCTCAGCTCATCCAGCCCTAAACCGACCAGCAATGGCAGCACGGAACCTTTCGCTCCCAGTTCACCGCACAGACCAATCCATTTGCCCTGGCGATGTACCGCCTGCACGGCGTAATCGAGCGCCCGCAAGAATGCTGGATTCAGGCTGTTATAGTGACGAGTAACCTTAGCGTTATCGCGATCCACTGCCAGCAGATATTGCGTCAGGTCATTACTACCAATACTAAAGAAATCAATCTCTTCACAGCATTGATCGATGATGAACATCACCGACGGCACTTCCAGCATGATGCCGAGCTGGATCTTCTCATCAAACGGAATGTGTTCGTTACGCAGTTGCTGTTTGGCTTCCGCCAGTTTTTCTTTCACCCATAAGATCTCTTCCATTGAAGAGATCATCGGGATCATGATTTTCAGGCTGCCGTGAGCGGAGGCACGGAGAATCGACCGTAGTTGTGTGGTAAATAACGACGCGTACTCTTCATAAATACGCACGGCGCGATAACCGAGGAACGGGTTTGCCTCTGCGGGAATGTTCAGATAATCAACGGGTTTGTCACCGCCAATATCCATAGTGCGCACAATAATGCTGCGTCCGTTGGCGGACTCCAGCGCCTGGCAAAAAATGTTGTACAGCTCGCTTTCGCCCGGTGCACTGGTGCGATCCATATAGAGCATTTCAGTGCGGAATAAACCAACGCCTTCCGCACCATTGCCGAATGCGGCCTGCGCTTCCACGGAGTGAGCGATGTTAGCGGCAATTTCAATGCGGATACCGTCAGCGGTACGGGCTTGTTGGGTCAGCCAGACACGCTGTTGCTCACGCAGGGCGTCCTGTACGCGGGCTTCCTGCTGATAATAACGAGCTACGGCTTCCCCTGGCTCAACCACAATCGCCCCAGCGTTGCCGTCGATATAAATCGTTTGATGCTGCCACGGAGTGAGGGCATCAATATCCACACCAACCAGCGTCGGAATGTTGAACGAACGGGCAAGGATCACCGTGTGTGACGTGGTGCCGCCGCTTTTGAGCAACAATCCTTTGAGGTGATTTTTATCCAGTTCGAGGAACTGGCTGGGGGTCAGTTCATCAGCCATACAAATGGCGGGCTGCGTCAGTTTGCCCGGTGCCGGGAAGCGTTGCTCACCGTAGATTTGCTGGAGTAACTGGAAGCAGACGTCGCGTACGTCCAGGGCACGTTCTTGCAGGTAGCTGCTGCTGGAACGGGCGAACTCTTCGCAGAAGTGGTGTGCACTGGCGACAATCGCTTCGGCACAGCTTAATCCCTCGCTGACGCCTGCCAGTAAGTGCTGACGTAAAGAAGTATCGCCAGCCAGGGATCGGTGAGCTTCCAGTATCGCGCTGGTAGCACCGTCGCTATCCAGCAGACGAAATTCAATGTTTTTCATTACCAGTGTCAGGCCGTTTTCCAGCGCGGATTGCTCGGCGTCAACGCCTTTGGCAGCAGGAAGATTACCCAGCGCATTGAGATCTAAAGAAGAGATCGGCGTCAGAATGCCGCCTGCACTACCGCTGCACACGGTGCGGGCGCGGATAATTTGCGGATTCAGATTGGTCAGTGAAACCGGCAGTGGTTCCAGTTCGTCAGATTTAACTTTCGCCAGCGGCGCATCGCAGTGGGGGAATTCATCGCGCAGCCATTGGCTTAAACGCTGGTGCGCTTCCTGTTCGTCGGCCCCGGAAATCAGTAACTGGCAGTTATCGCCCGCCAGCGTGTCGGTGCCAATCAGCGCAAGGGCGCTTTTGGCGTTGCCCTTGCGGTCAGTGCGCAGGTTATGCCACTCAATTTGTGATGAAAAAGTATTACACAGCGTTTCAACGTGGCTTGCCGGACGCGCATGTACGCCGTTAGGTAGCTCACAAATAAATTCCACAATCAGGGCCATTGCCTTTCTCCCGGTACGGTTTTCTGTTTACAGGATAAGAGCGCACGGCAACGGCCTGCCATGTGACAAATCTGCCAAAAGCTGGACAAATGTAATGTAACCGTCAATTTGCGACGCGTCTCACAAGACACCGTTCTGCGGCATGCTTCCGGGTTATCGCAAGTTATGAGGCGGATCGCATTTTTGTACTGATATTACAAAAGTCCAGTAAATGGCCTTTTTATCCACTGTTTGCTCCGCCTGCGATTGCCTATTGTTTCCTCCATCAAAAATATGGACATGGGCTTTTGCAAGCCCGGGAGCAGCTTATGAATGAGTTGGTGCAGATCCTGAAAAATACCCGTCAGCACTTAATGACGGGCGTTTCACACATGATTCCCTTCGTGGTATCGGGAGGTATTTTGCTGGCGGTTTCCGTCATGTTGTATGGCAAAGGCGCAGTGCCGGATGCCGTAGCCGATCCGAATCTGAAAAAACTGTTTGATATCGGCGTTGCGGGTTTGACGCTGATGGTGCCTTTCCTCGCCGCTTACATTGGTTACTCCATTGCAGAGCGTTCTGCGCTGGCTCCGTGCGCTATCGGTGCCTGGGTTGGTAACAGCTTTGGTGCGGGCTTCTTTGGTGCACTGATCGCCGGGATTATCGGCGGCATCGTGGTGCATTACCTGAAGAAAATTCCGGTGCATAAAGTTCTGCGCTCGGTGATGCCAATCTTCATCATTCCTATCGTCGGCACACTGATTACCGCAGGCATCATGATGTGGGGGCTGGGCGAGCCTGTGGGGGCATTGACCAACAGCCTGACTCAGTGGCTTCAGGGGATGCAGCAGGGCAGCATTGTTATGCTGGCGGTGATCATGGGCCTGATGCTGGCGTTCGATATGGGCGGTCCGGTTAACAAAGTGGCCTATGCCTTCATGCTGATTTGCGTTGCTCAGGGTGTTTATACCGTGGTGGCCATTGCTGCCGTGGGTATTTGTATTCCGCCGCTGGGGATGGGGCTGGCGACGCTGATTGGTCGTAAAAATTTCTCCGCAGAAGAGCGCGAAACCGGTAAAGCGGCGCTGGTGATGGGGTGCGTTGGGGTTACTGAAGGGGCGATTCCTTTCGCCGCTGCCGATCCGCTGCGTGTTATTCCTTCCATCATGGTCGGTTCAGTTTGTGGTGCGGTAACTGCGGCACTGGTCGGTGCACAGTGCTATGCAGGCTGGGGTGGTCTGATTGTGCTGCCGGTGGTTGAAGGCAAGCTGGGTTATATCGCAGCAGTGGCTGTCGGAGCAGTGGTGACGGCAGTCTGCGTGAACGTGCTGAAAAGTCTGGCGCGTAAAAATGGGTCTTCGACTGATGAAAAAGAAGACGACCTGGATTTGGATTTTGAAATTAATTAATTGAGGAACGAGCCATGACGAAAATTATTGCAGTAACCGCGTGTCCATCTGGTGTTGCCCATACCTATATGGCGGCAGAGGCGCTGGAAAGTGCCGCGAAAGCGAAAGGCTGGGAAGTGAAAGTAGAAACCCAGGGGTCAATTGGTCTGGAAAATGAACTGACAGCGGAAGACGTGGCGAGCGCCGATATGGTGATTCTGACCAAAGATATCGGCATCAAGTTTGAAGAGCGTTTTGCTGGCAAGACCATCGTGCGCGTCAACATCAGCGACGCGGTAAAACGCGCTGATGCCATTATGAGCAAAATTGAAGCTCACCTGGCACAAACCGCTTAAGTTCTTATCCCGCCCGTAAGGGCGGGTTCGCTTTCCCACAGGAGTTCCTCATGACGAATCGTATCTCTCGCCTCAAAACTGCACTGTTTGCCAATACCCGTGAAATCTCGCTGGAGCGTGCGCTGCTTTATACCGCCAGCCATCGGCAAACCGAAGGCGAACCGGTGATATTGCGCCGGGCGAAAGCAACAGCGTATATCCTTGAACATGTTGAAATTTCGATTCGTGATGAAGAACTGATTGCCGGTAACCGCACCGTAAAACCGCGCGCCGGGATTATGTCGCCGGAAATGGACCCTTACTGGCTGCTGAAAGAGCTGGATCAATTCCCGACGCGTCCGCAGGACCGCTTTGCTATCAGCGAAGAAGATAAACGTATCTACCGTGAAGAGTTGTTCCCGTACTGGGAAAAACGTTCGATGAAAGATTTCATTAACGGGCAGATGACGGATGAAGTAAAAGCCGCGACCAGCACGCAGATTTTCAGCATCAACCAGACGGATAAAGGCCAGGGGCACATTATTATTGATTACCCGCGCCTGCTGAATCACGGGCTGGGTGAGCTGGTAGCGCAAATGCAGCAACATTGTCAGCAACAGCCGGAGAATCACTTTTATCAGGCCGCGTTGTTACTGCTGGAAGCCTCGCAGAAACACATTTTGCGTTACGCCGAACTGGCGGAAACGATGGCGGCAAACTGCACAGATGCCCAGCGTCGCGAAGAGCTGCTGACTATTGCGGAGATCTCCCGCCATAACGCGCAACATAAGCCGCAGACGTTCTGGCAGGCGTGCCAGTTATTCTGGTACATGAACATCATTCTGCAATACGAATCCAACGCCAGTTCGCTGTCTTTAGGGCGCTTCGACCAGTATATGTTGCCGTTCTATCAGGCATCATTAACCCAGGGCGAAGATCCGGCGTTCCTGAAAGAACTGCTCGAATCTTTATGGGTGAAATGCAACGACATCGTGCTGTTGCGCTCCACCAGTAGCGCGCGTTATTTCGCCGGTTTCCCGACCGGCTATACCGCACTGCTCGGCGGGTTAACCGAGAACGGACGTAGCGCGGTGAACGTACTTTCGTTCCTCTGTCTCGACGCCTATCAAAGTGTGCAATTACCGCAACCGAACCTGGGGGTGCGCACTAACGCCTTGATCGACACGCCGTTCCTGATGAAAACCGCCGAAACCATTCGCCTCGGCACCGGTATTCCGCAAATCTTTAACGATGAAGTGGTGGTGCCAGCGTTCCTCAACCGTGGCGTTTCGCTGGAAGATGCACGCGACTATTCCGTAGTGGGCTGTGTGGAATTATCTATTCCCGGCAGAACCTACGGCTTGCATGACATCGCGATGTTTAATCTGCTGAAAGTGATGGAAATCTGCCTGCATGAAAATGAAGGCAACGCTGCGCTGACTTATGAAGGTTTACTGGAGCAGATCCGCGCCAAGATCAGCCACTACATCACCCTGATGGTTGAGGGCAGCAATATTTGCGATATCGGTCACCGTGACTGGGCACCTGTACCGCTGCTCTCATCGTTTATCAGCGATTGTCTGGAAAAAGGCCGCGATATTACCGATGGCGGTGCGCGTTATAACTTCTCCGGCGTACAGGGGATCGGTATCGCCAACCTGAGCGATTCTCTCCATGCGTTGAAAGGTATGGTTTTTGAGCAACAGCGTTTAAGTTTTGACGAATTGCTGTCGGTATTAAAAGCCAACTTCGCAACGCCAGAAGGCGAAAAAGTCCGTGCTCGCTTAATTAACCGCTTCGAGAAATACGGTAACGATATCGACGAGGTGGATAACATCAGCGCCGAACTGTTACGCCACTACTGCAAAGAAGTGGAAAAATACCAGAACCCGCGCGGCGGCTACTTCACGCCGGGATCGTATACCGTTTCTGCTCACGTCCCGTTGGGATCGGTGGTTGGCGCGACGCCAGACGGTCGTTTTGCCGGGGAACAACTGGCAGACGGCGGCTTGTCACCTATGCTGGGTCAGGACGCACAAGGGCCAACGGCGGTACTGAAGTCAGTCAGTAAGCTCGATAATACGCTGCTGTCTAACGGTACGTTGCTGAACGTGAAATTCACTCCGGCGACCCTGGAAGGTGAAGCGGGATTACGCAAACTGGCCGACTTCTTACGGGCGTTTACCCAGCTTAAGTTGCAGCATATTCAGTTTAACGTGGTGAACGCCGACACGTTGCGGGAAGCGCAACAGCGCCCACAAGATTATGCCGGGCTGGTGGTGCGCGTTGCCGGATACAGCGCCTTCTTTGTCGAACTGTCGAAGGAGATCCAGGATGACATCATCCGCCGGACAGCGCATCAGCTGTAACGTTGTGGAAACGCGCCGCAATGATGTGGCGCGCATTTTCAACATTCAGCGTTATTCACTGAATGACGGCGAGGGCATTCGTACGGTGGTCTTTTTTAAAGGCTGTCCGCATCTTTGCCCGTGGTGTGCTAATCCGGAGTCGATCTCCGGCAAAATCCAGACGGTACGCAGAGAGGCGAAATGTCTGCACTGTGCGAAATGTTTGCGTGATGCGGATGAATGCCCGTCCGGGGCGTTTGAACGGATTGGTCGCGATATCAGCCTTGACGCGCTAGAACGGGAAGTGATGAAAGATGACATTTTCTTTCGCACGTCCGGCGGCGGCGTCACGCTTTCTGGCGGCGAAGTGTTAATGCAGGCGGAGTTTGCTACCCGTTTTTTACAGCGACTTCGGCTTTGGGGGGTGTCATGCGCCATTGAAACTGCCGGAGACGCGCCAACCAGCAAGTTGTTACCGCTGGCGAAATTGTGCGATGAAGTGTTGTTCGATTTAAAAATTATGGATGTGACTCAGGCGCGGGATGTGGTGAAGATGAACCTGCCACGCGTGCTGGAGAATTTGCGTTTGCTGGTGAGTGAGGGTGTCAACGTGATCCCGCGTTTACCGCTGATCCCTGGTTTCACACTCAGCCGGGAGAATATGCAGCAGGCGCTGGATGTACTGATCCCGCTGAATATCAGGCAGATCCATCTGTTACCGTTTCATCAGTACGGCGAACCGAAATACCGCCTGCTGGGGAAAACATGGTCGATGAAAGATGTTGCTGCGCCGTCGTCAGCCGATGTGACAACGATGCGCGAAATGGCAGAACGGGCCGGATTTCAGGTTACCGTGGGAGGTTAAAATGGCATACCTGGTGGCAGTAACCGCCTGCGTAAGCGGCGTGGCGCATACATATATGGCGGCGGAACGGCTGGAAAAGTTGTGCCAGTTAGAGAAGTGGGGCGTCAGCATTGAAACCCAGGGCGCGTTGGGAACGGAGAATCGTTTAGCGGACGAGGATATCCGCCGGGCGGATGTTGCGCTGTTAATTACGGATATCGAGCTTGCCGGTGCTGAGCGATTTGAACATTGCCGCTATGTGCAATGCAGCATCTACGCTTTCCTGCGTGAGCCGCAGCGGGTGATGAGCGCGGTGCGCAAAGTGCTTTCTGCGCCGCAGCAAACCCATCTTATTCTGGAGTAGTCGGTTTTTCTGTCAGTTGGCTGTGGTACTGACGACGATATTCCGACGGCGAGCGTTCGGTATTTTTACGAAACAGACGGCAGAAGTAGTTGCTGTCGACAAAGCCGCAGGCGTGCGCCACTTCTTTTACCTTCAGGTCATAGCCTTTCAATAACGTCTTAGCGTGCTCCAGTCGCGTGTGATTCAGGTATTCGTTAAAACCAATGGCCCCTGTTTTTTGAAACAGGTGCGAGAGATAGTTTGGTGAAATATAGAACGCCTGTGCGACAGATTCGCGGGTAAGCGCGGAGGCATAGCGTTCGTCGATATAATCGCGAATAGCTTCGAATAGTGCCTGGCTGCGTGAGGCGGTCTGGATTTGGCTGCCAAGCAAATCGCGGCAGTGGCTAAGCAGGCTGGCGACGATAAGCCTTGCCGTTTGCTGCTCCTGCGGCTGCATTTGCATTTCATTGAGCGTTTGTAGCAGAAAAGAACCTATGCGTGGGCCGCGCCGGGCGACGTGTTGCTTCGCCAGATTTTGATATTGTTTGCCATCCCATTGCACGACGCTGAAGCCGAGTTGCTGTTTGCCAAACAGCACGCTAAAGGTAGTGGCGGGGGCTTGCCATTGTGGAAAATTCCAGCCACCAGCAGGAACGTACAGCACATCGCCGGGAACTAACGTTGCTCCAGCACCGGTATCAACAAACTCACCTTCCAGCACAATTTCCAGCCGTGGAAAATCGACCTGATACGCAAGATCGGGCACCGGGCCGTTACTGCTGGCAAAGTAAATCTGGCGCAGGGACAGCGGGCCGTTGATCAGGCGGGAGAGCAGATAGCTGACGTCGTGATACATGTTATTCCCTTAGGTATGTAGACGGGAAAACAGTAACTGGCATTATTAAAAAAGGCCACCTGAAAAGTGTGGCCTGAGGGGAGTTCGATGTAAACATTGCGGCAGTTTCAGTCGACTTGTATTGCCGGATGCGGCGTAAACGCCTTATCCTGCCTACCGCCGCGATCTGTAGGCCGGATAAGACGCGTCAAGCGTCGCATCCGGCAAATAGCACTTGGCTGATAATTACTGATTACCCACCTGATCGCCATACGGCAGTGTGTCGTAATCGATCAGCGCATTTTTCTTATACGGGTTACCAATCCAGCGGGTAGTTTCTTTGAACTGCGGATTCACCACTGAACGGGTTGGATCGTAACCGTCGTAAGATAAACCCGCCAAATCTGACCAGGTGTGGATCAGTTCCGCCAGGCTGTATTTACGATCAACATCCTGCGAGAAATCACGCGGATGAGTCGCTTGCCATTTTTCTGACGTCCACAGCAGGAACGGAATGGTGTACATATGACGCGTCGGGTTGTCCTCATTACGCCCCTGAGTTTTGTGCGGCGGCGTGTCGTAAACCTCTTCACCGTGGTCAGAGAAGTAAACCAGGAAACCGTTCGGGTCTGCTGCTTTAAAGTCTTTAATCAGGCTGGCAACCACATGATCGTTATACAGGTTAGCGTTGTCATAATCGTTATATGACTCCAGCTCTTCTGCGCTTAGTCCCGGCGGAACATGATCGGTATTGCCATCAAACTTGCCCTGATTTTCCGGGTAGCGGTATTTGTATTTGATATGCGTACCCAGCAGATGAACGATGATCAGTTTCTTCGGCGCAGGGTCATTCAGCACTTCCTGGAACGGCTTCAGCACGTTGGTGTCGTATTCACGCGCACTCTGCGTACGTTGCTGGTTCATGTAGTACTGCTTGTCGGTCTGGCGCGAAAATACCGTCAGCATGGTATTGCGGGCGGTCATCGTCTGCTGGTTGGTGATCCAGAAGGTTTTATAACCCGCCTGTTTCATCATGTTCATCAGCGACGGCTGCGTCAGATACAGATCCGGGTTCTTTTCATTGGCAAAGGTCAGCGCCTGTTGCAGGATTTCAATGGTGTACGGACGAGACGTCACCACGTTATTAAACACGGTCAGATTCGGATCGGTTTTATGCAGCGCATCCAGCTCCGGCGTGGTTTCACGCGGATAACCGTACAGACTCATGCGGCCACGCTGGGTCGACTCGCCAATCACCAGCACTAAAGTGCGCGGTTCGTTACCCGATTCATCTTTGAAATTCGCCAGCGGCGGCAAGGCATTATTTTCATTCAGTAGCTTTGTTAGCGAGTTTAGTTGCTGACGATACTGATAATAGCCGGTCAGGAATTGCCACGGTGCGGCAGGCTCCATACGCGATGCCAGGTTATCCAACGTTTTCTCAAATGGCTTGTTTTTGATAAACGTATTCATGGCGATCGGATGCAGAATCAAGCCATAAAGTAGGGCAAAAGAGACAACATAACGCCACGGCTTTGGAATATAGACCGGGCGCAGGCGTGTCCACAGCAGAACTGCCACCGCCGTATAGGCCAGCGCGATAAGCACAATTTTCAGGCTGAAATACTGGCTTAAATACTCGCTGGCTTCGTTGGTGTTGGTTTCAAACATCACAAACAGAACGCTCTGCGAGAACTCCTGACCGTAGATGACGTAGTAGCACAGCGCCGCCAGAGAGGCCGCCCATAGCACCACGCCGATCACTGCGGCAATAATTTTAATCCGCTTCGGAAAGAGGAATATCGGGATCAACCACAGCGAACTGAATAACAGCGAGTCGCGAATGCCGTTAGTGCCACTATAACCACTGATGTAAATAATGGCCTGTAGCAGAGTAGAGAAAAACCAAAAGTAGAGCAGTGCCCAACCCAGGGCTTTCCAGCTAAAAAGGGGTTTAGCTTGGACTTCTGTGGAATGCATAGTAAGAACCTGTCTTGAAAAAAATATCGCCGAATGTAACGACAATTCCTTAAGGATATCTGAAGGTATATTCAGAATTTGAATAAAATGCAGACAGAAATATATTGAAAACGAGGGTGTTAGAACAGAAGTATTTCAGAAAACCCTCGCGCAAAAGCACGAGGGTTTGCAGGAGGGGAAGATTAGCCGGTATTACGCATACCTGCCGCAATCCCGGCAATAGTGACCATTAACGCCTGTTCGACGCGAGGATCCGGTTCCTGGCCTTCTTTTTCTGCCTGGCGGGAGCGGTGCAGCAACTCGGCCTGCAATACGTTCAGCGGGTCGGTGTAAATATTCCGTAGCTGAATAGACTCTGCAATCCACGGCAGATCGGCCATCAGATGGGAATCGTTGGCAATCGCCAGCACCACTTTGATGTCTTCTTCTTGCAGATTGCGTAACTCTTTACCTAACGGCCACAGTGCTTTGTCTACCAGACGTTGATCATAGTACTCCGCCAGCCACAGGTCTGCTTTGGCGAAGACCATCTCCAGCATGCCGAGACGCGTCGAGAAGAATGGCCAATCGCGGCACATAGCCTCCAGCTCGCTCTGTTTGCCATCTTCGACCACTTTTTGCAGTGCCGTACCTGCACCCAGCCAGGCGGGGAGCATCAGGCGGTTTTGCGTCCATGCAAAAATCCACGGAATGGCGCGCAGCGACTCGACGCCGCCAGTCGGGCGACGTTTCGCCGGACGTGAACCCAACGGCAGTTTGCCCAGTTCCTGTTCCGGCGTAGCGGAGCGGAAGTAAGGCACAAAATCTTTGTTTTCACGTACGTAGCCACGGTAGAGATCGCAGGAGATGACTGACAGTTCATCCATAATGCGACGCCAGCTCTCTTTCGGCTCAGGTGGTGGCAGCAGGTTGGCTTCCAGAATCGCCCCGGTGTACAGCGACAGGCTGCTGACGGTGATTTCTGGCAGACCATATTTAAAGCGGATCATCTCGCCCTGTTCAGTCACGCGCAGGCCGCCTTTCAGGCTTCCTGGCGGTTGTGACAGCAGCGCCGCATGAGCAGGTGCGCCGCCGCGACCAATGGAACCGCCGCGACCGTGGAACAACGTCAGTTCAATACCCGCTTTTTCGCAGGTTTTGATTAATGCATCCTGTGCCTGATATTGCGCCCAGGAAGCCGCCATCACGCCCGCATCTTTTGCTGAGTCGGAATAGCCAATCATCACCATCTGTTTGCCCTGAATCAGGCCGCGATACCAGTCGATATTCAGTAGCTGAGTCATGACATCGTTGGCGTTGTTCAGGTCATCGAGAGTTTCAAACAGCGGAGCAACCGGCATCGCAAAGCCGATACCCGCTTCTTTCAGCAGCAGGTGGACAGCCAGCACGTCGGACGGCGTTTTCGCCATCGAGATCACGTAGGCGGCAATGGAGCCTTGCGGTGCTTCGGCAATCACCTGGCAGGTATCGAGCACTTCGCGCGTTTCGGCGCTTGGTTGCCAGTTGCGCGGCAGAAGCGGACGTTTGGAGTTCAGTTCGCGGATCAGGAATGCCTGTTTGTCGGCCTCTGACCAGCTTTCATAATCGCCGATGCCGAGATAGCGGGTCAGCTCGCCCAATGCTTCGGTATGGCGGGTGCTCTCCTGGCGGATATCAATGCGCACCAGCGGTACGCCGAAACATTTCACGCGACGCAGAGTGTCGAGCAGATCGCCGTTGGCGATAATACCCATGCCACATGCCTGAAGGGACTGGTAGCAAGCGTAGAGCGGTTCCCACAGTTCTTCGTTTTGTGTCAGCAGGCCTTCTGGTTTTGGCAGTTCTTCGCCTTTCAGGCGCGCTTCCAGCCATGCCTGTGTCGCCATCAGGCGAGAACGCAGGTTTTTCATCAGATAGCGATACGGTTCTGCGGCACCTTCTTCGCCGACCAGCGCCAGCAGTTCAGGGGTTGCTTCAACCATCGACAGTTCAGAAACCAGCACCTGAATATCTTTCAGGAACAGATCGGTGGCTTTCCAACGGCTGAGCAGCAGGACGTGGCGGGTGATATCGGCCGTGACGTTCGGGTTGCCGTCGCGGTCACCACCCATCCACGAGGTAAAACGCACCGGAACAAATTCGACGGGCAGTTTGTAGCCGAGGTTCTCTTCCAGTTGTTCGTTCAGTTCGCGCAGGTAATTCGGTACGCCTTGCCACAGGCTGTTTTCTACTACAGCAAAGCCCCATTTGGCTTCATCTACCGGGCTTGGGCGCAGCTTACGGATTTCATCGGTATGCCATGACTGGGCGATTAACTGGCGCAGGCGACGCATCAGCTGGTTGTGTTCGTAGTCAGCGATATCTTTGTTATCGAGCTGTTTTAAACAGGCGTTCACTTCCACCATTTTGTGGATCAGTGTACGACGGGTAATTTCGGTTGGGTGAGCCGTGAGGACCAGTTCCAGCGACAGCGATTCCACTGCTTTTTTGATGGTGTCTTCGCTCAGTTCCGGCTGGTTTTTCAGTTTACGCAGGGTGCGGGCGATCACTTCCGGGTTGCTGGCAGCTTCGCCTTTCGGCGAAATGCTGTGGTATTGCTCGGCGGTGTTGGCCAGGTTCAGGAACTGACTAAACGCACGCGCAACGGGCAGCAGCTCGTCGTTCGACAAATTTTGTAAGGTGGTGAGCAACTCCTGGCGGTTAGCATCATTGCCAGCGCGTGAAGATTTCGACAACTTACGGATAGTTTCTACGCGTTCAAGAATGTGTTCTCCCAACGCATCCTTGATGGTTTCTCCCAGCACTTTGCCGAGCATACTGACATTACTACGCAATGCGGAATATTGTTCGTTCATATTACCCCAGACACCCCATCTTATCGTTTGATAGCCCTGTATCCTTCACGTCGCATTGGCGCGAATATGCTCGGGCTTTGCTTTTCGTCGTCTTTTATAAAGCCACGTAAAAGCGGTGACGTCAAATGCTGCGAAATCGCTTCAGCAAACGAATAAATAGCAGGAATTTACGCCATTAAATTCACGACGCTTTAAATAAGCGTAACTTATGGGAATGTTAAAAAATCGTCTCAATTAACACCAAAGGTGTAGGTCGGATAAGATGTGCAAGCATCGCATCCGACATTGTTTGGCCTACGTTTTAATGCCAGCAAAAATGGTGAATCACCTGGGTGATCAGTTCGCGGGTGGGCTTGATAAACCTCGTCTCCAGATATTCATCAGGCTGATGAGCCTGATTAATTGAGCCAGGCCCCAGAACCAGCGTCGGGCATAACGTTTGAATAAACGGCGCTTCGGTACAGTAATTCACCACTTCGGTCTTTGCTCCGAGCAATTTCTCAACCACTTCAACCAGTTGATGATTCGGTGGGCATTCATAGCCAGGGATCGGCGGATGCAGCTCGTCGACCGTCAGACGACCCGGCCAGCGTTCGCTCACTGGAGCCAATGCATCGTTGAGCAAACCATTAAGTTCATTGAGTGTCATGCCTGGCAGCGGACGAATATCCATATGCAACTCACAGCAAGCACAAATACGGTTAGAAGCGTCGCCACCGTGAATATGCCCGAGGTTGAGCGTGGGGTATGGCACGGTAAACGCTTCGTAGTGATAACGTTCTTTCAGCTTATCGCGCAATTGCAAAATATGCCCGATGGCGTCGTGCATCAGTTCGATAGCGTTAACTCCGCGTGCTGGATCGCTGGAGTGGCCCGACTGGCCCTGAATACGGATGGCGTTAGAGATATGACCTTTATGTGCGCGTACCGGTTGTAGTGACGTCGGTTCGCCAATGATGGCGCAATCCGGGCGCAGGGCAGTAGTTTCGGCAAAATAACGCGCTCCGGCCATACTGGTTTCTTCATCGGCAGTCGCCAGAATGTAGAGCGGTTTTTTCAGTTTCGTGACGTCGACATCGCGTAGCGCATCAAGGATAAACGCAAAAAAGCCTTTCATGTCGGCGGTGCCTAAGCCGTAAAGCTTGCCGTCATGCTCCGTCAGTGTAAACGGATCGCGCGTCCAGCGTCCGTCATCAAATGGCACCGTATCGGTATGCCCCGCCAGCAACAAGCCGCCAGCCCCCTGTCCGGTACTGGCCAGCATATTAAATTTGTTGCGAGTTCCTGGCACAGGCTGCACTTCCACATTGAAGCCTAAATTTTTAAACCAGTCCGCCAGCAGAGTGATTAAATCTGCATTGCTTTGATCGAGTGCCTCTTCCGTGGCGCTTATTGAAGGTGTGGCAATCAGAGCACGGTAAATCTCGATAAATGGCGGTAATTTGTTTTTCATTGTTGACACACCTCTGGTCATGATAGTATCAATATTCATGCAGTATTTATGAATAAAAATACACTAACGTTGAGCGTAATAAAACCCACCAGCCGTAAGGTGAATGTTTTACGTTTAACCTGGCAACCAGACATAAGAAGGTGAATAGCCCCGATGTTGAATACGCTGATTGTGGGTGCCAGCGGCTACGCTGGCGCAGAGCTAGTGACCTATGTAAATCGCCATCCGCATATGAACATAACCGCTTTGACTGTTTCAGCGCAAAGCAATGATGCGGGAAAGTTAATCTCCGATTTGCATCCGCAGCTAAAAGGCATCGTTGATCTGCCGTTGCAGCCGATGTCGGATATCAGCGAGTTTAGCCCAGGGGTGGACGTGGTGTTTCTCGCCACCGCCCATGAAGTTAGCCACGATTTAGCGCCGCAATTTCTTGAAGCCGGCTGCGTGGTGTTCGACCTTTCCGGCGCGTTTCGTGTTAACGACGCCACCTTCTATGAAAAATATTACGGCTTTACCCATCAGTATCCGGAACTGCTGGAACAGGCAGCCTACGGTCTGGCCGAGTGGTGCGGTAATAAATTAAAAGAAGCGAACTTGATTGCCGTGCCAGGCTGTTATCCGACGGCGGCACAGCTGGCGCTGAAACCGTTGATTGATGCCGATCTTCTTGACCTCAATCAGTGGCCGGTAATCAACGCCACCAGCGGTGTGAGCGGTGCAGGACGTAAGGCAGCGATTTCAAATAGTTTTTGTGAAGTTAGCCTACAACCGTATGGCGTCTTTACCCATCGCCATCAACCAGAGATCGCCACACACCTCGGTGCTGACGTTATCTTCACCCCGCATCTGGGCAATTTCCCGCGCGGCATTCTCGAAACCATTACCTGCCGCCTGAAACCGGGTGTGACCCAGGCGCAAGTCGCGCAAGTGTTACAGCAGGCGTATGCCCATAAACCGCTGGTGCGATTGTATGACAAAGGCGTTCCGGCGCTGAAAAATGTCGTTGGGCTGCCATTTTGCGATATCGGGTTTGCCGTTCAGGGCGAGCATCTGATTATTGTGGCGACCGAAGACAACTTACTGAAAGGCGCGGCGGCACAAGCGGTACAGTGCGCCAATATTCGTTTCGGCTATGCGGAAACGCAGTCTCTTATTTAAGGGTGCAATGATGAATCCATTAATTATCAAACTGGGCGGCGTACTGCTGGATAGTGAAGAGGCGCTGGAACGTCTGTTTAGTGCACTGGTGAATTATCGTGTGTCACATCAGCGTCCGCTGGTGATTGTGCACGGCGGCGGTTGCGTGGTGGATGAGCTGATGAAAGGGCTGAATCTGCCGGTGAAAAAGAAAAACGGCCTGCGGGTGACGCCTGCTGATCAGATTGACATTATCACCGGAGCACTGGCGGGAACGGCAAATAAAACCCTGCTGGCATGGGCGAAGAAACATCAGATTGCGGCCGTAGGTTTGTTTCTCGGTGACGGCGACAGCGTCAAAGTGACCCAGCTTGATGAAGAGTTAGGCCATGTTGGACTGGCGCAGCCAGGTTCGCCTAAGCTTATCAACTCCTTGCTGGAGAACGGTTATCTGCCGGTGGTCAGCTCCATTGGCGTAACAGACGAAGGGCAACTGATGAACGTCAATGCTGACCAGGCAGCGACGGCGCTGGCGGCAACGCTGGGCGCGGATCTGATTTTGCTCTCCGACGTCAGTGGCATTCTCGACGGCAAAGGGCAACGTATTGCCGAAATGACCGCCGCGAAAGCAGAACAACTGATTGAGCAGGGCATTATTACTGACGGCATGATAGTGAAAGTGAACGCGGCGCTGGATGCTGCGCGCACGCTGGGCCGCCCGGTGGATATCGCCTCCTGGCGTCATGCGGAACAGCTTCCGGCACTGTTTAACGGTATGCCGATGGGTACGCGGATTTTAGCTTAAGTTTTGTTAGCCGGAGGCGCAGCTTTCCGGCATTAAATTTCAAAATAAGGAAACAGAGTTATGGCACTTTGGGGCGGGCGTTTTACCCAGGCAGCAGATCAACGGTTCAAACAATTCAACGACTCACTGCGCTTTGATTACCGTCTGGCGGAGCAGGATATTGTTGGCTCTGTGGCCTGGTCCAAAGCCCTGGTAACGGTCGGTGTGCTGACCGCAGAAGAACAGGCGCAACTGGAAGAGGCGCTGAACGTGCTGCTGGAAGATGTTCGCGCCAGGCCACAACAAATCCTTGAAAGCGACGCCGAAGATATCCATAGCTGGGTGGAAGGCAAACTGATCGACAAAGTGGGTCAGTTAGGCAAAAAACTGCACACCGGGCGTAGCCGTAATGATCAGGTAGCGACTGACCTGAAACTGTGGTGCAAAGATACCGTTAGCGAGTTGCTGACGGCTAACCGGCAGCTGCAATCGGCGCTGGTGGAAACCGCACAAAACAATCAGGACGCGGTGATGCCAGGTTACACTCACCTGCAACGCGCCCAGCCGGTGACGTTCGCGCACTGGTGCCTGGCCTATGTTGAGATGTTGGCGCGTGATGAAAGCCGCTTGCAGGATGCACTTAAGCGTCTGGATGTCAGCCCGCTAGGCTGTGGTGCGCTGGCGGGAACGGCCTATGAAATCGACCGTGAACAATTAGCAGGCTGGCTGGGATTTGCCTCAGCGACCCGTAACAGTCTCGACAGCGTTTCTGACCGTGACCACGTGCTGGAACTGCTGTCTGCTGCCGCTATCGGCATGGTGCATCTGTCGCGTTTTGCTGAAGATCTGATTTTCTTTAACACCGGCGAAGCGGGGTTTGTCGAGCTTTCTGACCGCGTGACTTCCGGTTCATCATTGATGCCGCAGAAGAAAAACCCGGATGCGCTGGAGCTGATTCGCGGTAAATGCGGTCGTGTGCAGGGCGCGTTAACCGGCATGATGATGACGCTGAAAGGTTTGCCGCTGGCTTACAACAAAGATATGCAGGAAGACAAAGAAGGTCTGTTCGACGCGCTCGATACCTGGCTGGACTGCCTGCATATGGCGGCGTTGGTGCTGGACGGCATTCAGGTGAAACGTCCGCGTTGCCAGGAAGCGGCTCAGCAGGGTTACGCCAACGCCACTGAACTGGCGGATTACCTGGTGGCGAAAGGCGTACCGTTCCGCGAGGCGCACCATATTGTTGGTGAAGCGGTGGTGGAAGCCATTCGTCAGGGCAAACCGCTGGAAGATCTGCCACTCAGTGAGTTGCAGAAATTCAGTCAGGTGATTGACGAAGATGTCTATCCGATTCTGTCGCTGCAATCGTGCCTCGACAAGCGTGCGGCAAAAGGCGGCGTCTCACCGCAGCAGGTGGCGCAGGCGATTGCTTTTGCGCAGGCGCGGTTGGGGTAAGAACATTTATATGTACAAATTTGAGCCTGGCTTATCGCCGGGCTTTTTTATGGCAAAAAAAAGCGGATCCTGGAGATCCGCAAAAGTTCACGTTGGCTTTAGTTATTCGAGTTGAGAAACTCTCGAAACGGGCAGTGACTTCAAGGGTTAAAAGAGGTGCCGCTCCGTTTCTGTGAGCAATTATCAGTCAGAATGCTTGATAGGGATAATCGTTCGTTGCTATGCTACCTATCGCCGCGAACTATCGTGGCAATGGAGGATGGATAATGAATATTCGTGATCTTGAGTACCTGGTGGCATTGGCCGAACACCGCCATTTTCGGCGTGCGGCAGATTCCTGCCACGTTAGCCAGCCGACGCTTAGCGGGCAAATTCGTAAGCTGGAAGATGAGTTGGGCGTGATGTTGCTGGAGCGGACCAGCCGTAAAGTGTTGTTCACCCAGGCGGGAATGCTGCTGGTGGATCAGGCGCGTACCGTGCTGCGTGAGGTGAAAGTCCTTAAAGAGATGGCAAGCCAGCAGGGCGAGACGATGTCCGGACCGCTGCATATTGGTTTGATTCCCACGGTTGGACCGTACCTGCTACCGCATATTATCCCGATGCTGCACCAGACCTTTCCAAAGCTGGAAATGTATCTGCATGAAGCACAGACCCACCAGTTACTGGCGCAACTGGACAGCGGCAAGCTCGATTGCGTGATCCTCGCGCTGGTGAAAGAGAGCGAAGCATTCATTGAAGTGCCGTTGTTTGATGAGCCAATGTTGCTGGCTATCTATGAAGATCACCCGTGGGCGAACCGCGAATGCGTACCGATGGCCGATCTGGCAGGAGAAAAACTGCTGATGCTGGAAGATGGTCACTGTTTGCGCGATCAGGCAATGGGTTTCTGTTTTGAAGCCGGGGCGGATGAAGATACACACTTCCGCGCGACCAGCCTGGAGACGCTGCGCAACATGGTGGCGGCAGGTAGCGGGATCACTTTACTGCCAGCGCTGGCTGTGCCGCCGGAGCGCAAACGCGATGGAGTTGTTTATCTGCCGTGCATTAAGCCGGAGCCTCGCCGCACTATTGGGCTGGTTTATCGTCCGGGCTCACCGCTGCGCAGCCGCTATGAGCACCTGGCAGAGGCCATCCGCGCAAGAATGGATGGCCATTTCGATAAAGTGTTAAAACAGGCGGTTTAAACCGTTTAACGCAGCTACCCGATAGGCTTCCGCCATCGTCGGGTAGTTAAAGGTGGTGTTGACGAAGTACTCAATAGTGTTGCCGCCACCTTTCTGTTCCATAATCGCCTGACCGATATGAATAATTTCGGCAGCGCGCTCGCCAAAGCAGTGAATACCCAGAATCTCTTTTGTTTCCCGATGGAACAAAATTTTCAGCGTGCCCACGTTCATGCCGACGATTTGTGCGCGTGCCAGATGTTTGAACTGGGCGCGGCCCACTTCATACGGCACTTTCATCGCGGTCAGCTGCTGTTCGGTTTTGCCCACAGAGCTGATTTCCGGGATGGTGTAAATGCCGGTAGGGATATCTTCAATCAGATGTGCGGTGGCTTCGCCTTTCACCAGCGCCTGCGCGGCAATGCGCCCCTGGTCATAGGCCGCCGACGCTAGGCTCGGATAACCAATCACGTCGCCCACCGCGTAAACGTGTGGCTGTGCGGTCTGATACATGCTGTTGACCTTCAGCTGTCCGCGACTGTCAGTTTCCAGCCCAATGTTCTGTAACGCCAGCGAATCGGTATTACCGGTGCGACCGTTGGCATAGAGCAGACAGTCAGCTTTCAGTTTTTTACCCGACTTCAGATGCATGATCACACCGTCGTCACAGCCTTCGATCTTCTCGTACTCTTCGTTGTGACGAATCACTACGCCACTGTTCCAGAAGTGATAGGAGAGAGAATCTGACATCTCTTGATCGAGAAATGCCAGCAGGCGATCGCGGGTATTGATCAGATCCACTTTTACATCCATACCGCGGAAGATCGACGCATATTCACAGCCGATCACTCCAGCACCGTAAATCAGCACATGGCGCGGTTCGTGGTGCATGCTAAGAATTGAGTCGCTGTCGTAAATGCGTGGATGGGTGAAATCAACATCTGTTGGATGATATGGACGAGAGCCGCAGGCAATAACAAATTTTTCAGCGGTTAGTGTTTCGACGCTGCCGTCCGGGCAATCCAGCGCCAACGTATGCTCGTCAACAAAGCGAGCGTTCCCCTGCAATATTTCACAGTGATTACGTTCGTAAAATCCCTGACGCATGCGCGTTTGTTGATTAATCACGTTATCGGCATGGTTAAGGATATCGGCAAAAGAAGAGCGGAGCAGTCGGGAATGGTCGCTGTAAAGTGGGTTTTGATTGAATTCTATAATGCGGCTGACGGCGTGACGGAGAGCTTTCGACGGGATGGTGCCCCAGTGGGTGCAACCGCCGCCAACACTTTGATAACGCTCGATAACTGCGACGCGCGCACCTTGCTTAACCAGGCCCATTGCAGCGCCTTCGCCGCCGGGGCCGGAACCTATTACTATGGCATCGTAATCGTAGGAATGTGGCATGGTAGGGCTTACCTGTTCTTATACATAAAAGCAACAGAATGGTAACATTTTATCGCGGGTAAGCCAATTGATCCCCGTCATTTATCTGGCTATAACTTGAGCGGGCTTTGCTTTATCTGTTTCTTACTTTTGACCTGAACGTTTTATTGGATTTTTATCGACGATACTCTCCGTTTAAGCGGCAGGTTTCCTTTGTACGTAAAAGAACCGGCCAAAGAATTGCAGTAAATATGTTTTATTGCGTTACCGTTCATTCACAATACTGGAGCAATCCAGTATGTTCATTCTCTGGTATAGTGCCAGCAGTACTTTTGGCAAGGATTCAGACATCGTGATGGGCGTAAGAGCGCAACAAAAAGAAAAAACCCGCCGTTCGCTGGTGGAAGCCGCATTTAGCCAATTAAGTGCTGAACGCAGCTTCGCCAGCCTGAGTTTGCGTGAAGTGGCACGAGAAGCAGGCATTGCTCCCACCTCTTTTTATCGGCATTTCCGCGACGTAGACGAACTGGGTCTGACCATGGTTGATGAGAGCGGTTTAATGCTACGCCAACTCATGCGTCAGGCGCGTCAGCGTATCGCCAAAGGCGGGAGTGTGATCCGCACCTCGGTCTCCACATTTATGGAGTTCATCGGTAATAATCCTAACGCCTTCCGGTTATTATTGCGGGAACGCTCCGGCACCTCCGCTGCGTTTCGTGCTGCCGTTGCGCGTGAAATTCAGCACTTCATTGCGGAACTTGCGGACTATCTGGAACTCGAAAACCATATGCCGCGTGCGTTTACTGAAGCGCAAGCCGAAGCAATGGTGACAATTGTCTTCAGTGCGGGTGCCGAGGCGTTGGACGTCGGCGTCGAACAACGTCGGCAATTAGAAGAGCGACTGGTACTGCAACTGCGAATGATTTCGAAAGGGGCTTATTACTGGTATCGCCGTGAACAAGAGAAAACCGCAATTATTCCGGGAAATGTGAAGGACGAGTAATGAAACAAGCAAATCAAGATAGAGGTACGCTGCTGCTGGCGCTGGTGGCTGGCTTATCGATTAATGGTACTTTCGCAGCGCTGTTTAGCTCCATTGTGCCATTTTCTGTATTCCCGATTATTTCCCTGGTGCTGACGGTTTATTGCCTGCATCAACGTTATCTTAATCGCACCATGCCGGTAGGCTTGCCGGGTCTGGCTGCTGCCTGTTTTATTCTCGGCGTACTGCTGTACAGCACGGTAGTTCGTGCGGAGTATCCGGATATCGGCTCTAACTTCTTCCCGGCAGTACTCTCCGTCATTATGGTGTTCTGGATTGGCGCGAAGATGCGTAACCGTAAGCAGGAAGTTGCTGAGTAATCGGAATCATGCCGGATGCTGATGCATCCGGCATGGGTTTTACTTCGCGGTCAGTAATACGCCGCACTCCATATGGTGCGTGTAGGGGAACTGATCAAACAGAGCCAGACGTTCAACCTTGTGCGTCTGGCTTAATGTTTCCAGATTCTTGCATAACGTTTCCGGATTGCAGGAGATATACAGAATACGTGGATACGCCTGCACCATTTTCTCGGTTTCACCGTCCAGACCGCTGCGTGGTGGGTCGACAAAAATGGTTTCGCACTGATAACTCTTTAAATCGATCCCTTGCAGGCGGTTAAACTCGCGTACGCCATTCATCGCCTGAGTAAATTCTTCTGCCGCCATACGAATAATTTGTACGTTATCAATATGGTTAGCGGCAATGTTGTATTGCGCGGCAGCGACCGACGGCTTAGCGATTTCGGTGGCTAATACCCGATCAAAATTGCGCGCCAGTGCTAATGAAAAGTTACCGTTGCCGCAGTACAGCTCCAGTAAATCGCCTTTTGAGCCTTTGGTTACGTCCAGCGCCCATTCCAGCATCTGAATATTCATCGCCGCGTTCGGCTGGGTAAAGCTGTTTTCTACCTGACGGTAGATCATCTCTTTCCCTGCGACCGGCAGACGTTCATCGATGTAATCTTGATCCAGCTCGATTTTGGTTTTCGTTGCCCGACCAATCAGATGCACATTCAGATTCTGCGCTCGCAGTGCATCGCGCAGGGCTTCCGCTTCCTGACGCCACTCATCATCCAGCTTCTTATGGTACAGCAGGGAAACCACCGCCTGATTACTCAGCGTGGTGAGGTAATCAATCTGGAACAACTTGTGGCGCAGAACGGGATTATTACGCACACCCGCAATCATCGCCGTCATCAACTGGTTGATAAGTTCACTGGCGGCGGGGAAGCTATCCACGCGGATGCGGCTTTTGGTTTGTTGATCGAAAATGATGTGATACAGGTCATCGCCATCGTGCCAGATGCGGAACTCCGCACGCATCCGGTAATGACTGACCGGCGAGCGAAACACTTCCGGAACCAGGTCAGAAAACGGTGCCATCATACTTTGCAAACGTACCACTTTTTCGGCTAACTGCGCTTCATACTGTTCTGTTGGAAGGTGTTCGGGGGTCATGATGTATCCTGAAAAATTAAAGTACGCGGCGATTGTAGGGATTGCTCATCAGATGTCCAGATCTTGATGAATTCCTATTTGTGAGCTACGTCTGGACAGTAACTTGTTACAACCTGTAGCATCCACTTGCCGGTCCTGTGAGTTAATAGGGAATCCAGTGCGAATCTGGAGCTGACGCGCAGCGGTAAGGAAAGGTGCGATGATTGCGTTATGCGGACACTGCCATTCGGTGGGAAGTCATCATCTCTTAGTATCTTAGATACCCCTCCAAGCCCGAAGACCTGCCGGCCAACGTCGCATCTGGTTCTCATCATCGCGTAATATTGATGAAACCTGCGGCATCCTTCTTCTATTGTGGATGCTTTACAATGATTAAAAAAGCTTCGCTGCTGACGGCGTGTTCTGTCACAGCCTTTTCCGCTTGGGCACAGGATACCAGCCCGGATACTCTCGTCGTTACTGCTAACCGTTTTGAACAGCCGCGCAGCACTGTGCTTGCACCAACCACCGTTGTGACGCGTCAGGATATCGACCGCTGGCAGTCGACCTCGGTCAATGATGTGCTGCGCCGTCTTCCGGGTGTCGATATCACCCAAAACGGCGGTTCAGGTCAGCTCTCATCTATTTTTATTCGCGGTACAAATGCCAGTCATGTGTTGGTGTTAATTGATGGCGTACGCCTGAATCTGGCGGGGGTGAGTGGTTCTGCCGACCTTAGCCAGTTCCCTATTGCGCTTGTCCAGCGTGTTGAATATATCCGTGGGCCGCGCTCCGCCGTTTATGGTTCCGATGCAATAGGCGGGGTGGTGAATATCATCACGACGCGCGATGAACCCGGAACGGAAATTTCAGCAGGGTGGGGAAGCAATAGTTATCAGAACTATGATGTCTCCACGCAGCAACAACTGGGGGATAAGACACGGGTAACGCTGTTGGGCGATTATGCCCATACTCATGGTTATGATGTTGTTGCCTATGGTAATACCGGAACGCAAGCGCAGACAGATAACGATGGTTTTTTAAGTAAAACGCTTTATGGCGCGCTGGAGCATAACTTTACTGATGCCTGGAGCGGCTTTGTGCGCGGCTATGGCTATGATAACCGTACCAATTATGACGCGTATTATTCTCCTGGCTCACCGTTGCTCGATACCCGTAAACTCTATAGCCAAAGTTGGGACGCCGGGCTGCGCTATAACGGCGAACTGATTAAATCACAACTCATTACCAGCTATAGCCATAGCAAAGATTACAACTACGATCCCCATTATGGTCGTTATGATTCGTCCGCGACGCTGGATGAGATGAAGCAGTACACCGTCCAGTGGGCAAATAACGTTACCGTTGGCCACGGTAATATTGGTGCGGGCGTTGACTGGCAGAAACAGACTACGACGCCGGGTACTGGTTATGTTGAGGATGGGTATGATCAACGTAACACTGGTATCTATCTGACCGGATTGCAACAAGTCGGCGATTTTACGTTTGAAGGCGCAGCCCGCAGCGACGATAACTCACAGTTTGGTCGTCATGGAACCTGGCAAACGAGTGCCGGTTGGGAATTCATCGAAGGCTATCGTTTTATCGCTTCTTATGGCACGTCGTACAAGGCACCTAATCTTGGGCAACTGTATGGTTTCTACGGAAATCCGAATCTGAATCCTGAGAAAAGCAAACAGTGGGAAGGCGCGTTTGAAGGCTTAACCGCTGGGGTGAACTGGCGTATTTCCGGATATCGTAACGATGTCAGTGATTTGATCGATTATGATGATCACACCCTGAAATATTACAACGAAGGGAAAGCGCGGATTAAGGGGGTCGAGGCGACCGCCAATTTTGATACCGGACCACTGACGCATACTGTGAGTTATGATTATGTCGATGCGCGCAATGCAATTACCGACACGCCGTTGTTACGCCGTGCTAAACAGCAGGTGAAATACCAGCTCGACTGGCAATTGTATGACTTCGACTGGGGTATTACTTATCAGTATTTAGGCACTCGCTATGATAAGGATTACTCATCTTATCCTTATCAAACCGTTAAAATGGGCGGTGTGAGCTTGTGGGATCTTGCGGTTGCGTATCCGGTCACCTCTCATCTGACAGTTCGTGGTAAAATAGCCAACCTGTTCGACAAAGATTATGAGACAGTCTATGGCTACCAAACTGCAGGACGGGAATACACCTTGTCTGGCAGCTACACCTTCTGAACCACGTCCCACCGTGCTGGTGTTTGACTCCGGCGTCGGTGGGTTGTCGGTCTATGACGAGATCCGGCATCTCTTACCGGATCTCCATTACATTTATGCTTTCGATAACGTCGCTTTCCCGTATGGCGAAAAAAGCGAAGCGTTTATTGTTGAGCGAGTGGTGGCAATTGTCACCGCGGTGCAAGAACGTTATCCCCTTGCGCTGGCTGTGGTCGCTTGCAACACCGCCAGTACCGTTTCGCTTCCTGCATTACGCGAAAAGTTCGACTTCCCGGTTGTTGGTGTCGTGCCGGCGATTAAACCTGCTGCACGTCTGACGGCAAATGGCATTGTCGGATTACTGGCAACCCGCGGAACTGTTAAACGTTCTTATACTCATGAGCTGATCGCGCGTTTCGCTAATGAATGCCAGATAGAAATGCTGGGCTCGGCAGAGATGGTTGAGTTGGCTGAAGCGAAGCTGCATGGCGAAGATGTTTCTCTGGATGCGCTAAAACGTATCTTGCGTCCGTGGTTAAGAATGAAAGAGCCGCCAGATACCGTTGTACTGGGGTGTACCCATTTCCCTCTACTACAAGAAGAACTGTTACAGGTGCTGCCAGAGGGAACCCGGCTGGTGGATTCTGGCGCAGCGATTGCTCGCCGAACGGCCTGGTTGCTAGAGCATGAAGCCCCGGATGCAAAATCTGCCGATGCGAATATTGCCTTTTGTATGGCAATGACGCCAGAAGCTGAACAATTATTGCCCGTTTTACAGCGTTACGGCTTCAAAACGCTCGAAAAACTGGCAGTTTTAGACTGATTTGGTTGAATGTTGCGCGGTCAGAAAATTATTTTAAATTTCCTCTTGTCAGGCCGGAATAACTCCCTATAATGCGCCACCACTGACACGGAACAACGGCAAGCACGCCGCCGGGTCAGCGGGGTTCTCCTGAGAATCTCAACAGAGAAAAGCAAAAAAATGCTTGACTCTGTAGCGGGGAAGCGTATTATGCACACCCCGCGCCGCTGAGAAAAAGCGAAGCGGCACTGCTCTTTAACAATTTATCAGACAATCTGTGTGGGCACTCGAAGATACGGATTCTTAACGTCG
>NZ_JBJQJO010000018.1:0-102413 GCF_046487395.1 Escherichia sp. WS1450
ACCCGACATATAACATGTAGCGCATCGTTGTAGTTGATGCTTTGAATGTGAATTTTGCATTCGCGAAGAAGCTAAAACTCACAGCCACAACGAAACCTGCGAAGTTTGCCATAGCTTGATTTGTATGTGCTGCATAGATACATACACCAAAAACCACCCAGTGTATAAGTGTGTTCAGCACACCAATCGAGGTGTACTTTGCAAATATATTTAACATTTATTTAATCAATTAGTTCTGAAAGGCATGAAGTCTATCATCCAAGTCTCAATCGATCGATACTTGCGGTAGTTGATGAGAAAAAACTCTGGTACGCAAAGCTTTGCACTGTATTGCAAGGCTTTGTGCTCTTCGGTATTTAAGGTGGGTCACTCCACCTTTTCATCAAGCCAGTCCGCCCACCACTGCATCATTTCTCTGCGCTTATCGAGATACTGAGCATGGTTGTAAATACCACGCACAGATCCGCCGTTGGCATGTGCCAGTTGCACTTCAATAGCGTCAGCAGGCCATTCGTGCTCGTTCATAATTGTGCTGAATTCATGCCTGAATCCGTGACCGCTTTCCAGACCCTCATAGCCGATTTGTTTGATCACAAGCAATACCGCGTTCTCGCAGATTGACTTCTTCTTATCGTTGCGCCCGGCAAAAACAAACTCTGATACTGGTTTAGTGATGGAGCTTAGCGTAGTGAGAAGTTCAACAACCTGGTCCGACATCGGAACCACATGAATCTTGCGTCCCTTCATCACACTGGCCTCGATGGTGATAATCCTGTTTTCAAAATCGACGTTCTTCCATTGCATGGAACGAAGCTCTTTTGTTCTTAGTGCTGTGTAGCGTAAAACTTTGGTCGCAATGAGAGATACGATACTTCCTGAAAATGTTGCAAGTGCTTTGTTGAATGCCGGGATCTGGTCGGCAGGTAAAAACGGGAAGTTCTTCTTGCGGTATCCCTTCATGGCGTCAGCAAGGTCAGGTGCCGGGTTATATTTAGCCCTTCCGGTGACAATAGCGTAACGGAAAACCTCGCCGCATCTTCTGCGTGCTTTGTTGGCTCGCTCCATTGCCCCGCGATCTTCAAATCTGCGGATTACTTCCAGCAGTTGCATCGGCTCAATATCCTGAATTTCAAGGCCGCCGATGATAGGTAAAATGTCGTCATCAAACATTTTTGCAAGTTCAGTCGCATAGGCGGCTGACCAGACTTGCCTCTTATGCTCGTACCATTCCTTGTAAATCGCACTAAAGGAATTGTTGTTAGACGAAGCCTTTTTCGCCTTTACCGGATCGATGCCAACCGAGATGTCTTTCCTCGCAGTCCATGCTTTATCCCTTGCCTCTTGCAAAGTCATAAGCGGATATTTTCCGACGGTCAGTATTTTCTCCTTACCGTCAATCTTGTAGCGAAGCTGCCATACCTTTTTCCCGGATACAGGGACATAAAGGTACAGGCCATTACCATCGAGAAGGCGGTATGGTTTTTCTTTCGGCTTTGCTGCTTCAATCTGCTTAACGGTGAGCATGGGTAAAAATCCGGTGGGTAAAATTATTTTATCCACTTTTTACCCGTCATGGTGTGCGGCTGTCAACGATCTGACGCGAACCATGACGAACTGTGAATCTACGGAATGCTTGATATTCATGGGATTTTGCGGACTAGTACGGATGGGAGCGAACTGATAAATGGTGTCCCCTGCAGGAATCGAACCTGCAATTAGCCCTTAGGAGGGGCTCGTTATATCCATTTAACTAAGAGGACAATGCGGCATGAGTATACCCGCTAATGGACTGCGGGGTAAGTACACTGCCGCTCGATTGCTTAAACCCTCGCCATTTATGCCGGGTTTTTATCATTTTTCTTAATGTTTTCCGCATGTTCTGCTTTTTGGCGTGCTTCTGCTTTGCGCTTGTTGCTCATGTCGTTGCGGATCTGTGCATGACTCATTAACGCGAAGATAAAGGTGCCGCCGCAGATGTTCCCCGCTAAAGTAGGTAGTGCGAAGGGCCAGATGAAATCGCTCCAGTGCAGCGTACCGTTAAACACCAGATAGAGGATTTCAACAGAACCGACAACGATGTGAGTGGTGTCACCCAGGGCAATAAGCCAGGTCATCAATATAATCACCACAATCTTTGCCGCACCCGCTGCAGGAAACATCCAAACCATAGTGGCGATCAGCCAGCCGGAAATGATCGCGTTGGCAAACATCTCGCTGGGGGTGTTCTTCATCACATCCATGCCGATTTTGACAAATGCATCGCGAGTTTCTTCATTGAAGATTGGCATATATTCAAATGCCCACGCCGCAATACCTGTCCCGAGAATATTACCCAGCAGCACGACGCCCCATAACCGCATAAGTAAGCCAACGTTGCTCATTGTCGGTTTTTGCATGACGGGTAGTACCGCAGTCACGGTGTTTTCGGTAAATAATTGCTGGCGGGCCATAATGATGATAATAAAACCAAAGGTATAACCGAGATTCTCCAGCAAGAAGCTGCCCGGCACGCCTTCCAGTTCGACATGAAATATCCCTTTTGCCAGTAGCGAAGCGCCCATCGACAGACCCGCCGCAATGGCTGACCACAGTAGTGCCATTGCGTCGCGTTCCAGCTCTTTTTCACCATCCTGGCGGATATGCTCATGAATTGCCATCGCCCGGGAGGGGAGTCGGTCTTCATCTATTTCTATTTTTTTGCCGCGCTCTTTTTCTTCGCTCTCAACTTCAATTTCGTCGCTGTGTTGATCAATTTTGTCGTTGTCCATGGTCTCTTCTCTTGAATTAGCACGTATAGCTAAAGCGTAGCGGCTTTTTTGCTCGCAACTGGCGGGAGTTACTCTGAAAATGTAGAAAAGGCCGCGTTTGCCTTTTTCTGTTTCTATAGAATCAAGTAGCCTACAGGGCGGCGATTACCAGGCTATGATCAAATCAGCAAATCAGGGCGTCTGGACATCAGTTGACGTGCTGTTACAATCGCCCACACCTAAACAGGCGGATACGGTATCGTTCCGTCATGGATGGCAAACTGCATAAGCCATAAAAAAACAGGGAGACATTTATGAAGCTTCGCCTGTCGGCGCTTGCTCTGGGAACTACGCTTCTGGTGGGGTGTGCGAGTTCCGGTACAGATCAGCAAGGGCGTTCTGACCCGTTAGAAGGGTTCAACCGCACCATGTACAACTTCAACTTCAATGTATTAGACCCGTATATTGTTCGACCGGTCGCTGTCGCCTGGCGTGATTATGTTCCGCAACCGGCGCGTAACGGTTTGAGCAACTTTACTGGCAACCTTGAAGAACCTGCGGTGATGGTTAACTACTTCTTGCAGGGCGACCCTTATCAGGGGATGGTCCACTTTACCCGCTTTTTCCTGAACACCATTTTGGGGATGGGCGGCTTTATTGATGTTGCAGGGATGGCGAACCCGAAACTGCAACGGACTGAACCTCACCGCTTCGGTAGTACGCTTGGTCATTATGGTGTGGGTTATGGGCCATACGTTCAGTTACCGTTCTACGGTAGCTTCACGCTGCGTGATGACGGTGGTGATATGGCGGATGGTCTTTACCCGGTTCTTTCCTGGCTGACCTGGCCGATGTCTGTGGGTAAATGGACGCTTGAAGGGATCGAAACCCGCGCACAGCTGCTGGATTCCGATGGTCTGCTGCGTCAGTCGTCCGATCCTTATATTATGGTGCGCGAAGCGTACTTCCAGCGTCATGATTTCATCGCTAATGGCGGCGAACTCAAACCGCAGGAAAATCCGAACGCGCAAGCGATTCAGGATGATTTAAAAGATATCGATTCTGAATAAGAAACAAATAAAAAAGGTGAGTCACAAAACTCACCTTTTTTGTTGTTATCCCTCAATTACCCCAAGTAAAAGAAGATAAACCGACAATGACCTGGACATAATTATGTAAAAATACTGATGTTCGTCACTGACTATTTCCGATATTCAGGCGTTGAAAAATCAAAAAAACTGGACAATTTTAATTATCATCAAAATTAACACCCAATGCAGATAGTTGATTAATTTCATTTTGATATTTAGCCTGGCGATTTTGAAGCCTTTTTTCAACTTTATCTTCGATTTCCTTAAAGTGGTCATATTTATTTTGAGAACGGTCAACTTCGTTATCGACTAAAGTAGAAATTATTTCTTTTACATTATCGCGTCTAAATTTTGCATCGTCCACTTGAAAATTATATCTTATTGCTCGACCTAAACGTTTAAAAACTTCGTTTGGCTCTCTCAGTCTTTCCCCGTTGAGCTCGTTTACAACCTGATGATCGGAACCTGTTGCAAATGATTCTGCCATGATAGCTTTACTGCTTTCAAACCACGCTGAAGCATTCCTGGCTTTTTCACTACAATATTGGGTGAGACTATCACCATTAATACGAATTCCTCTTTGAATGTGGTAGTCGTCCTGATCATAGTAACCGAGAGATAAGTAATCATTTCCGTTTTTATTTTTAATTACAATAGCGAGAGAATCGCCTTTTTTATCTTTACCGTACCAGGTAAATAAGTCCGTTGGTTCGCTTTTCCCATTCTCATCAAATTCCGTTATCGTATGTCTGAGTTTTTGTGATATCTTATCGAAGATAAAACCAGGATCTCCATCATATATTTCTTTTAATGCGCTGAAGATCATTTCCTTGTTATTGATATCATGAGTATTCTCTACTACATTTTCATGGATGATGGTTTGGCCGACTTTTTTGTTTTCATCGTTCGTAGGTGATTTTATTGGTTCTTGATTATAGATACCACTAGTAATATCGGCTGTATCATTGGAGTCAATAGCACCCTCATTACCACTAACAACGATACTACCATCAGTAAATTCAGCATTATTTATATCATCATGAGCCTTCTCAACTATGTTCTCATTAATGATAGTACGGACGAGTTCTTTGTCTTTATAGCTCGCAAGTAATTTTATTGGTTCTTGGTTATCGATACCAATAGTAATATAGTCTGTATCATTGGAATCAATATTAATATAAGTAACTGAGGAATTATTAATATTAAATCTATCAGGATTGTCGTTTACTCGCATGGCGTTTTTTATAAGCTCAAGCAAATGTTTAATACAGGTGCTTATTCCTTCCTTACCATTAAAAAGGTTTTTGAACTCTTGTACTAATCCATTAACTTCATCATTGTTATTTTCATTGATGGATTCTGGGTAAGCTGCGCTGGTATTGTTGATTGAAATAGATGGTAGCATGATTTTATTCCATGTTGATTGATTTGTTACAAATATATATTACCTAATAAAATAGACTATCAAAAAACGCTCATTTATTTAGACCCTATCTTTAATTTGAGTGTATGAGCGCACAATAGCCAGGGTGGTTTGAGTATCCTGGTAATTCAGAAAAGTAAACTCTTTGAGAAAGACGAGCAGAACGCCTGAAAATATGCCTTTCCCTTCAGGTTTGTCTGTGGATGCCACTTAATGATTTGAAAGGGCAAGCTGCCATCAGGCTGTTTGCAAAACTCAGGAGGCAAGCAATGAGGAAACTACTTTCGGTGAAGTGGGGGAGTTAAAGTCACCTGCATAGCAGGTGACTTTATCCAGGCGAACGCGTTATCAGAACGCGTAGTTAAAGTTAGTACCGAACAGCCAGGCTTTACCTTCAGACTCGAACTGGTATGGGCCTTCGTTAATTTTCACGCTCTGACCGTGCATATAAGAAACACCAACATCGACTGAAGCATCTTTATTAAATGCGTAAGTCGTACCAGCACTCAGCCAGAAACGGTCCTGGTCCGGAATGGAGATAGAACGATTCTGTGCCGGAACTGGGCTGTCATCAAAGGCGATACCGGTACGGAAGGTCCAGTTATCATCGTAGTAATAAGTGGTTCCCAACGCGATGCGGTAAGCATCTTTAAAGCCTTCATGTTTCTGGAACAGCGTGTCGCCACTCGTTGAGGTCGCTTTCAGCTGCTGGAACTGACTCCAGCTGGTGTAAGCCAGGCTATAGTGAATCGCCCACTGCGGATCAACACGGTTATAACCCGACACTTCCCACATTTCAGGCAGGTTCAGCGTCAGATAACCCGATTGCGTTGCGCCACCTGTCGCGGTAGGTATTGGTAAACCGTAGTTATTAAACGCACGATTAAGATCGCTGCTGTAGTTACCTTTGAAGTCAATTTTCACTTCAGAACGGTAGGTCAGTGCATAGCGGTTATTTTTATCCAGTTCATACAGGATACCGGCGTTCCAGCCAAAGCCCCACTGGTTACCGTTCAGATGAGCGATTTTGGTATTACTGTCGATACCGTTGGCGGTAGCTGCCAATGCTTGCCCTTGAGGAGTCTTCCCGGCAGGAGATTGCATGATCTGACCGGCAACCAGCTGCCCCAGATCGCCTGCGAAACGTTCAATCTTCGCGCGAGCGTAGACGGCGTTGAAACCAAGACCAAAGCTCCATGCATTATTTAAGCGATACGCACCGCTTAAGTTCAGGTTCATGGTTTCAAGGTCGGTTGTACCCCCGACAGAGCCGCCTGCATAAGTATCGTTAAACTCTGTTGCCAGGCCATAGTTAGAGGTAATAGAAGCGCCCCAACCAAATTGGTCGTTAATCGGCGCAACAAAGTGCATGTTCGGAACCCATGCCGTAGGCGCGATGTTATCGGCTTTCAGGCTACGACCAGATGGAGACGTTCCGCTGATATTTACATCCGGATCAATATAAACCGCACCCGCAGAAAATGTCGGGCGGTCAAACATGGTAATCAATGCGGGGTTACGGCTAACGTTACCTGCATCATCGGCAATTGCGCCTTCCCCTGAATAAGCCCGGCCCAGGCCAGAGGAAGAAAATTCGTTTAACTGAAAGCCTGCCGACCAGGCCTGGGTGGAGATAAGTGCCACTGCGACTGCGAGAGCAGACTTTGTAAACAGGGTTTTCTGGCTCATGACCATAACCTCAATGATTTATTTTTATACAAACTATGTTACGTGCTGTAACAGGAGCGCGAAGTGTAGGGTCTGAGGTACATCTTAGAAATCAGACCAGTGGCGAGAGTATAGGTCGGACCAGCTGGAATGTTGCAAGTATGTTTCTATCTTTTTTCAAATATGATCTAAGAAACGCGATCCAGCTGGCAAAATTTGGAGGTGGCGCACTCATGGATTCGGGTGAATTTTGTTTTAGATCATTTTTAAGTGTGATTTCGGTCACTTATCCGATTTTGCAGAATTAACAACTGGAGCAGCACTTTCCGGAAGCGTAAAATATCCACAACGTTTATCTGGCACCTTGGGTGCACATACAGAGGAAATCAACGATGAGTAAATGTAGTGCTGATGAAACCCCGGTTTGCTGCTGTATGGATGTTGGCACCATTATGGACAACTCCGACTGCACCGCGTCTTACAGCCGCGTGTTTGCAAACCGCGCAGAAGCAGAACAAACGCTGGCGGCGCTGACTGAAAAAGCCCGTAGCGTGGAATCCGAACCGTGCAAAATCACCCCGACTTTCACTGAAGAGTCTGACGGTGTGCGCCTGGATATCGATTTCACTTTTGCCTGCGAAGCTGAAATGCTGATCTTCCAGCTGGGTCTGCGTTAATTCCTCTCGGGTACGTACGCCCCTGTCAGTTGTTGGCAGGGGCGTTTTATTTTCTCTTCTACTTTTCTCTCTGTGTCATAGCTCCCACTTTCCCTTTGCTCCGCTTGGCTAAATGTAAAAAAATGGTTAAGACTATGATCAGGTCAGACCACTTTATTTATTTTTTTACAGGGGAGTGTTATGGGTCAGGTTTTACCGCTGGTTACCCGCCAGGGCGATCGTATCGCCATTGTTAGCGGTTTACGTACGCCTTTTGCCCGCCAGGCGACGGCTTTTCATGGCATTCCCGCGGTTGATTTAGGGAAGATGGTGGTAGGCGAATTGCTGGCACGCAGCGAGATCCCCGCCGAAGTGATTGAACAACTGGTTTTTGGTCAGGTCGTACAAATGCCGGAAGCCCCCAACATTGCGCGTGAAATTGTTCTCGGTACTGGAATGAATGTGCATACCGATGCTTACAGCGTCAGCCGCGCTTGCGCTACCAGTTTCCAGGCGATTGCAAACGTCGCAGAAAGCCTGATGGCGGGAACTATTCGCGCGGGGATTGCCGGTGGGGCCGATTCCTCTTCCGTATTGCCAATTGGCGTCAGTAAAAAACTGGCGCGCGTGCTGGTTGATGTCAACAAAGCTCGAACCATGAGCCAGCGCCTGAAACTCTTCTCTCGCCTGCGTTTGCGCGACTTAATGCCGGTGCCTCCGGCAGTGGCGGAATACTCTACTGGCTTGCGGATGGGTGACACCGCTGAACAAATGGCGAAAACCTACGGTATTACTCGCGAACAGCAAGATGCATTAGCGCACCGTTCGCATCAGCGAGCCGCTCAGGCGTGGTCAGACGGTAAACTCAAAGAAGAGGTGATGACTGCCTTTATCCCTCCTTATAAACAACCGCTTGCCGAAGACAACAATATTCGCGGTAATTCCTCGCTTGCTGATTACGCAAAGTTGCGTCCGGCGTTTGATCGTAAACACGGGACGGTAACGGCAGCAAACAGTACGCCGCTGACCGATGGCGCAGCGGCGGTGATCCTGATGACCGAATCGCGGGCGAAAGAATTAGGGCTGGTACCGCTGGGGTATCTGCGCAGTTACGCATTTACTGCGATAGATGTCTGGCAGGACATGTTGCTCGGTCCAGCCTGGTCAACACCGCTGGCGCTGGAACGTGCCGGTTTGACAATGAGCGATCTGACATTGATCGATATGCACGAAGCCTTTGCAGCTCAGACACTGGCGAATATTCAGTTGCTGGGTAGCGAACGTTTTGCTCGTGATGTACTGGGGCGTGCACATGCCACTGGCGAAGTGGACGATAGCAAATTTAACGTGCTTGGCGGCTCGATTGCTTATGGGCATCCCTTCGCGGCGACCGGCGCACGGATGATTACCCAGACATTGCATGAACTTCGCCGTCGCGGCGGTGGATTTGGTTTAGTGACCGCCTGTGCTGCCGGTGGGCTTGGCGCGGCAATGGTTGTGGAGGCGGAATAATGGAAATGACATCAGCGTTTACCCTTAATGTTCGTCTGGACAACATTGCCGTTATCACCATCGACGTACCGGGTGAGAAAATGAATACCCTGAAGGCGGAGTTTGCCTCGCAGGTGCGCGCCATTATTAAGCAACTCCGTGAAAACAAAGAGTTGAGAGGCGTGGTGTTTGTCTCCGCTAAACCGGACAACTTCATTGCTGGCGCAGACATCAACATGATCGGCAACTGCAAAACGGCGCAAGAAGCGGAAGCACTGGCGCGGCAGGGTCAACAGTTAATGGCGGAGATTCATGCTTTGCCCGTTCCGGTTATCGCGGCTATTCATGGCGCTTGCCTGGGCGGTGGGCTGGAGTTGGCGCTGGCGTGCCACGGTCGCATGTGTACTGACGATCCTAAAACGGTGCTCGGTTTGCCTGAAGTACAACTTGGATTATTACCCGGTTCAGGCGGCACCCAGCGTTTACCGCGCCTGATAGGTGTCAGCACAGCATTGGAGATGATCCTCACCGGAAAACAACTTCGGGCGAAACAGGTATTAAAGCTGGGGCTGGTGGATGACGTTGTTCCGCACTCCATTTTGCTGGAAGCCGCTGTCGAGCTGGCGAAGAAGGATCGCCCATCTTCCCGCCCTCTACCTGTACGCGAGCGTATTCTGGCGGGGCCGTTAGGTCGTGCGCTGCTGTTCAAAATGGTCGGCAAGAAAACAGAACACAAAACTCAAGGCAATTATCCGGCGACAGAACGCATCCTGGAGGTTGTCGAAACGGGATTAGCGCAGGGCTCCAGCAGCGGTTATGACGCCGAAGCTCGGGCGTTTGGCGAACTGGCGATGACGCCGCAATCGCAGGCGCTGCGTAGTATCTTTTTTGCCAGTACGGAAGTGAAGAAAGATCCTGGCAGTGATGCGCCGCCTGCGCCATTAAACAGCGTGGGAATTTTAGGTGGTGGCTTGATGGGCGGCGGTATTGCTTACGTCACTGCTTGTAAAGCGGGGCTTCCGGTCAGAATTAAAGATATCAACCCGCAGGGCATAAATCATGCGCTGAAGTACAGTTGGGATCAGCTGGAGGGCAAAGTTCGCCGTCGTCATCTCAAAGCCAGCGAACGTGACAGACAGCTGGCATTAATCTCCGGAACGACGGACTATCGCGGCTTTGCCCATCGCGATCTGATTATTGAAGCGGTGTTTGAAAATCTCGAATTAAAACAACAAATGGTGACGGAAGTTGAGCAAAATTGCGCCGCTCATACCATCTTTGCTTCGAATACGTCATCTTTACCGATTGGTGATATCGCCGCTCACGCTACGCGACCTGAGCAAGTTATTGGCCTGCATTTCTTCAGTCCGGTGGAAAAAATGCCGCTGGTGGAGATTATTCCTCATGCGGGGACATCGGCGCAAACCATCGCTACCACAGTAAAACTGGCGAAAAAACAGGGTAAAACGCCCATTGTCGTGCGTGACAAAGCCGGGTTTTACGTCAATCGCATTTTAGCGCCTTACATTAATGAAGCTATCCGCATGTTGACCGAAGGTGAACGGGTAGAGCACATTGATGCCGCGCTGGTGAAATTTGGTTTTCCGGTAGGCCCAATCCAACTTTTGGATGAGGTAGGAATCGACACCGGGACTAAAATTATTCCTGTACTGGAAGCCGCTTATGGAGAACGTTTTAGCGCGCCTGCAAATGTTGTTTCTTCAATTTTGAACGACGATCGCAAAGGCAGAAAAAATGGTCGGGGTTTCTATCTTTATGGTCAGAAAGGGCGTAAAAGCAAAAAACAGGTCGATCCCGCCATTTACCCGCTGATTGGCACACAAGGGCAGGGGCGACTCTCCGCACCGCAGGTAGCTGAACGGTGTGTGATGTTGATGCTGAATGAAGCAGTACGTTGTCTGGACGAGCAGGTTATCCGTAGCGTGCGTGACGGAGATATTGGCGCGGTATTTGGCATTGGTTTTCCGCCATTTCTCGGTGGTCCGTTCCGCTACATCGATTCTCTCGGTGCGGGTGAAGTGGTTGCAATAATGCAACGACTGGCCACGCAGTATGGTTCCCGTTTTACCCCTTGCGAGCGTTTAGTCGAGATGAGCAAGCGTGGGGAAAGTTTTTGGAAAACAACTGCAACTGACCTGCAATAAGAAGGTCAAAGCTATATGAATCCGCGCTGAATGGCGGAGTGTTGCTCAAAATGTAAACGCATATTGACTATACTTACGCCATTGAGGTAAAAAACAGCGTTTCATTCGGTGAATGGATAAGGCACAATGCCGGCCACCGTTTTCTTTCTCTGGTTTCAGATGAAAGAAAACGGGCGAATCTGGTTAACAAAAGCGGTGCAATATGCAAGTTTTTATCATGCGTCACGGCGACGCAGCCCTCGATGCCGCCAGTGATTCGGTTCGTCCTCTGACTACTAACGGTTGTGACGAATCTCGCCTGATGGCGAACTGGCTGAAAGGTCAAAAAGTGGAAATCGAACGCGTTCTGGTGAGCCCGTTCCTGCGAGCCGAGCAAACACTGGAAGAAGTAGGGGATTGTCTGAACCTGCCTTCCAGTGCAGAAGTTCTGCCGGAGTTAACGCCCTGCGGCGATGTTGGTCTGGTCAGTGCCTATTTACAGGCGTTGACCAATGAAGGTGTTGCTTCGGTACTGGTGATCTCCCACTTACCCTTAGTCGGGTATCTGGTTGCTGAGTTATGTCCGGGCGAAACGCCGCCTATGTTTACCACCTCGGCCATTGCCAGCGTAACGCTTGATGAAAGCGGAAACGGCACATTCAACTGGCAGATGAGCCCGTGTAATCTGAAGATGGCAAAAGCGATTTAATACGCATGCACAAGGCCCGCTGGTGTAATCTATCGGGCCTTTATTTTTTTCTGGCAATGTTGAATTTATGCAATCTTATTGTACTAACAATGATCCGCTTGTGATCGAATGGTCTTTATTTTATACGGCATGACGCTTTTATTTGTAAAAATTTACATATTGAAAGAGAATTTACTTTTATTCATAAATTATTTTTCTGGAAGCATTTTTAGGTAAATAATGACTAAAGTGAAAAATATTATTGGGTCTTGATTTTATATTAATTATAGTGTTTTAATATTATATCGTTGCGAAATTAATATCACAAGATAGTCATCGCCATGTGATTGTTTTTGACTTTAATTTATTCACTGGATTTTTGCATTTGCCGTTTTTTTGAACTTATTCTTCATTATTGAGATGAAAAGTTTCAGTAATTATTATCCCCGCCTATTAATTAAGTTTTTCTAACTTTGAATGTTAGAAAATCTAAATTGCATCAGTCATATTAAAATATCAACATGTTCGGCACGCCAAAGAATATTATATCAAGGAACCTGTTTTTTCAGGAGCTGACAATCTGTTCATTGGCTGCTTAAAAGTCGCTGTAAAAATTGAAGAAGCTCTGTGTCAATATTTCAGTTGGCTTATATTCTAATTATTTATGATTTAAGGACAAATAATGAGTAAGTTTGTAAAAGCAGCAGTTGCCACGGCAATGCTCATGGGGGCGCTGACTTCAGCATCAGTCGTTGCCGCAGGGAACAACGGTACAGTGAGATTTTACGGCACAATTGAAGACTCCCCGTGCTCAATTGTTCCTGACGATCATAAACTGGAAGTGGATATGGGCAGCATCGGTACGGGTTCTTTAACCGGCGGCAAAACAACCACACCAAAAGATTTCCAGATTCGTTTACAGGACTGTAATTTCAATACAGAAACGACAATGGCTACCACATTCACCGGTAATCCGTACTCCACTAACGCAGATAACTATTCTCTGTCTAACATGGATAATGGAACTGAAATTCCAAACGTTAGCCTGGTTATCGGTGACCAGCACGGTACAGGTTATGCACTGGGAGCAGAGATTAAGCAACCTATCGTGAAGGACAGTTCAACGGGAAAAGGCAAGCCTAAACAAACTCTGAACTTTAAAGCATGGTTAGTGGGTGAAACGGATGCTGTAACACCAACACCGGCACCGTTTGAAACGCTGACGACGTTCCAGATCACGTATCTCTAATGTATTTCCCCCATAGCTGCAAAGTTATGGGGTTTATAACTACCAAATAACTAAATTATAAAAAATCATGGATGGATACGCCGATGCCAGAACATTCTTTTCTCCGTTTACGGGGGCTTTCGTGGTGGATTGCTCTGGCAATTTCTGGAAGTCCATTTAATGCCCTGGCAGACGATACCATTCAGTTTGATGGCCGATTTCTTGATTTAAAAGGCAATACCAAAATTGATTTGGGCCGTTTTTCGCAAAAAGGCTATGTAGAACCGGGAAAATATAACTTACGCGTTCATGTAAATAATCAGCCGTTACCTGACGACTACGATATCTACTGGTACGCAACTGAAAACGATCCGAATAAATCATATGCCTGCTTATCGCCAGAGCTGGTTGCCCAGTTTGGTCTGAAGGAAGATATTGCGAAGAATTTGCAATGGATCCGCGATGGTCAGTGTCTGAATACGGCACTTTTAGCAGGTACAGAAATTAGCGGCGATTTAGGCCAGTCTGCACTCCTTGTTTCTGTACCGCAGGCTTATCTGGAATATACCGACAGCGAGTGGGACCCGCCTTCGCGCTGGGATGACGGTATCCCTGGGCTTATTGCCGATTACAGTATCAACGCGCAAACCCGACATGAAAATGGGGGTGATGACACTAACGACATCAGCGGTAATGGTACGGTCGGCGTTAACGTTGGGCCGTGGCGCTTACGAGCTGACTGGCAGAGCGATTATCAGCATACCCGCAGTAACGATGATGGCGACACTGACGATAGCGGTACGCAAAAAAACTGGGAGTGGAGTCGTTACTACGCCTGGCGCGCCTTGCCGTCATTAAAAGCCAAACTTTCGCTGGGCGAAGATTATCTCAACTCCGATATTTTTGATGGCTTCAGTTACATTGGCGGCAGCATCAGTACCGATGATCAAATGTTACCGCCAAACCTGCGCGGCTACGCCCCCGATATTTCAGGTGTTGCGCACACTACCGCTAAAGTGACCGTAACCCAAATGGGCCGTGTCATTTACGAAACTCAGGTGCCTGCAGGTCCATTCCGCATTCAGGATATTGGCGATTCCGTCTCTGGCACGCTGCATGTCCGCATTGAAGAACAAAACGGCCAGGTACAGGAATACGACGTCAGCACGGCGTCCATGCCGTTCCTGACTCGCCCCGGCCAGGTACGTTACAAAGTGACAATGGGGCGTCCACAAAACTGGGACCATCAGGTTGCAGGTAGCTTCTTCTCGGGCGGCGAGGCATCCTGGGGGATTGCCAATGGCTGGTCGCTCTACGGCGGTGCGTTAGCCGATGAAAACTACCAGTCGGCGGCGCTGGGCCTCGGTCGTGACCTGGCGCTGCTAGGCGCGTTAGCGTTTGATGTCACTCACTCTCGTGTTCAACTCGACGATAACAGCGTGTATGGCAACAAAACGCTGGACGGCAACTCTTATCGCGTCAGCTATGCCAAAGATTTCGATGAACTCAACAGTCGGGTGACGTTTGCTGGATACCGCTTCTCTGAAAAAAACTACATGACCATGAGCGAGTATCTGGATGCGAACGACGACGACCGGGCGCGCACCGGTAACGACAAAGAGATGTATACGGTCACCTATAACCAGAACTTCACGGATGCGCGCGTTTCGGTCTATCTCAACTATTCCCACCATACCTACTGGGATCGCCAGGATCAGACCAACTACAACATGATGCTTTCTCATTATTTTAATTTAGGAAGCCTTCGCAACCTGAGCGTTTCTCTGACCGGTTATCGCTACGAATACGATAAAAGTGCTGACAAGGGTGTTTATCTGTCCTTAAGTTTGCCGTGGGGCGACAACAGCACCATCAGTTACAACGGCAACTATGGCAGCGGTGCCGACAGCAATCAGGTGAGTCTGTATCACCGCATTGATGACGCCAGCCACTACACGTTAAGCGCCGGAACCAGCGAAAACCACAGCAGCGTGGATGGCTACTACAGCCACGATGGTACTCTGGCAAAAGTGGATCTCAGTGCCAACTACCATGAAGGGCAATACACCTCAGCAGGGATCTCTTTACAGGGCGGGGCAACGCTGACCGCTCATGGCGGGGCACTGCATCGTACACAAAATATGGGCGGCACACGTCTGTTAATCGACGCTGATGGTGTTGCTAATGTGCCGGTTGAAGGTAATGGTTCCGCCGTTTATACCAACATGTTCGGCAAAGCGGTGGTGGCAGATGTTAATGATTACTACCGCAACCAGGCTTATATCGATTTGAACAAACTGCCGGAAAACGCCGAAGCTACAAAATCAGTGGTTCAGGCAACGCTGACGGAAGGCGCTATTGGCTACCGTAAATTTGCGGTAATCAGCGGTGAGAAGGCGATGGCAGTGCTGCGCTTGCAGGATGGCAGCCATCCGCCATTTGGGGCGGAAGTGAAAAACGATAATCAACAACAAGTAGGGTTGGTTGATGACGAAGGTAATGTTTATCTGGCAGGCGTTAAACCGGGTGAACATATGACCGTTTTCTGGGAGGGGGAATCTCACTGCGATATCAGCCTGCCAGACCCGTTACCGAATGACCTGTTCAATGGCTTGTTGTTGCCATGCCAGCAAAAGGGGGGAAGTTCTCCCGTCATACCGCATGATATTCAACCCGTCATTCAGGAGCAGACACAACAGGTGACACCAATGGAACCGCCGATGTCTGTTTCATCGAACCAATAACGTGATTAAGGAATGATCCATGACTAAATATCGCTCTGCCAAAACATTGACAACGGTACTGTCGTTACTGGCAGCAACGGTAAGTTTTTCTACCCAGGCGTCAGTAACGCCCGATCGTACTCGCCTGATTTTTAATGAAAGCGATAAATCTATCAGTGTGACGCTGCGTAATAACGACCCCAAACTGCCTTATCTGGCGCAAAGCTGGATTGAAGATGAAAAGGGCGTCAAGATCAGCTCGCCGCTGGCGGTATTGCCGCCTGTACAGCGCATTGAAGCAATGATGAATGGCCAGGTTAAAATTCAGGGCCTGCCGGATATTCATAAATTACCTGCCGATCGGGAATCGATGTTCTATTTCAACGTGCGCGAAATTCCGCCGAAATCGAACAAATCCAACATGCTACAAATCGCTCTTCAGACGCGTATCAAACTTTTCTGGAGACCGAAAGCTCTGGAAAAAAACACCACGCAAAACCCGTGGCAGCATAAAGTGACCTTAACCCGCAACGGTCAGGAATTTACCGTTAATAACCCGACGCCGTATTACGTCATTTTCAGTAATGCCAGCACACAGAAAAATGGCAATCCGGCAGCCGGTTTCTCGCCAATAGTGATGTCGCCGAAAACCTCTGCACCGCTGAATGTGAAGATGGGGAGTGTGCCGGTACTGACCTATGTCAACGACTATGGCGCTCGGATGCCGCTCTTTTTCACCTGCAACGGTAACAGTTGCCAGGTTGATGAAGAGCAGAGCCGCAAAGGCTAATGACGGGAGAGCCAGTATGAAAGGATCTTGTTCTGTCTGGGCGGTAACTGGGTTACTGATATGTTGTGTTGGTAGCGGCTTTGCAGTTGCAGCGAGTAAGTCAGTAAGTATGAATTTACGGGTGCTTGTTGATGCCCCTCCTCCTTGTACGGTAAATGGTGCGGCAGTTGAGTTTGGTAATGTATTCATTAATAAGATCGATGGGGTGAGTTATAACCGTCCCATTGACTACTCGCTTGTTTGCAACAATTTGGCAATGGATGACTTGCGTTTACAGATGCAGGCGACAACGGTCGTGATTAACGGTGAAACAGTTATCAGCACAGGTATTCCAGGGTTTGGTATTCGGGTTCAAAAAAGTAGTGATCACTCAATACTCGACTTAACGTCTGGTTCATGGTTGCCGTTTAATTTTTCCTCGGGCATCCCTGCACTTGAAGCCGTGCCGGTGAAACAGAGTGGTACAACCTTAGCGGCAGCGGAATTTAACGCCAGCGCCACAATTGTGGTGGATTATCAATGAAACGGATCTCACTTCTTGTGCTGTGGGGCTTTTGCTCGATGGCACTCTCAAATGTCTCTTTTCACGGCTATTTAGTGCAGCCGCCTAACTGCACTATTAGCAACGCTCAAACCATTGAAATCACCTTTCAGGATGTGTTTGTTGATGACATTAATGGCAGTAATTATGAGCAAACGGTGCCGTATTCCATTACCTGTGATACGGCGGTTCGCGACCCATCAATGGAAATGACCTTGAGCTGGAGTGGCACACAAAGCGATTTTGATGATGCCGCAGTAAGCAGCAATATCACTGGATTAGGTATTCAGCTTAAACAGGCTGGGCAGCGTTTTAGGATCAATACGCCACTCGTGGTGAATGAAACCGATTTACCGGTGTTAACGGCTGTGCCAGTAAAAAAGAGTGGTGATGATCTGCCTGAGGCGGACTTTGAAGCCTGGGCCACGTTACAGGTGGATTATCAATGAAGAAAAAGTGTGCGTTGATTTTTATCAATAGCCTGCTGTTGCTGAACAGCGGCACCACAACAGCGGTAGATAATCTGCACTTTACCGGCAATTTAATCAGTAAATCGTGTACACCAGTGATCAACGGTAGCCAGTTGGCAGAGGTACATTTTCCTGCCATTGCCGCCAGCGATTTAATGAACATTGGGCAGTCAGAGCGAGTGCCGTTGGTCATTCAATTGAAGGATTGTCAAAGTTCTACATCGCTGAGTGTCAGAGTCACGTTAACGGGAACAGAAGATAGTGAACTGCCCGGATTTCTGGCTTTTGACGCCTCGTCTTCTGCGTCCGGCGCTGGGATTGGAATTGAAACAGCGGCAGGTATACCAGTGCCAGTCAACAATACAACAGGCGTCACGCTCCCGCTGAATCAGGGAAATAACAGCCTAAATTTTAATGCCTGGTTACAGGCGAAGAGCGGGCGAAATGTAACGTCCGGTGACTTTAACGCCACTGTGACGGCAACCTTTGAGTATTTATAACATGAAAAAATGGACCCTATTTTTCGCGAGCCTGATGCTGCTTGTCCTGAATGTTGTCGGCACACCCAGGAGCTATGCTGGGGATAAACTTATGAGTTCAAGTTTCGACAGTGTGAGAATTTATTATGCGATGGACACGATAACAGGGATAGCTTCGTCTATTGTTCTCAATGTTACGGTGGTAACACCAGGGGAGGTTGCATATGGAAAATATAGTTTTCTTGCGCGTAAGGGGGATACGCTTCCGCGTATTTCCTGGACGGGGTCGGGTCCGGCACCAACTCTGGTTATAACGGATTATGATACGATTAATAATTCACATTGCCCCGGTATTGATACGGATATTTTCCGTTGTGCATATATGACCTTAAAGATCACCGTTGCATCTGATAATTATGGTTGCCCGTGGATCGCGTCCTTTTATTCATATACAAACTTATCTGGATTTGGAAGCTACACGAGCCCGACTGTGCATAACTCAATATGCCCAACGATACCGGTCGCCTCCTATGATATCTCCTGGAGTGAAAATTATGTCAGTCATAATAAAGCGCTACAGCTACAGTCCACGGGGTCGACAATTACCACTACGCTTTCGACCTACCTGATGGAAAACGGCAAACTCTGTGACGGCAGCGTTTTTGATAGTAGAGGTGCATACTGCCGTGCGGTATCAGAACTGTTAACCTTTACCTCTTATGGCTGCGACAAATCAACGGTAACGGTGACCCCCACACGTCATCCGGTAACCGATAAAGAGTTACATGATATCGTGGTGAAGGTGAATACCAGCAGTCGGCAACCGATTGATTCTACGTGTCGTTTTCAGTATGTATTGAATGAGTTGTAGCTCGTCGTTGTGCACTGATGCCTGATGTGACGCCGACGCGTCTTATCAGGCCTACGAAATGAATCACAATTTATTGAATTATCATATTTTTATCGGCCGGATAAGGCATTCACGCCGCATCCGGCATTCGATGCCAGCATTCACGGTAATTCCGGCGGCAACCACTCATCCACTTCAATCAACACCAGCAATGCCGCATCACCACCGTACTCTTTTGGTGCCTGGTGAAATGCCATCACATGCGGATGTTGCGCCAGCCACAGCGGCGTTTGCTGCTTCAAAATATGCTTCCCATGACCATGCATCACGCAGGCACAAAACACATGTTCGCGGCGACAGGCGGCAATCAATGCGCCTAACTCCTGCTTGGCTTGCAGCTGCGTCAAACCGTGCAAATCCAAAAACAGCTCCGGTGAATAATCGCCACGGCGTAACTTCTTCGCCTCAAAATGGCTGACATCCGGGCGAACATATTTCACCGGACCTTCGGTATTCAATAACGGCTGAAATTCATCGGAAAAATAATGGCTGGCATCGGCCTGCTCCTGAATCAACCGTTTCACTGGCACTTCGCTGATTTTCTTACGCTGCGGTCGGTGGACAATCGTGTCCTGCTTAATCTTGCGAGTCCCCGCCATCAACTGGCGAAACAGAGCCTGGTCCTCCTCGCTAAGTGTTATTTTCTTTTTCATTTATCTGTCTCTATTTCTAATTTTCCTACAGTTTACCCGACTCGTAGCGCAATCGATCGTTTTAAACGTATTTTTCCTCACTCACCGCGCGTGAATGCTGATTTATCGTCATCTTCATGGCAAACTAGCCGCCGAAATTATTGCGATCATGCCCTGGAGGAATACGTGGATAAAATTTTCGTTGATGAAGCAGTAAATGAGCTGCAAACCATTCAGGACATGTTGCGCTGGTCGGTGAGCCGCTTCAGCGCGGCGAATATCTGGTACGGCCACGGCACTGACAACCCGTGGGATGAAGCCGTGCAACTGGTGTTGCCTTCACTCTACCTGCCGCTGGATATCCCGGAAGATATGCGCACCGCGCGTCTGACCTCCAGCGAAAAACACCGTATTGTTGAGCGCGTAATTCGCCGCGTCAACGAGCGCATTCCGGTGGCCTACCTGACCAACAAAGCCTGGTTCTGCGGTCATGAATTTTACGTCGATGAACGTGTGCTGGTGCCGCGCTCGCCGATTGGTGAACTGATTAACAATAAATTTGCCGGACTCATCAGCAAGCAACCGCAGCACATTCTGGATATGTGCACCGGAAGCGGCTGCATTGCGATTGCCTGTGCTTATGCTTTCCCGGAAGCGGAAGTCGACGCGGTAGATATCTCTCCCGACGCGCTGGCGGTTGCTGAACAGAACATCGAAGAACACGGTCTGATCCACAACGTCATCCCGATTCGCTCTGATCTGTTCCGTGATTTACCGAAAGTGCAGTACGACCTGATTGTCACTAACCCGCCGTACGTCGATGCGGAAGATATGTCCGACCTGCCAAATGAGTACCGTCACGAGCCGGAACTGGGCCTGGCATCTGGCACCGACGGCCTGAAACTGACGCGTCGCATTCTCGGAAACGCGGCAGATTACCTCGCTGATGATGGCGTGCTGATTTGTGAAGTGGGCAACAGCATGGTACATCTTATGGAACAATATCCGGATGTTCCGTTCACCTGGCTGGAGTTTGATAACGGCGGCGATGGTGTGTTTATGCTCACCAAAGAGCAGCTGCTGGCGGCCCGTGAACATTTCGCGATTTATAAAGATTAAGTAAACACGCAAACACAACAATAACGGAGCCGTGATGGCTGGAAACACAATTGGACAACTCTTTCGCGTAACCACCTTCGGCGAATCGCACGGGCTGGCGCTCGGCTGCATCGTCGATGGTGTTCCGCCAGGCATTCCGCTGACGGAAGCGGACCTGCAACATGACCTTGATCGTCGTCGCCCTGGGACATCGCGCTACACCACCCAGCGTCGTGAGCCGGATCAGGTCAAAATTCTCTCCGGTGTTTTTGAAGGCGTTACTACCGGCACCAGCATTGGCTTGTTGATCGAAAATACCGACCAGCGTTCTCAGGATTACAGCGCCATTAAAGACGTTTTCCGTCCAGGCCATGCCGATTACACCTACGAACAAAAATACGGTCTGCGCGATTATCGCGGCGGCGGGCGCTCTTCCGCCCGCGAAACCGCCATGCGCGTGGCGGCAGGGGCGATTGCAAAAAAATATCTCGCCGAGAAATTTGGCATTGAGATTCGCGGCTGCCTGACCCAGATGGGTGACATTCCGCTGGAAATCAAAGACTGGTCGCAGGTCGAGCAAAATCCGTTTTTCTGCCCGGACCCGGACAAAATCGACGCGTTAGATGAACTGATGCGCGCGCTGAAAAAAGAGGGCGACTCCATCGGCGCGAAAGTCACCGTTGTTGCCAGTGGCGTCCCCGCCGGACTTGGCGAGCCGGTCTTTGACCGCCTGGATGCCGACATCGCCCATGCGCTGATGAGCATCAACGCGGTGAAAGGCGTAGAAATTGGTGATGGTTTTGACGTGGTGGCGCTGCGTGGCAGCCAGAACCGCGACGAAATCACCAAAGACGGTTTCCAGAGCAACCATGCGGGCGGCATTCTTGGCGGTATCAGCAGCGGGCAGCAAATCATTGCCCATATGGCGCTGAAGCCAACCTCCAGCATTACCGTGCCAGGGCGTACCATTAACCGCTTTGGCGAAGAAGTTGAGATGATCACCAAAGGCCGTCACGATCCTTGTGTCGGGATCCGTGCGGTGCCGATCGCAGAAGCGATGCTGGCGATCGTTTTAATGGATCACCTGTTACGGCAGCGGGCGCAAAATGCCGATGTGAAGACTGATATTCCACGCTGGTAAAAAATGAACAAAACCGCGATTGCGCTGCTGGCCCTGCTTGCCAGTAGCGCCAGCCTGGCAGCGACGCCGTGGCAAAAAATAACCCAACCTGTGCCGGGTAGCGCACAATCGATAGGCAGTTTTTCTAATGGCTGTATCGTCGGCGCTGACACGCTGCCGATACAGTCCGAACATTATCAGGTCATGCGTACCGATCAGCGTCGCTATTTCGGACACCCGGATCTGGTGATGTTTATCCAGCGTCTGAGTAGCCAGGTGAGCAATCTGAGCTTGGGCACGGTGCTGATTGGCGATATGGGGATGCCTGCTGGTGGTCGTTTCAACGGCGGTCACGCCAGCCACCAGACCGGACTGGATGTGGACATCTTCCTGCAACTGCCAAAAACACGCTGGACCTCCGCGCAGCTCTTGCGCCCGCAAGCGTTAGATTTAGTTTCCCGCGACGGTAAACACGTTGTTCCGACGCTGTGGAAGCCAGAAATTTTCAGCTTGATCAAACTCGCCGCCCAGGACAAAGACGTCACGCGCATTTTTGTTAATCCGGCGATTAAACAACAACTTTGCCTTGATGCGGGCACCGATCGCGACTGGTTGCGCAAAGTGCGACCCTGGTTCCAGCATCGCGCGCATATGCATGTACGATTACGTTGTCCTGCCGATAGTCTGGAGTGTGAAGATCAACCTTTACCGCCACCAGGCGATGGTTGCGGGGCAGAACTGCAAAGCTGGTTTGAACCTCCAAAACCGGGAACAACAAAGCCTGAGAAGAAGACACCGCCTCCGTTGCCGCCTTCCTGCCAGGCGCTACTGGATGAGCACGTGATCTAATGGAAACGTTTAATAGCCTGTTTATGGTTTCCCCGCTGTTGCTGGGAGTTCTCTTTTTTGTCGCCATGCTGGCGGGATTTATCGACTCGATTGCCGGTGGCGGTGGGTTACTCACCATTCCGGCATTGATGGCGGCGGGGATGTCTCCCGCTAACGCGCTGGCAACCAATAAACTGCAAGCCTGCGGTGGCTCTATTTCCGCCACTATCTACTTTATTCGCCGCAAAGTGGTTAGTTTAAGCGATCAGAAACTCAATATCGCCATGACCTTTGTCGGCTCAATGAGCGGCGCATTGCTGGTGCAGTATGTTCAGGCTGATGTCTTACGGCAGATTTTGCCCATTCTGGTGATTTGTATCGGCCTCTATTTCTTGCTGATGCCAAAGCTGGGTGAAGAAGATCGCCAGCGCCGGATGTACGGTTTACCCTTCGCGTTAATTGCCGGTGGCTGCGTCGGTTTTTATGACGGCTTCTTTGGTCCGGCAGCGGGATCGTTTTACGCGCTGGCCTTTGTTACGCTGTGCGGATTCAACCTCGCCAAAGCCACGGCTCACGCCAAATTACTCAACGCAACGTCAAATATCGGCGGTTTACTGCTGTTTATTCTCGGTGGCAAAGTGATTTGGGCGACAGGATTCGTGATGCTGGTGGGGCAGTTCCTCGGCGCGCGCATGGGTTCACGACTGGTGTTGAGCAAAGGACAAAAGCTGATCCGCCCGATGATTGTTATCGTCTCGGCGGTGATGAGTGCCAAATTACTTTACGATAGCCACGGACAGGAGATCCTCCACTGGTTGGGGATGAACTAATGAACAGTACACACCACTACGAGCAGTTGATTGAAATTTTTAATAGCTGCTTTGCCGATGATTTTAATACCCGTCTGATTAAAGGCGACGACGAACCGATCTATCTTCCTGCTGATGCGGAAGTACCGTATAACCGAATCGTCTTTGCTCATGGCTTTTATGCCAGCGCAATTCATGAGATTTCGCACTGGTGTATTGCCGGGAAAGCGCGCCGTGAGCTGGTTGATTTCGGCTACTGGTATTGCCCGGACGGACGCGATGCCCAAACGCAAAGCCAGTTTGAAGATGTTGAAGTGAAGCCGCAGGCGCTGGACTGGTTGTTCTGTGTGGCGGCGGGATATCCGTTTAACGTCAGTTGCGACAATCTGGAAGGCGACTTCGAACCGGATCGTGTGGTGTTTCAACGGCGGATACATGCACAGGTGATGGATTATCTGGAAAACGGCATTCCTGAACGCCCGGCACGCTTCATTAAAGCATTACAAAATTATTATCACACGCCGGAACTTACGGCGGAACAGTTCCCGTGGCCGGAAGCGCTCAACTAAAGCCAGCGCCACGTTTTACAATGAGGAAAGAAGATGATCGCGGAGTTTGAATCACGCATTCTGGCATTAATCGACGGTATGGTTGACCATGCCAGTGATGATGAGTTGTTTGCCAGTGGGTATTTGCGTGGCCACCTGACATTAGCCATCGCAGAACTGGAAAGTGGTGATGACCACTCCGCCCAGGCGGTACATACAACCGTTAGCCAGAGTCTGGAAAAAGCCATTGGTGCCGGTGAATTGTCGCCGCGTGACCAGGCGCTGGTGACCGATATGTGGGAAAACCTGTTTCAGCAGGCGTCACAGCAGTAAGTAATGTGCCGGATGCGGCGTTCACGCCATATCCGGCAAACACTGCCAGAGCAGATTACCCCGTCTTAACCGCTTTACCCTTCAACAATTTCCGCACCCATAACCTATTCGGATTTAACGCCGCCAGCGTACTGGCATCCATCGGAATCGGTTCGTCGCTCATCTGCGCCGCCAGAATCTCAGCACACAGCGGGGCAGAACACAAACCGCGCGAACCCAAAGCAGCAAGCATAAAGAGATCGTCATAAACCGGCGCGCTTACCGCCTTATCTTTCTGCTCCGCCAGCGACGCATATTCCACGAGTGTTGCCTCATAATCGGGAACATTGCCTACCATTGGCAAATGATCGCGAGTGGCACAACGCACACCGCAGCGCGCCTCTTTATCACTGACATCAACCTCTTTTGCCCACTGCGCCTGCGGGAAACAATCAATCAACCGCTGGCGATTCTGCTGCTGATCGTCCTCACTGAACGCCGTATCTTCGCTGCCGCGATGATAACTGGCACCAATACAATGATGTTGATTCGCCGGATTTTGCGGCGTGAGGTAACCGTCATAGCACAGCACCTGCTTCAGCTTTGCCAGTTCCGGCGTTGTCGGAATATGGCTGACCTGTCCGGCAACCGAATACACTGGCAGAGTCGATGTTTGGCTGAAACCGCTGATTTGATGCCCGTTCGCCAGTACTACTACATTGTGTGTTGCTTGCTGATCTCCTGCAAAATTCAGCAACCAACAGTCATCCTTACGGGATAAATCCTGCAACTGATATTGATAATGAATCTGTAAACCTTGCTGTTGCGCCAGTTCCAGCACATTACAGGTCAGTTCTGCTGGACACAGCCATCCACCTTGCGGATATGTAATACCGCCACAATTTGTTACTACACCTGTAACGCCTTCAACCTCATTCGCCCCGACCGCAACAGCCAGTTCTGTGGGTAAATCCATCGACAGCATCTGTGCGATTTTATGCTGGCTTTTCTCATCCCAGCCTAACTGCGTGACGCCGCACCAGTCATGATCAAATTTGACGGGCAATAAATCGTAAAGCCGACGAGCAAAAGTAAACGCATTAGAGAAAAAGCGGTTCAGCGCCTCATCGTGTTTACTTAAAAGCGGATACAGCGCCCCCTGGCGATTGCCGGAAGCACCCAGCGCGGGGGCTTCATCCGCGCAATAAAGCGTTACTTGCCAGCCGCGCCGTAATAACGCCAGCGACAACAACGCGCTGGCAATACCACCGCCGATAATCGCCGCTTCCCGTTTGCTGCTGCCCGTACGATTAAACCACGGCGTGGAGCAGGGGAGTGGTAATGTCTGTTCCATCACCCCACAAAGCATTTCCCGTTTGCGCCCAAAGCCCTTACGTTTTTGCATCGTGAATCCGGCTTCCTGTAAACCACGGCGGACAAAACCGGCAGACGTAAATGTCGCCAGCGTGCCGCCCGGACGCGCCAGCCGGGCCATGGCGTTAAACAGATTTTGCGTCCACATATCCGGGTTTTTCGCTGGCGCAAAGCCGTCCAGAAACCAGGCATCTACTTTTTGATTTAGCGAATCGTCCAGTTGGCTGGTCAGTTCATTAATATCGCCAAACCATAAATCCAGCGTCACGCGGCCTTCATCGAGTAATAAACGATGGCAACCGGGCAAGGGCATTGGCCACTGCGCCTGAAGTTGTTCTGCCCACGGAGCCAGTTCCGGCCAGTGTTGATGCGCTAAGGCTAAATCCGCACGGGTGAGGGGAAATTTCTCAAAACTAATGAAATGTAAGCGTTGTAATTGCGCTTGCGGATGTGCTTCGCGAAACTGATCAAATGCCTGCCATAGCGTCAGGAAGTTTAATCCGGTGCCGAAGCCGCTCTCTGCTACCACAAACAGAGGATGTGGATGCTCAGGAAAGCGTGCCTCTAATTGGTTACCTCCGAGAAAAACATAGCGTGTCTCTTCCAGTCCGTTATCGTTGGAAAAATAGACATCGTCAAAATCTCGGGAAACAGGTGTACCCTCAGCATTAAATTCGAGGTTGGCAGGTTGTATGGCGTTGTGTTTCACGTAAGTTACTCGTCTTACAGGCGGTGCCTCGATCTTAGCGATGTGTGTCAGGCTGCGCAAATTTCTCTATTAATTGGCTGATCGGACTTGTTCGGCGTACAAGTGTACGCTATTGTGCATTCGAAACTTACTCTATGTGCGACTTACAGAGGTATTGAATGAAACGTGCAGTGATTACTGGCCTGGGCATTGTTTCCAGCATCGGTAATAACCAGCAGGAAGTCCTGGCATCTCTGCGTGAAGGACGTTCAGGGATCACTTTCTCTCAGGAGCTGAAGGATTCCGGCATGCGTAGCCACGTCTGGGGCAACGTAAAACTGGATACCACTGGCCTCATTGACCGCAAAGTTGTGCGCTTTATGAGCGACGCATCCATTTATGCATTCCTTTCTATGGAGCAGGCAATTGCAGATGCTGGCCTCTCCCCGGAAGCTTACCAGAATAACCCGCGCGTTGGCCTGATTGCAGGTTCCGGCGGCGGTTCCCCGCGTTTTCAGGTGTTCGGCGCTGACGCAATGCGCGGCCCGCGCGGCCTGAAAGCGGTAGGCCCGTATGTGGTCACCAAAGCGATGGCATCCGGCGTTTCTGCCTGCCTCGCCACGCCGTTTAAGATTCACGGCGTTAACTACTCCATCAGCTCCGCGTGTGCGACTTCCGCACACTGTATCGGTAACGCAGTAGAGCAGATCCAACTGGGCAAACAGGACATCGTGTTTGCTGGTGGCGGCGAAGAATTGTGCTGGGAAATGGCCTGCGAATTCGACGCAATGGGTGCGCTGTCTACCAAATACAACGACACCCCGGAAAAAGCCTCCCGTACTTATGACGCTCACCGTGACGGTTTCGTTATCGCTGGCGGCGGCGGTATGGTGGTGGTCGAAGAACTGGAACACGCGTTGGCACGTGGTGCTCATATCTACGCTGAAATCGTTGGCTACGGCGCAACGTCTGATGGCGCAGACATGGTTGCTCCGTCTGGCGAAGGCGCAGTGCGTTGCATGAAGATGGCGATGCACGGTGTTGATACCCCAATCGACTACCTGAACTCCCACGGTACTTCGACTCCGGTTGGCGACGTGAAAGAGCTGGCGGCTATCCGTGAAGTGTTCGGCGATAAGAGCCCGGCGATTTCTGCAACCAAAGCAATGACCGGTCACTCTCTGGGCGCTGCTGGCGTACAGGAAGCTATCTACTCTCTGCTGATGCTGGAACACGGTTTTATCGCCCCGAGCATCAATATTGAAGAGCTGGACGAGCAGGCTGCGGGTCTGAACATCGTGACCGAAACGACCGATCGCGAACTGACCACCGTTATGTCTAACAGCTTCGGCTTCGGCGGCACCAACGCCACGCTGGTAATGCGTAAGCTGAAAGATTAATTCGGAGTAGGTCGTATCCGACGTTACGTGCCAATTCGGCATCCGACACGAACGCAAAAGGGAACCCGATGGTTCCCTTTTTCACATTATTGACAATCGCCGCCTGTTCCAGGCAAACTTCCCGCTTTGTCGATTTCCTTCTGAAAAGACGTACGCGTTAAATCCTGCCAACGCACCGTAACCCTGAAACCAGAGAGATGAGACGGGGAAATTCCTCGCCTTGCGCTGCATTCTGGAGTAATGCATGACTGCTGTAAGCCAAACCGAAACACGATCTTCTGCCAATTTTTCGCTCTTCCGCATCGCTTTTGCGGTTTTTCTCACCTATATGACCGTAGGGCTGCCGTTGCCGGTTATCCCGCTGTTTGTTCATCATGAACTGGGCTATGGCAACACCATGGTCGGTATTGCCGTCGGCATTCAGTTTCTGGCTACGGTGCTGACGCGTGGTTACGCCGGGCGACTGGCCGATCAATATGGCGCAAAACGTTCGGCGCTTCAGGGGATGTTAGCTTGCGGTCTGGCGGGGGGCGCGTTGCTGCTGGCGGCGATTTTGCCCGTCGCTGCACCGTTCAAATTTGCCCTGTTGGTCGTAGGGCGTTTGATTCTTGGCTTTGGTGAAAGCCAGTTACTGACAGGCGCTCTGACCTGGGGATTAGGCATCGTTGGGCCAAAACATTCCGGCAAAGTGATGTCATGGAACGGAATGGCGATTTACGGTGCCCTCGCTGTTGGTGCGCCGCTTGGCCTGTTGATTCATAGCCATTACGGTTTTGCCGCACTGGCGCTCACCACAATGGCATTACCCTTACTGGCGTGGGCCTGTAACGGCACAGTGCGCAAAGTACCGGCCCTGGCGGGAGAACGTCCATCGCTGTGGAGTGTTGTCGGGCTTATCTGGAAACCAGGGTTAGGTCTGGCACTACAAGGCGTTGGTTTTGCGGTTATCGGGACTTTCGTTTCGCTCTACTTTGCCAGCAAAGGATGGGCGATGGCGGGCTTTACTCTTACCGCGTTTGGCGGCGCATTTGTCGTGATGCGCGTCATGTTTGGCTGGATGCCGGACCGTTTTGGCGGCGTGAAAGTGGCGATCGTCTCTCTGCTTGTAGAAACGGTGGGCTTGTTGCTGCTCTGGCAAGCCCCAGGGGCGTGGGTCGCATTAGCAGGCGCGGCGTTAACCGGAGCCGGATGTTCGCTTATCTTTCCTGCGCTGGGCGTGGAGGTGGTTAAACGCGTACCGTCACACGTTCGCGGCACCGCACTGGGCGGTTACGCCGCGTTTCAGGATATCGCCCTCGGCGTCTCCGGGCCGCTTGCGGGAATGCTGGCGACCACGTTTGGTTACTCTTCGGTATTTCTTGCCGGGGCGATCTCTGCGGTGCTGGGAATTATTGTCACGATACTGTCGTTTCGTCGGGGTTAACGAACCAGCCAGACCAGCATCAGGATAATCGCGACTAACAGTATCCACAGCGCGGGACGCGTTGCCATATTTTGCAACGTGTCCATCATCGGTGGAAAAGGATTAAGCAGCGGTTGCATATCACGCGGATCAATCCCTTTAACCCGCCGTTGATAAAGCTGATTAAGAATATCCTCGGCCTGGGCAGAAGAAAGCGATGATTGCGCAGAAAGGCCATATTTTTGCTGGATATATGCCGATAACGCCGCCAGTTCACTGGCATCTAAAGGTTGTTTTAGCGCCATCTGGAGTGATTCAAGCGTCGGCGTATTTTGCTGGCTTAGCGTCTGACGCGCCTGTAGCCAGGTCACCAGATGGTTAAACAGTTTCGCTGGAATTAACTCACCATCTTTCACCCCGGAAAGTTCCAGCATCGATTGCCAGATCTGCTTGCTGGGTTCTCCCGTTGCCGCCGCAAGTTTGGTCACCAGCTGTTTGAGCGCATTGTGCTCCGCCGGTAATAACGGACGGTCGGTCGCTTCGCGCTGCTGCGGTTGCGGAATAACCATCTTCCCTTCCTGCAACAGGGTGAGAATGGTCTTTAATTGCTCCGGTGAGAGCTGATTCAGCGGCGTCTGACCAAAGTTATGACGGATATAATCCGTGACCGCCTGACGATTATTCCCCAGACGTAGATACTCCCCTAATTGCGCTAAAAGCTGGCGGGCAGAATGGCTTTTTTGCGCGGCCAGCAGACGTTGCGCCAGATTGTGCTCAGCGGCAGGAAAGTGACGCGAAAGCAGCGGTGAATCTCCCGACAGACCAATATCGTGCCTGATACCCGCCCACAGTTCTGCTCTTTGTTGTTGCGTCAGTGAGGTCACTTTCGTCATTAAGCTTTCCAGCGAAGTACGTTGCTGACTGGATAAAGGCTGATTGCCCGCGCCAGACGGCAGGTTATCTCCCTGACCTGGTGGTTGCCCAGGAGGAGGGCCGGAAATAGGTTGTATCATTACGTATCCTTATACCTGAAATCTTCGCAAGTATGCCTGGCCGCGAGATTATGGCACACTTGTCCGGTTAACTCTCGTCTCATACAGGTAACACAAACGTGAAAATCCTTGTTGATGAAAATATGCCTTATGCCCGCGACTTATTTAGCCGTTTGGGTGAGGTGACCGCGGTTCCCGGGCGTCCAATCCCCGTCGCTCAACTGGCAGACGCGGATGCGCTGATGGTGCGTTCGGTCACTAAAGTGAATGAATCTTTGCTGGCAGGAAAACCCATTAAATTTGTTGGCACTGCCACCGCGGGGACCGACCATGTCGATGAAGCGTGGTTAAAGCAGGCGGGAATTGGTTTTTCCGCGGCACCTGGCTGTAATGCGATTGCGGTGGTGGAATATGTTTTCTCCTCACTGCTGATGCTTGCCGAACGCGATGGATTTTCACTGCACGAGCGTACCGTGGGGATCGTGGGCGTTGGTAACGTTGGTCGCCGTTTACAGGCGCGACTGGAAGCGTTAGGGATTACAACCTTGCTTTGCGATCCGCCTCGCGCCGACCGTGGGGATGAGGGGGATTTCCGCTCGCTGGATGAATTAGTTCAGCATGCGGATATTCTGACTTTCCATACGCCACTCTTCAAAGACGGGCCGTACAAAACGCTGCATCTGGCGGATGAAAAACTGATCCGTAGCCTGAAACCAGGAGCGATTCTGATTAACGCCTGCCGTGGCGCAGTCGTCGATAATACTGCCCTATTGACCTGTCTGAACGAAGGCCAGAAGTTAAGCGTAGTGCTGGATGTCTGGGAAGGCGAACCGGAACTCAACGTGGAATTGCTGAAAAAAGTGGATATCGGCACGCCGCATATCGCAGGCTATACCCTGGAAGGTAAAGCACGCGGTACTACGCAAGTGTTTGAAGCCTATAGCAAGTTTATTGGGCATGAACAACACGTTGCGCTGGATACGTTGCTGCCCGCGCCAGAGTTTGGCCGCATTACGCTGCATGGTCCGCTCGATCAACCGACGCTGAAAAGGCTGGTGCATTTGGTGTATGATGTGCGCCGCGATGACGCACCGCTGCGTAAAGTCGCCGGAATACCGGGTGAGTTCGATAAGCTGCGCAAAAACTATCTTGAGCGCCGTGAATGGTCATCTCTGTATGTGATTTGTGATGACGCCAGCGCGGCATCATTGCTGTGTAAACTGGGTTTTAACGCCGTTCATCATCCGGCACGTTAATCTCTTCTTCATGCTCTCTGCTGTAATATTGGCAGGGAGCTTTGCTATTTCTGGAGTAAACCACCATGTCTGAAGGCTGGAACATTGCCGTCCTGGGCGCAACTGGCGCTGTGGGCGAAGCCCTGCTTGAAACGCTGGCTGAACGTCAGTTCCCGGTTGGGGAAATTTATGCACTGGCACGTAACGAAAGCGCAGGCGAACAACTGCGCTTTGGTGGTAAGACAATCACCGTGCAGGATGCTGCTGAATTCGACTGGACGCAGGCGCAGCTGGCGTTTTTTGTCGCAGGCAAAGAAGCTAGCGCTGCCTGGGTTGAAGAAGCGACCAACTCAGGTTGTCTGGTGATCGACAGCAGCGGATTGTTTGCTCTCGAACCTGACGTACCGCTGGTGGTGCCGGAAGTAAACCCGTTTGTACTGACCGATTACCGCAACCGGAATGTCATCGCCGTACCGGACAGTCTGACCAGCCAGCTGCTGGCGGCACTGAAACCGTTAATCGATCAGGGCGGTTTGTCACGTATCAGCGTTACCAGCCTGATTTCAGCCTCCGCCCAGGGCAAAAAAGCGGTCGATGCGTTAGCGGGGCAGAGTGCGAAATTGCTCAACGGCATTCCGATTGATGAAGAAGATTTCTTCGGGCGTCAGCTGGCGTTCAACATGCTGCCGTTACTGCCGGATAGCGAAGGTAGCGTGCGTGAAGAACGTCGTATCGTTGACGAAGTACGCAAAATCCTGCAGGACGAAGGGCTGATGATTTCGGCAAGCGTCGTCCAGGCACCGGTATTCTACGGTCATGCCCAGATGGTCAACTTTGAAGCACTGCGTCCGCTGGCAGCAGAAGAAGCGCGTGATGCGTTTGCTCAGGGCGAAGATATTGTGCTCTCTGAAGAGAACGAATTCCCGACTCAGGTGGGGGATGCTTCTGGTACGCCGCATCTTTCCGTTGGCTGCGTACGTAATGACTACGGTATGCCGGAGCAAGTTCAGTTCTGGTCGGTGGCCGATAACGTTCGCTTTGGCGGCGCGCTGATGGCAGTAAAAATCGCCGAGAAACTGGTGCAGGAGTATCTGTACTAATGTCCGACCAGCAACAACCGCCAGTTTATAAAATTGCGCTGGGCATTGAGTACGACGGCAGTAAGTATTACGGCTGGCAACGGCAGAACGAAGTCCGCAGTGTGCAGGAGAAGCTGGAAAAGGCGCTCTCCCAGGTGGCGAACGAACCGATCACCGTCTTCTGCGCCGGGCGTACTGACGCAGGTGTACACGGCACCGGGCAGGTTGTGCATTTCGAAACGACCGCGCAGCGCAAAGACGCCGCGTGGACGTTGGGCGTAAATGCGAATTTACCTGGTGACATCGCCGTGCGTTGGGTTAAAGCTGTACCTGATGATTTTCATGCCCGATTTAGCGCCACGGCTCGCCGTTATCGCTACATCATCTACAATCATCGGCTGCGCCCGGCGGTACTGAGTAAAGGGGTAACCCATTTTTACGAACCGCTGGACGCTGAACGGATGCATCGGGCTGCGCAATGCTTGCTGGGCGAGAATGATTTCACCTCGTTCCGTGCGGTGCAGTGCCAGTCCCGAACCCCGTGGCGCAACGTTATGCATATTAATGTCACGCGTCACGGTCCTTATGTGGTGGTAGATATCAAAGCGAATGCCTTTGTACATCATATGGTCAGGAATATTGTCGGCAGCCTGATGGAAGTCGGTGCCCACAACCAGCCGGAGAGCTGGATAGCAGAGTTGCTGGCGGCAAAGGACAGAACGCTGGCGGCAGCAACGGCAAAAGCGGAAGGGCTGTATCTGGTCGCGGTGGATTACCCTGACCGGTATGATCTTCCAAAACCGCCAATGGGCCCGCTATTTCTGGCGGACTAACAAGAATAATGCTCGGAACATTTCAGGCTGTAGCCAACGTAGTTACAGCCTGAAAGATGACGAGTACAAGGCATAGGCTAATATGGACCTGATTTATTTCCTCATCGATTTTATCCTGCACATTGACGTGCATCTGGCAGAACTGGTCGCGGAGTATGGCGTCTGGGTTTATGCCATTTTGTTCTTAATTTTGTTCTGTGAAACCGGTCTGGTGGTAACGCCGTTTTTACCGGGTGATTCATTGCTGTTTGTTGCCGGTGCGTTGGCATCACTGGAAACCAACGATCTCAACGTCCATATGATGGTGGTGCTGATGCTGATCGCCGCGATTGTGGGTGACGCGGTGAACTACACCATTGGACGGTTATTCGGTGACAAACTGTTCAGTAATCCGGATTCGAAAATCTTTCGTCGCAGTTATCTTGATAAGACTCATCAGTTTTATGAGAAACATGGCGGCAAAACGATTATTCTCGCCCGTTTTGTGCCGATCGTCAGAACGTTCGCGCCGTTCGTTGCGGGAATGGGCCACATGTCGTATCGTCATTTCGCCGCTTATAACGTCCTCGGCGCGTTGCTATGGGTACTGATTTTTACCTACGCGGGTTATTTCTTCGGAACGCTCCCCTTCATTCAGAGCAACCTTAAACTGATGATTGTTGGCATTATTTTTGTTTCAATATTGCCAGGTGTTTTCGAATTTATTCGCCACAAACGCGCTGCGGCACGCGCCGCAAAATAAAAAGTAACTCCGCGGTTCGACCACTTTTTTATCCAAAGTTTCGGGCTGTTATGTTTTAATGTGCAACATTCATGGTCTGTTGGGGGCAAAAATGGCATTATGCGTCCCCAAAGATAAAACTGGCATCGAACCAGGTTCAGACAGAAAGGTCCCTAATGAGCTGGATTGAACGAATTAAAAGCAACATTACTCCCACCCGCAAGGCGAGCATTCCTGAAGGGGTGTGGACTAAGTGTGATAGCTGCGGTCAGGTTTTATACCGCGCTGAGCTGGAACGTAATCTTGAGGTCTGTCCGAAGTGTGACCATCACATGCGTATGACAGCGCGTAATCGCCTGCATAGCCTGTTAGATGAAGGAAGCCTTGTGGAGCTGGGTAGCGAGCTTGAGCCGAAAGATGTGCTGAAGTTTCGTGACTCCAAGAAGTATAAAGACCGTCTGGCATCTGCGCAGAAAGAAACCGGCGAAAAAGATGCGCTGGTGGTGATGAAAGGCACCCTGTATGGAATGCCGGTTGTCGCTGCGGCATTCGAGTTTGCCTTTATGGGCGGTTCCATGGGGTCTGTGGTAGGTGCACGTTTCGTGCGTGCCGTTGAGCAGGCGCTGGAAGATAACTGCCCACTGATCTGCTTCTCCGCCTCTGGTGGCGCACGTATGCAGGAAGCACTGATGTCGCTGATGCAGATGGCGAAAACCTCTGCGGCGCTGGCAAAAATGCAGGAGCGCGGCTTGCCGTACATCTCCGTGCTGACCGACCCGACCATGGGCGGTGTTTCTGCAAGTTTCGCCATGCTGGGCGATCTCAACATCGCTGAACCGAAAGCGTTAATCGGCTTTGCCGGTCCGCGTGTTATCGAACAGACCGTTCGCGAAAAACTGCCGCCAGGATTCCAGCGCAGTGAATTCCTGATCGAGAAGGGCGCGATCGACATGATCGTCCGTCGTCCGGAAATGCGCCTGAAACTGGCGAGTATTCTGGCGAAGTTGATGAATCTGCCAGCGCCGAATCCTGAAGCGCCGCGTGAAGGCGTAGTGGTGCCACCGGTACCAGATCAGGAACCTGAGGCCTGATAACTGATAAGGGCAGGGCCACTGGCTCTGCCCTTTTGCTATTCTCACCGTAACGAATCAGCGGATACCATGATTATCAAACGCACTCCTCAAGCCGCGTCGCCTCTGGCTTCGTGGCTTTCTTATCTGGAAAACCTGCACAGTAAAACTATCGATCTCGGCCTTGAGCGCGTGAGCCAGGTCGCGGCGCGTCTTGGCATTCTGAAACCAGCGCCATTTGTGTTTACCGTTGCGGGTACGAATGGCAAAGGCACCACCTGCCGTACGCTGGAGTCGATTCTGATGGCGGCAGGGTACAAAGTGGGCGTCTACAGTTCGCCGCATCTGGTGCGTTATACCGAGCGCGTACGTGTGCAGGGCCAGGAATTGCCGGAATCGGCCCACACCGCCTCTTTTGCGGAGATTGAATCGGCACGCGGTGATATTTCCCTGACCTATTTCGAGTACGGTACGCTGTCGGCGTTGTGGCTGTTCAAGCAGGCACAACTTGACGTGGTGATTCTGGAAGTAGGGCTGGGTGGTCGTCTGGACGCAACCAATATTGTCGATGCCGATGTCGCGGTTGTAACCAGCATTGCGCTGGATCATACCGACTGGCTGGGGCCAGATCGCGAAAGCATTGGTCGCGAGAAAGCAGGCATCTTCCGCAGCGAAAAACCGGCAATTGTCGGTGAGCCGGAAATGCCTTCTACCATTGCTGATGTGGCGCAGGAAAAAAGTGCACTGTTACAACGTCGGGGCGTTGAGTGGAACTATTCCGTCACCGATCATGACTGGACGTTTAGCGATGCTCACGGCACGCTGGAAAATCTGCCGTTGCCGCTTGTCCCGCAACCGAATGCCGCAACGGCGCTGGCGGCACTGCGTGCCAGCGGGCTGGAGGTCAGTGAAAATGCCATTCGCGACGGGATTGCCAGCGCAATTTTGCCGGGACGTTTCCAGATTGTGAGCGAGTCGCCACGTGTTATTTTTGATGTCGCGCATAATCCACATGCGGCGGAATATCTCACCGGGCGTATGAAAGCGCTACCGAAAAACGGGCGCGTGCTGGCGGTTATCGGTATGCTACATGATAAAGATATTGCCGGAACTCTGGCCTGGTTGAAAAGCGTGGTTGATGACTGGTATTGTGCGCCACTGGAAGGGCCGCGCGGTGCCACGGCAGAACAACTGCTTGAGCATTTGGGTAACGGCAAATCATTTGATAGCGTGGCGCAGGCATGGGATGCCGCAATGGCGGACGCTAAAGCGGAAGATACCGTGCTGGTGTGTGGTTCGTTCCACACGGTCGCACATGTCATGGAAGTGATTGACGCGAGGAGAAGCGGTGGCAAGTAAGTTTCAGAATCGGTTAGTGGGCACGATCGTGCTGGTGGCGCTGGGGGTGATTGTACTTCCAGGGCTGCTGGACGGGCAGAAAAAACATTATCAGGATGAGTTCGCGGCTATCCCGCTGGTGCCAAAAGCAGGCGATCGCGATGAGCCTGATATGATGCCAGCTGCCACCCAGGCGCTGCCGACGCAGCCGCCGGAAGGCGCAGCGGAAGAGGTGCGGGCAGGTGATGCCGCAGCACCGTCGCTCGATCCGGCCACTATTGCAGCCAATAACACCGAGTTTGAACCGGAACCTGCACCGGTCGCCCCACCGAAGCCGAAACCGGTGGAGCCGCTTAAGCCAAAGGTTGAAGCACCACCTGCGCCGAAGCCAGAACCGAAGCCGGTCGTGGAAGAAAAAGCAGCGCCAACGGGTAAAGCCTATGTTGTGCAACTGGGCGCGCTGAAAAATGCCGATAAAGTGAATGAGATTGTCGGTAAGCTGCGCGGTGCCGGTTATCGGGTTTATACGTCGCCATCCACGCCAGTGCAGGGTAAAATTACCCGTATTCTGGTTGGGCCAGATGCCTCGAAAGATAAGCTGAAAGGTTCGCTGGGTGAGTTGAAGCAACTTTCTGGCTTAAGTGGCGTGGTAATGGGCTATACGCCGAATTAATACGGTCTTGCCTGATGCGACGCTGGCACGTCTTATCAGGCCTGCGCAGGAGTAGAACCGTAGGTCGGATAAGGCGTTTACGCCGCATCCGACAGTCGTTGCCTGATGCGACGCTGGCGCGTCTTATCAGGCCTACGCAGGGGTAGAACCGTAGGTCGGATAAGGCGTATATGCCGCATCCGACAGTCGTTGCCTGATGCGACGCTGGCGCGTCTTATCAGGCCTGCGCAGGGGTAGAACCGTAGGTCGGATAAGGCGTATATGCCGCATCCGACAGTCGTTGCCTGATGCGACGCTGGCGCGTCTTATCAGGCCTACGCAGGGGTAGAACCGTAGGTCGGATAAGGCGTATATGCCGCATCCGACAGTCGTTGCCTGATGCGACGCTGGCGCGTCTTATCAGGCCTGCGCAGGGGTAGAACCGTAGGTCGGATAAGGCGTATATGCCGCATCCGACAGTCGTTGCCTGATGCGACGCTGGCGCGTCTTATCAGGCCTACGCAGGGGTAGAACCGTAGGTCGGATAAGGCGTTCACGCCGCATCCGACAGTCGTTGCCTGATGCGACGCTGGCGCGTCTTATCAGGCCTGCGCAGGGGTAGAACCGTAGGTCGGATAAGGCGTTCACGCCGCATCCGACACGCATTGCACGATGCCGCAAAGGCATAAAAAGTCGATGGCGTTGAATATTTTTTCAGCGCCATTTTTATTGATGCGTGGGAAGGAAATCCCTACGCAAACGTTTTCTTTTTCTGTTAGAATGCGCCCCGAACAGGATGACAGGGCGTAAAATCGTGGGACACATATGGTCTGGATTGATTACGCCATAATCGCGGTGATTGCTTTTTCCTCTCTGGTTAGCCTGATCCGCGGCTTTGTTCGTGAAGCGTTATCGCTGGTGACATGGGGTTGTGCTTTCTTTGTTGCCAGTCATTACTACACTTACCTGTCAGTCTGGTTTACGGGCTTTGAAGACGAACTGGTTCGAAATGGGATTGCCATCGCGGTACTGTTTATCGCTACCCTGATCGTTGGTGCTATCGTGAACTTCGTGATAGGCCAGTTGGTAGAGAAAACGGGGTTGTCAGGCACCGATCGGGTGCTGGGCGTCTGTTTCGGTGCGTTGCGCGGTGTGTTGATTGTTGCCGCCATTCTCTTCTTTCTCGACTCCTTTACCGGGGTGTCGAAAAGCGAAGACTGGAGCAAATCACAGCTGATCCCCCAGTTCAGTTTTATCATCAGATGGTTTTTTGATTATCTGCAAAGCTCGTCAAGTTTCTTGCCCAGAGCGTAAGTGCTCTGAGATGTGGCTTAACGAGGAAAAAGACGTATGTGCGGTATTGTCGGTATCGCCGGTGTTATGCCGGTTAACCAGTCGATTTATGATGCCTTAACGGTGCTTCAGCATCGCGGTCAGGATGCCGCCGGCATCATCACCATAGATGCCAATAACTGCTTCCGTTTGCGTAAAGCGAACGGGCTGGTGAGCGATGTATTTGAAGCTCGCCATATGCAGCGTTTGCAGGGCAATATGGGCATTGGTCATGTGCGTTACCCTACGGCTGGCAGCTCCAGCGCCTCTGAAGCGCAGCCATTTTACGTTAACTCTCCGTATGGCATTACGCTTGCCCACAACGGCAATCTGACCAACGCGCATGAGTTACGTAAAAAACTGTTTGAAGAAAAACGCCGCCACATCAACACCACTTCCGACTCGGAAATTCTGCTTAATATCTTCGCCAGCGAGCTGGACAACTTCCGCCACTACCCGCTGGAAGCCGACAATATTTTCGCTGCCATTGCTGCCACAAACCGCCAAATTCGCGGCGCGTATGCCTGCGTGGCGATGATTATCGGCCACGGTATGGTTGCTTTCCGCGATCCAAACGGGATTCGTCCGCTGGTACTGGGGAAACGTGATATTGACGAGAACCGTACAGAATATATGGTCGCTTCCGAAAGCGTAGCGCTCGATACGCTGGGCTTTGATTTCCTGCGTGACGTCGCGCCGGGCGAAGCGATTTACATCACTGAAGAAGGGCAGTTGTTTACCCGTCAATGTGCTGACAATCCGGTCAGCAATCCGTGCCTGTTTGAGTATGTATACTTTGCTCGCCCGGACTCGTTCATCGACAAAATTTCCGTTTACAGCGCGCGTGTGAATATGGGCACGAAACTGGGCGAGAAAATTGCCCGCGAATGGGAAGATCTGGATATCGACGTGGTGATCCCTATTCCGGAAACCTCGTGTGATATCGCGCTGGAAATTGCGCGTATTCTGGGCAAACCGTACCGCCAGGGCTTCGTTAAAAACCGCTATGTTGGCCGCACCTTTATCATGCCGGGCCAGCAGCTGCGTCGTAAGTCCGTGCGCCGTAAACTGAATGCCAACCGCGCCGAGTTCCGCGATAAAAACGTCCTGCTGGTCGACGACTCCATCGTCCGTGGCACCACTTCTGAACAGATTATCGAGATGGCACGCGAAGCCGGAGCGAAGAAAGTGTACCTCGCTTCTGCGGCACCGGAAATTCGCTTCCCGAACGTTTATGGTATTGATATGCCGAGCGCCACGGAACTGATCGCTCACGGTCGCGAAGTAGATGAAATTCGCCAGATCATCGGTGCTGACGGGTTGATTTTCCAGGATCTGAACGATCTGATCGAAGCCGTTCGCGCTGAAAACCCGGATATTCAGCAGTTTGAGTGTTCGGTGTTCAACGGCGTCTACGTCACCAAAGATGTTGATCAGGGCTATCTCGATTTCCTAGATACGTTACGTAATGACGACGCCAAAGCAGTGCAACGTCAGAACGAAGTGGAAAATCTCGAAATGCATAACGAAGGATGATGCCTTCGCTCAGGGTGCCGGTCTGGCACCCTGACTTGCAACTCCCGCCGAAATCCTGCAAAGTCTGCCTGCAAGTCTGACAGGGCAACTATTTATGAAACGACTTATTGTGGGCATCAGCGGTGCCAGCGGCGCGATTTATGGCGTGCGCTTATTACAGGTTCTGCGCGATGTCGCAGATGTTGAAACGCATCTGGTAATGAGCCAGGCCGCGCGCCAGACCTTACCTCTTGAAACGGATTTTTCCCTGCGCGAAGTGCAGGCGTTAGCTGATGTGACGCACGATGCGCGCGATATTGCTGCCAGCATCTCTTCTGGTTCTTTCCAGACGCTGGGGATGGTGATTTTACCCTGTTCGATCAAAACCCTGTCCGGCATTGTCCATAGCTATACTGATGGCTTACTGACCCGTGCGGCAGATGTTGTGCTGAAAGAGCGTCGCCCGCTGGTGCTCTGCGTGCGTGAAACACCATTGCACTTAGGCCATCTGCGTTTAATGACCCAGGCGGCAGAAATCGGTGCGGTGATTATGCCTCCCGTTCCGGCGTTTTATCATCGCCCGCAATCCCTTGATGATGTGATAAATCAGACGGTTAACCGTGTACTCGATCAATTCGCCATAACGCTTCCTGAAGATCTCTTTGCCCGCTGGCAGGGCGCATAACCTCATTGTTGCCCTGTTTCAGGGCAATTTTGCAACCGCGATCAAATCCTCGACATTTTGTTCCTTTCGATGAATCGAAACGCTGCGATTCAACCGCCATACCTGCTATCTTCAACTTCAGGACAATAATGCAACGTCTTATTAACATATTTAACGTTAAATGTTACTGTTGTCGTAAAGATGGCATAAGACCTGCATGAAAGAGCCTGCAAACACACAACACAATACACAACATAAAAAAGCCATTTTCACTTGAGGGTTATGTATGAAGAAGTCGATTCTCGCTCTGTCTTTGTTAGTCGGTCTCTCCGCAGCGGCTTACAGCTATGCGGCGCTACCGGAGACGGTACGTATCGGAACCGATACCACCTATGCGCCTTTCTCGTCGAAAGATGCTAAAGGTGATTTTGTTGGCTTTGATATCGATCTCGGTAACGAGATGTGCAAACGGATGCAGGTGAAATGTACCTGGGTTGCCAGTGACTTTGACGCGCTGATCCCCTCACTGAAAGCGAAAAAAATCGACGCCATTATTTCGTCGCTTTCCATTACCGATAAACGTCAGCAGGAGATTGCTTTTTCCGACAAGCTGTACGCCGCAGATTCTCGTTTGATTGCCGCCAAAGGTTCGCCGATTCAGCCAACGCTGGATTCACTGAAAGGTAAACATGTGGGTGTGCTGCAGGGATCAACCCAGGAAGCTTACGCTAACGAGACCTGGCGTAGCAAAGGTGTGGATGTGGTGGCCTATGCCAACCAGGATTTGGTCTATTCCGATCTGGCTGCAGGACGTCTGGATGCTGCGTTACAAGATGAAGTTGCTGCCAGCGAAGGATTCCTCAAGCAACCAGCCGGCAAAGAGTTCGCTTTTGCTGGCTCATCAGTGAAAGACAAAAAATACTTCGGTGACGGCACCGGTGTAGGGCTACGTAAAGATGATGCGGAACTGACGGCTGCCTTCAATAAGGCGCTTGGCGAGCTGCGTCAGGACGGCACCTACGACAAGATGGCGAAAAAGTATTTTGACTTTAATGTCTACGGTGACTGATACGTCGCAGGGAAGCTGTACCTGATGGAATGATCATCATGGTGCACGCCAGGTTTGTTGCACTATCGTGGTGCATTGAAATGCATACTTAAGCATTTTTAATGAAAAATAATACGTCTAACGGGGCGGGATATTTTGCCTTGATGGTCAATTTTATGGCACGATAAGTGTAACAAACCTGTAAATATTCCCTATAAAAAGACTGTCAGTTGAGGACATTATGAAAAAACTGGTGCTATCGCTCTCTCTGGTTCTGGCCTTCTCCAGCGCAACTGCGGCATTTGCTGCGATTCCGCAAAACATCCGCATCGGTACCGACCCGACCTATGCGCCATTTGAATCAAAAAATTCACAAGGCGAACTGGTTGGCTTCGATATCGATCTGGCGAAGGAGTTGTGCAAGCGCATCAATACGCAATGTACGTTTGTCGAAAACCCACTGGATGCGTTAATCCCGTCCTTAAAAGCGAAGAAGATTGACGCCATCATGTCATCGCTTTCCATTACGGAAAAACGTCAGCAAGAAATTGCCTTCACCGACAAACTGTACGCTGCCGATTCTCGTCTGGTGGTGGCGAAAAATTCCAACATTCAGCCGACAGTCGAGTCGCTGAAAGGCAAACGGGTAGGCGTATTGCAGGGCACCACCCAGGAGACGTTCGGTAACGAACACTGGGCACCAAAAGGCATTGAAATCGTCTCTTATCAGGGGCAGGACAACATTTATTCTGACCTGACTGCCGGACGTATTGATGCCGCGTTCCAGGATGAGGTCGCTGCCAGCGAAGGTTTCCTCAAACAACCCGTCGGTAAAGATTACAAATTCGGTGGTCCGTCTGTTAAAGATGAAAAACTGTTTGGCGTAGGGACCGGCATGGGCCTGCGTAAAGAAGATAACGAACTGCGCGAGGCACTGAACAAAGCCTTTGCCGAAATGCGCGCTGACGGTACTTACGAGAAATTAGCGAAAAAGTACTTCGATTTTGATGTTTATGGTGGTTAATCGCCATCGGTGAAAGAAAGTCCGCTCCCTTCGGGTAACAGGAGGGAGACAAGAGGCGGTAATTCACCACACACGACAGGACAGGCAGCATGTTGTATGGGTTTTCAGGTGTTATTTTACAGGGTGCGCTCGTCACGCTGGAGCTGGCGATCAGCTCTGTAGTGCTCGCTGTAATCATCGGTTTAATTGGCGCTGGCGGTAAGCTCTCGCAAAATCGGCTTTCGGGGCTGATTTTCGAAGGGTACACCACGCTGATTCGAGGCGTGCCGGACTTGGTGTTGATGCTGCTAATTTTCTACGGTTTGCAGATTGCACTAAACACGGTGACGGAGGCGATGGGCGTCGGGCAGATTGATATCGATCCGATGGTCGCTGGTATTATTACTCTCGGTTTTATCTACGGTGCTTATTTTACCGAAACGTTCCGTGGTGCTTTTATGGCAGTGCCGAAAGGACATATAGAGGCGGCGACGGCGTTCGGTTTCACTCGTGGGCAAGTGTTTCGGCGGATCATGTTTCCGGCGATGATGCGTTACGCCCTGCCAGGCATTGGCAACAACTGGCAGGTGATCCTCAAATCTACCGCTCTGGTTTCGTTACTTGGCCTGGAAGATGTGGTCAAAGCCACGCAGCTGGCAGGAAAAAGTACCTGGGAACCGTTCTATTTCGCCATCGTTTGTGGCGTGATTTACCTGGTTTTCACCACCGTTTCCAATGGTGTGCTGCTGTTCCTTGAGCGCCGCTACTCCGTGGGTGTGAAGAGGGCTGACCTGTGATCGAAATCTTACATGAATACTGGAAACCGCTGCTGTGGACCGACGGTTATCGCTTTACTGGTGTGGCGATCACTCTGTGGCTGCTTATTTTGTCGGTAGTGATAGGCGGAGTCCTGGCGCTGTTTCTGGCGATTGGTCGTGTCTCCAGTAATAAATACATCCAGTTTCCAATCTGGTTATTTACCTATATTTTTCGCGGTACGCCGCTGTATGTTCAGTTGCTGGTGTTCTATTCCGGCATGTATACGCTGGAGATTGTTAAGGGGACCGAGTTTCTTAACGCTTTCTTCCGCAGTGGCCTGAACTGTACCGTGCTGGCGCTGACGCTTAACACCTGCGCTTACACTACCGAGATTTTTGCTGGGGCAATCCGTTCGGTTCCGCATGGGGAAATCGAAGCCGCCAGAGCCTATGGCTTCTCGACTTTTAAAATGTATCGCTGCATTATTTTGCCTTCTGCGCTGCGTATTGCGTTACCGGCATACAGCAACGAAGTAATCCTGATGCTGCACTCTACTGCGTTGGCATTTACTGCCACGGTGCCGGATCTGCTGAAAATAGCCCGCGATATTAACGCCGCCACGTATCAACCTTTTACCGCCTTCGGCATTGCCGCGGTGCTCTATTTAATCATCTCTTATGTCCTGATCAGCCTCTTTCGCAGAGCGGAAAAACGCTGGTTGCAGCATGTGAAACCGTCTTCAACGCACTGAGAATACGATGTCCGAGAATAAATTAAACGTTATCGATTTGCACAAACGCTACGGCGAACACGAAGTGCTGAAAGGGGTTTCACTGCAAGCGAATGCCGGAGATGTAATTAGCATCATCGGATCGTCGGGATCGGGGAAAAGTACCTTTCTGCGCTGCATTAACTTCCTCGAAAAACCGAGCGAAGGATCGATCGTGGTCAATGGCCAGACGATCAATCTGGTGCGCGACAAAGATGGTCAACTCAAAGTCGCCGATAAAAATCAGCTGCGCTTACTGCGCACACGCCTGACGATGGTATTCCAGCACTTCAATCTCTGGAGCCATATGACGGTGCTGGAAAACGTCATGGAAGCGCCGATTCAGGTGTTGGGCCTGAGCAAGCAGGAAGCGCGCGAGCGGGCGGTGAAGTATCTGGCAAAAGTCGGGATAGACGAGCGTGCGCAGGGGAAATATCCGGTGCATCTTTCCGGCGGTCAGCAACAGCGTGTTTCCATCGCAAGGGCGCTGGCAATGGAACCGGAAGTTTTACTATTTGATGAACCTACCTCGGCGCTCGATCCTGAACTGGTAGGCGAAGTGTTACGTATTATGCAGCAATTGGCAGAAGAGGGGAAAACCATGGTGGTAGTGACTCACGAAATGGGCTTTGCTCGCCATGTTTCTACTCACGTCATTTTCCTCCATCAGGGGAAAATAGAAGAAGAGGGCGCGCCAGAACAGTTATTTGGTAACCCGCAAAGCCCTCGTCTGCAACAGTTCCTTAAGGGATCGCTGAAATAATTCCCCCTCCGGTGGCTAACGCTGCCGGAGTATTTTCAAGGGGAATTTGCGAGTCAGCTTCCGCTGAAATGTAAAAGTTGCAGTCCGCTAAAAATAGTTCTGAATTCGCTGTCCAAAGATAAAAACTGCCTGCTGCATTGGGTGTTAATCGTGGTTATTGTCGCGTCATCTTAAATTTGAGGGGTGACGGAACGCCATGACTATATCGACAACTTCCACACCGCATGATGCGGTATTTAAATCTTTTTTACGCCATCCAGACAACGCGCGGGATTTTATTGATATTCATCTTCCCGCGCCGCTGCGCAAACTGTGTGATTTAACGACGCTCAAACTGGAACCAAACAGTTTTATTGATGAAGACCTGCGGCAATATTATTCCGACCTCTTGTGGTCTGTGAAAACGCAGGAGGGAGCGGGTTATATTTATGTGGTGATAGAGCACCAAAGTAAGCCAGAGGAATTAATGGCTTTTCGCATGATGCGCTATTCCATTGCGGCGATGCAAAACCATCTTGATGCGGGTTATAAAGAGCTTCCATTAGTGATCCCGATGCTGTTTTATCATGGTTGCAGAAGCCCTTATCCATATTCACTCTGCTGGCTTGATGAATTTGCCGAGCCTGCGATTGCCCGCAAAATTTATTCATCGGCTTTTCCGCTGGTGGATATTACCGTGGTGCCGGATGACGAGATTATGCAACATCGCAAAATGGCGCTGTTGGAGTTAATTCAGAAACATATTCGTCAGCGCGATCTGTTGGGATTAGTCGACCAAATTGTTTCGCTGCTAGTTACAGGAAACACTAATGACAGACAGCTAAAAGCCCTGTTTAATTACGTATTACAAACGGGGGATGCCCAGCGTTTCCGTGCATTTATTGGTGAGATAGCGGAACGCGCACCACAAGAAAAGGAGAAACTGATGACCATTGCTGACAGATTACGTGAAGAAGGCGCAATGCAGGGCAAACACGAAGAAGCCCTGCGTATTGCTCAGGAGATGCTGGAGAGAGGTTTAGACAGAGAGTTAGTTATGATGGTGACCCGACTTTTACCAGACGATCTTATCGCGCAAAGCCACTAATTCTGTAACACCAGGAGTTAACTGGCGGATGTTTGCAGTAAACCACATCAGCGAACAACATCCGCCAGCGCCTCTTCTAAATCGTACCAGCGAAACGCAAAACCCGCTTCTTCCAGCCGTTTAGGCAGCGCGCGTTGTCCACCTAATACCAGTACTGAAGATTCGCCCATTAACAGTCGAATGGCGGTCGCGGGGACGCGCAAAATGGCCGGGCGATGCAGCGCATGACCGAGCGCATGGGCAAATTGTTCATTGCGTACCGGGTAGGGCGAAACCATATTAAATGGTCCACGCAGCTCGTTATCCAGCAGCCAGAGAATGCCGTTGACCATATCATCAATATGAATCCAGGCCAGATACTGCCGACCGGAGCCAATCGGCCCGCCCAGACCAAGACGAAACGGCGGCAGCATTTTACCGAGAATACCGCCATCCGGTGCCAACACTACGCCGGTACGCAGCAGGCACACTCGCGTTTTGTCACTTTGTGCCCGGCAGGCAATTTCTTCCCAGCGGGCGCAGAGTTTATGGGTAAATTCGTTATGCGGCGGTTCCTCTTCGGTAACCACCACTTCACCTAAGTCGCCATAATAGCCCGTTGCCGAGCCGGAAATGAGTACCGACGGTGGCGTGTCGCTGGCATTAATCAAATCGACCAGTTTTTGCGTGATATTCCAGCGGCTTTGGCAGAGACGCTCTTTTTGCTCGTGAGTCCAGCGTTTATCAGCAATCGGTTCTCCGGCCAGATTGATTACCGCATCAACGCCGTTGAGGTTGCTTTGATCGGCAAGCCCTTGCCATAGTGTCACCCGAGGGCCGAGAACGGAACTGGCTTTCTGCGGGTTACGCGTCATTACCGTGATTTGATGGCCCAGCTCCAGCAAACGTGGAATCAAATGGCGACCAATTAATCCCGTCCCTCCGGTGATCACTATGTTCATGCAGCCTCCCGATATGGCGGTTAACGCTGCCAGCTTAAGGTCATGGATACCGAATCAGCGTAGCGCAGCGCGTGCAGTTTATCGATCTCCACTTCAGCATACGTCACCCAGTGATGTTCACGTGCGATATCGAGCACATCCTGAGTTAATTTTTCCAGCAAAGAGAAACGGTTATTCTCTACATGCTGAATAATGTTTTTCGTTACGGTGCGATAATTCAGCGCATCGTTGATATCTTCGCTAGTGCGCGCTTTATCGGCGGGGTAGTGGATCGTCACATTGATAACAATATCCTGACGGTTGTTAATTTCTTCTTCCTTAATTCCGATAAACGTACGTAAACGAAGGTTCTTTATACGAATAATAGCGGCAGGTTGTGCCATTGCAGGTTCTCCGTTGTTTTACTTAGAATGAAATAATACACGAGAACCTGTTTCTGTTAACTATCCGAACGCTCATCACCGAGTTGTGCTTTTAGCAGTGCCTGACCGGTGGCAGGGCGCGAACGGATCCGCTCATGCCAGTTCTTGACTGCCGGATACATTGCAAGGTCAATTCGCTGGCGAGTCCAGGCATTAACCCACGGCCAGCAGGCAATATCCGCAATGCTGTAGTTCTCACCTCCCAGCCAGGGCGAGTTTTCCAGCCGCTTGTTCAGTACATGGTACAGACGCTGAGTTTCAACCTGATAACGTTCAATAGCGTAAGGAATGGTTTGGGGGGCAGCGTGATTAAAATGATGATTCTGCCCAAGCATCGGCCCCAGTCCGCCTACCTGCCAGAATAACCACTGTAATGTGGCGGCGCGCTCACGCGTTTCATGACTCAAAAAGAGTCCTGTTTTCTCAGCCAGATACAACAAAATGGCACCAGACTCAAAGAGGCTTAGCGGTTCGCCGCCATCGGCTGGAGAATGATCAACAATTGCCGGAATTTTGTTGTTAGGCGAAATGTGCAAAAATTCCGGGCGAAACTGACCGCCTTTCCCCAGGTCTACCTTAATCAAGCGATAATCCAGCCCTGCTTCTTCGAGAAACAGCGTAATTTTGTGACCATTTGGTGTCGGGGCGAAATAGAGATCGATCATTGCAGCTCCGGTTGTCTAATCATCTGAACACCACAAGTATAGAAAGCGCGGCGACTTGCGTGAGTATTCGTCACGTGACAGTGACAAAAAGGCTCTATAGTTTGATAGCTAGCCCCCTTTATTGCCGAGGACATAATGAGTAAACCCGCTATCACGCTTTGGTCAGATGCCCATTTTTTCTCCCCTTATGTGTTATCCGCCTGGGTGGCGTTGCAGGAGAAAGGCCTGTCGTTTCATATCAAGACCATCGACCTCGACAGCGGTGAACATTTGCAACCGACGTGGCAAGGTTACGGTCAGACACGCCGTGTGCCGTTATTACAAATCGATGATTTTGAGTTGAGTGAATCTTCTGCCATTGCGGAGTATCTGGAAGATCGATTTGCGCCACCGACCTGGGAACGTATTTATCCGCTTGATTTAGAAAATCGTGCGCGTGCACGACAGATTCAGGCTTGGTTGCGCAGCGATCTGATGCCCATCCGCGAAGAGCGTCCGACGGATGTTGTCTTTGCGGGGGCGAAAAAAGCGCCACTTACGGCCGAGGGAAAAGCCAGTGCAGAGAAACTGTTCGCGATGGCAGAACATTTGTTAGTACTGGGTCAGCCGAATTTATTTGGTGAATGGTGCATTGCTGATACTGATCTGGCGCTAATGATTAACCGCCTGGTACTACATGGCGATGAGGTGCCAGAACGCCTGGTGGATTATGCGACATTCCAGTGGCAGCGAGCGTCTGTCCAGCGTTTTATTGCACTTTCAGCGAAGCAATCTGGCTGATAGCAACGACAGAATCCAGTATCATAGCTTACGTTTTTTCGACGAGGAGTGAGTGATGAAACTGATGTTTGCATCGGACATTCATGGGGCGTTACCGGCGACGGAACGTGTTCTGGAGTTGTTTGCCCAAAGCGGTGCCCAGTGGCTGGTGATCCTTGGCGACGTGTTGAATCACGGCCCGCGTAATGCTTTACCGGAGGGTTACGCGCCAGCCAAAGTCGCTGAACGGCTTAATGAAGTGGCACATAAGGTTATCGCTGTGCGCGGCAACTGCGACAGCGAAGTGGATCAAATGCTGCTGCATTTCCCGATAACCGCGCCGTGGCAACAGGTATTACTGGAAAAACAACGTCTGTTTTTGACGCATGGTCATCTTTTTGGCCCGGAAAATCTGCCTGCTTTAAACCAGAACGATGTGCTGGTGTACGGTCATACCCATCTGCCAGTGGCAGAACAGCGGGGGGAGATTTTCCACTTCAACCCCGGCTCGGTGAGTATTCCGAAAGGCGGTAATCCGGCGAGTTATGGCATGCTGGATAATGACGTACTTAGTGTAATCGCACTCAATGATCAAAGTATCATTGCGCAGGTCGCGATTAATCCGTAATTTACCCACAACTCAAAATGCGCCGTAAGAGCGCCAGAAAAAGAAGGTTTCCTGATAATGGAACAGCGTCGTTTGGCAAGTACTGAATGGGTGGATATTGTCAATGAAGAGAACGAAGTCATTGCACAAGCCAGCCGGGAACAAATGCGGGCACAGTGTCTGCGTCATCGTGCAACTTACATCGTCGTGCATGATGGCATGGGCAAAATTCTGGTCCAGCGTCGTACCGAGACAAAAGACTTTTTACCCGGCATGTTAGATGCGACCGCAGGCGGTGTGGTCCAGGCCGATGAGCAACTGCTGGAATCCGCGCGTCGCGAAGCGGAAGAAGAGTTGGGCATTGCCGGTGTCCCCTTTGCCGAGCACGGGCAGTTCTATTTCGAAGATAAAAATTGCCGTGTCTGGGGCGCGTTGTTCAGTTGCGTCTCTCACGGTCCCTTCGCCCTACAGGAAGATGAAGTCAGTGAAGTTTGCTGGCTGACACCGGAAGAAATCACCGCACGCTGCGATGAGTTCACTCCAGACTCGCTGAAAGCGCTGGCGTTGTGGATGAAGCGCAATGCCAAAAATGAAGCCGTAGAGACTGAAACGGCAGAATGAAAAAAGAGCCGCAATTGCGGCTCTTAACATTTTTAGTGGTAGCCCATCAACTGAGCGCCGATCACCACGACGCTGGACATAATAAACAGCAGTCCAAGCAGTGTCGCGCCCACCTTCAGCCAGTTACGGAAGTCCACCCGGCAAACACCTAGCGTTGCCATTAACGAAGCTGAGGTTGGGTAAATGATGTGGCTGAAGCCATCACCAAACTGGAACGCCAGCACGGTAACCTGACGGTTAACACCGACCAGATCGCCAAGCGGTGCCAGTAACGGCATGGTTAACGCCGCCTGACCAGAACCGGACGTCACGAAGAAATTAAATACTGCCTGGAAGAGCAACATAAACCAGGCCGCGACCGCATTGTCCAGACCGCTAATGGCATTGGCAATGCTGTTGAGGATGGTATTTAACACGCTGGCATCACCCGCTTCACCATTACCGACCAGCAGCAAAATCCCTTTGGCGAAACCCACCAGCAGGGCAGGGGCGATCATCATTCGCGCCCCTTCGGTAAAGGATGAAGCCATGGTATTAACCGTCATGCCGTTAAGGCGGAAAACAACGCCGATGATGCCAATCACCAGACCCATGGTGAAGAACTGGCTGGCAATTTCTGGAATAAACCAGGCATTAACGATCACGCCCCAAATCACCCAGACCATTACGGCGGTCAGGACAATCAATACCAGCCAGTCACCAAAGGTAAACGGACGTTGTTCAACATCTGCCTGCTTTTCACGAAAGAAGCGGTCGGACTCATGCACGCGTGACAGAAGAGGATTCTTTTTCACTCGTGAGGCGTACACCATGGTAAAGATCAGGCCAATCAGAGTGGCGATAACCCACACCACGATGCGCAATCCGGAGCCAGAAAGCACCGGAACGCCGGCAATCCCCTGAGCAACGACCACACAAAACGGGTTCATCCACGAACTGGCAAAACCGATTTGCGTGGCAATATAGGTCACCAGGACGGTGGTAATACTGTCATAGCCCAGCCGGACCATTAGCGGTGCGATGATAATGGCAAAGGCGACGGCCTCTTCTCCCATACCAAATACCGCGCCGCCAAGTGAAAACAGAATAAACAGCGCAGGAATAAAGAGAATTTCATTCCCGCGGGTATGGCGAATAAGCGCCAGGATACCGTTATCAATGGTTCCTGTACGCATCACAATGCCAAACGCGCCGCCAATCACCAGCATAAACATGATGATGCCAACGGCTGTCCCGTATTTCGATCCTGAGGTTAACCCTTCAAACGGGAAGTTCATCAGGCCCGGGCGTTCATCGCCCGTCGTGAACAGCTGTACGCGGTGATACTCAGGTTCGCCTGCTTCGTTAGTCAGAATGCGAAATGAGTGTGGATCTACGACTTTGCGTGTTTTTGTTTGACCATCAACCTGATACTGCACTTCCTGACTGTCAAACATGCCCACCGGAACTACCCAGGTGGCAAGACTGGTTAAAATGGCAACAAAAAAGATAATCACCAACGTATCGGGCATTGCCCATCTTCTGGTTGGTTTGGATTCAGTGATTGCGGACATAGCGCAAATATTCCCTTGCACAAAACAAAGTGGTAAGTATGCAAAGTGAGATGGCGCAATTCATTGATGCAGCGCAGTTAAGCAAGATAATCAGAAAGGATTAATGCAAATTAAGAGAATAAAAAACCGGAAATAGTCACTATTTCCGGTTCCGATATCCGCAGCGCAAAGCTGCGGATGATGACGAGATTACTGCTGCTGTGCAGACTGAATCGCAGTCAGCGCGATGGTGTAGACGATATCGTCAACCAGTGCGCCACGGGACAGGTCGTTAACCGGCTTGCGCATACCCTGCAGCATCGGCCCGATGGAGATCAGGTCGGCAGAACGCTGTACCGCTTTGTAGGTGGTGTTACCGGTGTTCAGATCCGGGAAGATGAACACGGTAGCGCGACCTGCAACCGGAGAGTTCGGCGCTTTGGATTTCGCAACGTCAGCCATTACCGCAGCGTCGTACTGCAGCGGACCGTCGATCATCAGGTCAGGACGTTTTTCCTGCGCCAGACGAGTTGCTTCGCGAACTTTTTCTACGTCGCTACCAGCACCAGAAGTCCCGGTGGAGTAGGAGAGCATAGCAACGCGCGGTTCGATACCGAAGGCCGCAGCGGAATCAGCGGACTGAATCGCGATTTCTGCCAGCTGTTCTGCGGTCGGATCCGGGTTGATCGCACAGTCACCGTAAACGTAAACCTGTTCCGGCAGCAGCATGAAGAACACGGAAGATACCAGGGAGCTGCCCGGTGCAGTTTTGATCAGCTGCAGCGGCGGACGGATGGTGTTTGCGGTAGTGTGAACAGCACCGGAAACCAGACCATCAACTTCATCCTGTTCCAGCATCAGCGTACCGAGAACCACGTTATCTTCCAGCTGTTCGCGGGCAACGGTTTCGGTCATGCCTTTGTTCTTACGCAGTTCGACCAGACGACCAACATAGCTTTCGCGAACCACTTCTGGATCAACGATTTCAATGCCTGCACCCAGTTCTACACCCTGAGACGCTGCAACACGGTTGATCTCTGCCGGATTACCCAGCAGTACGCAAGTTGCGATACCACGTTCAGCACAGATAGCGGCTGCTTTAACGGTACGCGGTTCGTCACCTTCCGGCAGAACGATACGTTTGCCCGCTTTGCGCGCAAGTTCGGTCAGCTGATAACGGAACGCTGGCGGAGACAGACGACGGCTGCGCTCAGAAGTGGCAGTCAGAGAATCGATCCAGTCAGCGTTGATGTAGTTAGCAACGTATTCCTGAACTTTCTCGATACGCTCGTGATCGTCAACCGGAACTTCCAGGTTGAAGCTCTGCAGGCTCAGAGAAGTCTGCCAGGTGTTGGTGTTCACCATAAATACCGGCAGGCCGGTAGCGAAAGCACGTTCGCACAGTTTAGAAATGCGCGCGTCCATTTCGTAGCCGCCAGTCAGCAGCAGGGCACCGATTTCTACGCCGTTCATGGCTGCCAGGCACGCGGCAACCAGCACGTCAGGGCGGTCTGCGGAAGTCACCAGCAGAGAACCGGCACGGAAGTGCTCCAGCATGTGCGGAATGCTGCGTGCGCAGAAAGTGACGGATTTAACGCGGCGAGTATTGATGTCGCCTTCGTTGATGATGGTCGCATTCAGGTGGCGAGCCATATCGATCGCACGAGTCGCGATCAGGTCAAAGCTCCACGGCACAGCGCCGAGAACCGGCAGCGGGCTGGATTCTTGCAGCTTCGCCGGATCAACATTGTTTACTTTAGCTTTGGAAGAGTCGTCGAAAATCTCGGACAGATCCGGGCGAGTACGACCCTGTTCATCAACCGGTGCGTTCAGTTTGTTAACGATAACGCCGGTGATGTTGGTGTTTTTGGCACCGCCGAAGCTGTTGCGGGTCAGTTCGATACGCTCTTTCAGCTGTTCCGGGGTGTCAGTGCCCTGAGACATAACGAAGACGATTTCCGCATTCAGCGTTTTAGCGATTTCGTAGTTCAGAGACTGGGCAAACTGGTGCTTACGTGTCGGGACCAGACCTTCAACCAGAACGACTTCAGCGTCTTTGGTGTTAGCGTGGTAGTTTGCGACGATCTCTTCCATCAGCACATCTTTCTGATTGCTGGAAAGCAGACCTTCAACGTAGCTCATTTTCAGCGGTTCAGCGGCCGTCGTGGTGGAAGAGTTCGCACGCACGATAGTGGTAGTCTGATCGGGCGCATCGCCACCGGTACGCGGCTGAGCGATAGGTTTGAAAACGCTCAGACGAACGCCTTTGCGTTCCATTGCACGGATCACGCCAAGGCTGACGCTGGTCAGACCGACGCTGGTTCCGGTAGGGATCAGCATAATAATACGGGACACGGTTTATCCTCTTTCGTTACCGCCGATTTGGCGGGTTACAAAACAGCACCGCCAGCTGAGCTGGCGGTGTGAAATCAGGCAGTCAGGCGGCTCGCGTCTTGCGCGATAACCAGTTCTTCGTTGGTTGGGATAACCACCGCAGGACGGGTACCTTCTTTGTTGATGAAACCAGATTTGCCGAAACGTGCAGCCAGGTTGCGTTCATGATCAACTTCAAAGCCCAGCACGCCCAGTTTGCCCAGAGACAGCTCACGAACCATCGCGGCATTTTCACCGATACCACCGGTGAATACAACAGCGTCCAGACGACCATCCATCAGCGCAGTGTAGGCACCAATGTATTTCGCCAGGCGGTGGCAGTAAACGTCCATCGCGCGCTTCGCGTCTTCTTTCGTCGCGTAGTTGTCTTCAACATAGCGGCAGTCGCTGGTCACTTCGGTCAGACCCAGCAGGCCAGACTCTTTGGTCAGCAGTTTGTTGATTGCGTCAACGCTCATGCCCAGGGTGTCGTGCAGGTGGAAGATGATCGCCGGATCGATATCACCAGAACGGGTACCCATGACCAGACCTTCCAGCGGGGTCAGGCCCATAGAGGTGTCAACGCATTTACCGTTGCGGATAGCAGAAACGGAACCACCGTTGCCCAGGTGGCAGGTGATGATGTTCAGTTCTTCTACCGGTTTGTTCAGCATTTTTGCCGCTTCCTGGGTTACATAGAAGTGGCTGGTGCCGTGCGCGCCGTAACGACGGATGCCGTGCTCTTTGTACAGGTTGTACGGCAGGGCGTAGAGGTAAGACTCTTCCGGCATAGTCTGGTGGAACGCGGTGTCAAATACAGCAACGTTTTTGTCTTTCAGCTGTGGGAAAGATTTCAGAGCTTCTTCGATACCGATCAGGTGAGCCGGGTTGTGCAGCGGTGCAAAAGAAGCTGCATCTTTGATACCCTGAATAACAGACTCATCGATCACTACGGAGCTGGTATACTTTTCGCCGCCGTGTACGATACGGTGACCGATAGCAGTCAGCTGCGCAGACAGTTCTGGTTTTTGTGCCAGAATAGTATTAACGATAAAGTTGAGCGCTTCGCTGTGAGCGGCGCCTGCACCTAAAGCCGCTTCCTGTTTATTGCCGTCCATTTTCCATTTGATACGTGCTTCGGGCAGGTGGAAACATTCGGCTAAACCAGAAAGGTACTCTTCACCATTTACTGCATCGATGATGGCAAATTTCAGTGAAGAACTACCGCAGTTCAGAACCAGTACTAACTTACTCGACATGGAAGTACCTATAATTGATACGTGGCTAAAAAAACGTCAGGGAGCCATAGAGCGTAGCGCATGATGACACCGACATTTATGATTAACATCATGCACTGCAAATTTTTTTTGCATGATGGAAGAAATATCTTGAGTCTATGCCATTTTGCGTAATTTTCAGCCAATGGCATAATGTATATGAATTTGACGACTCAATGAATATGTACTACTTAGGCCTTCAGGCTGCTAAAGGATACCTGATAGTGGGTATGGAAGACAAAATGTTTTGAACGTTGTCCCGCTGAGTTGTGAATTTGCACAAATTTTTGAATCTTTATATGTGAAGTTGAGGTGAAGCATGTCAACGCCGGATAATCGTTCTGTTAATTTTTTTAGCTTGTTTCGCCGGGGACAGCATTACTCAAAGACGTGGCCGCTGGAAAAACGCCTTGCCCCGGTCTTTGTCGAAAATCGCGTTATCAAGATGACGCGTTATGCGATCCGTTTTATGCCGCCGATCGCCGTATTTACTCTCTGCTGGCAGATTGCCCTGGGCGGTCAGCTTGGGCCGGCAGTTGCCACTGCGCTGTTCGCTTTAAGTTTACCCATGCAGGGATTGTGGTGGCTGGGCAAACGTTCTGTAACGCCATTACCCCCTGCAATCCTTAACTGGTTTTATGAAGTTCGCGGTAAATTGCAGGAGTCTGGACAGGTGTTGGCACCCGTTGAAGGCAAGCCTGATTACCAGGCATTAGCTGACACGCTTAAGCGCGCATTCAAACAACTGGATAAAACTTTCCTTGATGATTTGTAATTGACCCCTGATTACGCATATAAAAGAAGGCATACTCAGCCTTCTTTTTTTTCACCGTAGTAGAGTGATACAGGAGTCAACAATGGAAATGACCAACGCGCAACGTCTTATTTTGTCTAACCAGTACAAGATGATGACTATGCTCGATCCGGCAAATGCTGAACGTTACCGTCGCCTGCAAACAATCATTGAGCGTGGTTATGGATTACAGATGCGTGAACTGGATCGCGAGTTTGGCGAGCTGAAAGAAGAAACCTGCCGCACTATCATCGACATTATGGAGATGTATCATGCGTTGCATGTTTCCTGGTCTAATTTGCAGGACCAGCAATCCATCGATGAACGTCGTGTCACCTTCCTCGGCTTTGACGCCGCCACTGAAGCACGTTACCTCGGTTATGTCCGCTTTATGGTTAATGTGGAAGGGCGCTATACCCATTTTGACGCCGGAACTCACGGTTTTAACGCCCAGACGCCAATGTGGGAAAAATATCAGCGCATGCTTAATGTGTGGCATGCCTGCCCGCGTCAGTACCATTTGAGCGCCAACGAAATTAATCAAATTATCAACGCCTGAGGAGGCCCGCGTGCGGTGCAAAGGTTTTCTGTTTGATCTTGATGGAACGCTGGTGGATTCCCTGCCTGCGGTAGAGCGGGCGTGGAGCAACTGGGCCAGACGTCATGGGTTAGCGCCGGAAGAGGTGCTGGCTTTCATTCACGGTAAACAGGCGATCACCTCTCTGCGCCATTTTATGGCGGGCAAATCCGAGGCTGATATTGCCGCCGAGTTTACGCGTCTGGAGCAAATCGAGGCCACGGAAACCGAGGGTATTACCGCGCTTCCGGGGGCAATCGCCTTACTCAATCATTTGAATAAAGCAGGTATTCCGTGGGCCATTGTGACTTCTGGCTCCATGCCGGTAGCGCGAGCGCGCCATAAAGTAGCTGGGCTTCCCGCGCCAGAGGTGTTTGTGACCGCTGAGCGAGTGAAGCGCGGAAAACCAGAACCTGATGCGTATCTGCTAGGCGCGCAGCTGCTGGGGCTTGCGCCGCAGGAGTGTGTAGTGGTGGAAGATGCTCCCGCTGGCGTGCTTTCTGGCCTGGCGGCGGGTTGCCATGTCATTGCGGTTAACGCTCCGGCAGATACCCCGCGCCTGAATGAGGTCGATTTAGTCCTCCACAGTCTGGAGCAAATTACTGTGACCAAACAGCCAAATGGCGATGTTATTATTCAGTGAAACACCTGATCATGATTTAGCCCCGTCTCGTCGGGGCTTTTTTATGGCAGAATCAAGTCATCCCCCTCAATTAACAAGGATAAGTTGTGAACGGTGAATTGATTTGGGTTCTTTCATTACTGGCCGTTGCCATCGTCTTGTTTGCGACGGGCAGAGTGCGTATGGATGCGGTCGCTTTGTTTGTTATTGTCGCGTTTGCATTAAGCGGAACGCTGACGGTCCCCGAAGTATTTTCCGGCTTTTCCGATCCTAACGTTGTCCTGATTGCTGCCTTGTTCATTATTGGCGATGGTTTGGTCCGTACCGGTGTTGCCACTGTAATGGGGACATGGCTGGTCAAAGTGGCGGGCAACAGTGAAATCAAAATGTTGGTTTTGTTGATGCTGACCGTCGCGGGGCTTGGCGCGTTTATGAGTTCAACCGGCGTTGTCGCTATCTTTATTCCCGTGGTGTTAAGCGTTGCCATGCGTATGCAAACTTCGCCGTCGCGCCTGATGATGCCGTTGAGTTTTGCCGGGCTGATTAGCGGCATGATGACGCTGGTGGCGACGCCGCCGAACCTGGTAGTCAACAGTGAATTGCTGCGTGAAGGCTATCACGGCTTCAGTTTCTTTAGCGTAACACCTATTGGCCTGGTCGTGCTGGTGCTGGGTATTTTGTATATGTTAGTGATGCGTTTCATGCTGAAAGGGGATACCCAGACCCCACAGCGCGAAGGCTGGACGCGTCGAACCTTTCGCGATCTTATCCGTGAATATCGACTGACCGGGCGTGCGCGTCGTCTGGCTATTCGCCCCGGTTCGCCAATGATTGGTCAACGGCTGGACGATCTCAAATTACGTGAGCGTTATGGCGCTAACGTCATCGGTGTTGAACGCTGGCGGCGTTTTCGTCGCGTTATCGTGAACGTTAATGGGGTTTCTGAATTTCGCGCGCGTGACGTTTTGCTTATTGATATGTCTGCGGCTGATGTCGATCTCCGGCAATTTTGTAGTGAGCAATTGCTGGAGCCGATGGTACTGCGCGGCGAGTATTTTTCTGACCAGGCCCTTGATGTGGGCATGGCAGAGATTTCATTAATTCCTGAGTCAGAACTTATTGGTAAATCGGTGCGCGAAATTGGTTTTCGTACCCGCTACGGACTGAATGTGGTGGGGCTAAAGCGCAATGGCGAGGCGCTGGAAGGTTCGCTGGCGGATGAGCCTCTGCTGCTGGGCGATATCATCCTGGTTGTGGGTAACTGGAAACTGATCGGTATGCTGGCCAAACAGGGCCGTGACTTTGTGGCGCTGAACTTACCAGAAGAAGTGAGTGAAGCATCGCCAGCACACAGTCAGGCACCTCATGCCATTTTTTGCCTGGTGTTGATGGTGGCGTTAATGCTGACCGATGAAATTCCTAATCCTGTTGCCGCTATCATCGCCTGCCTGCTGATGGGGAAATTCCGCTGTATCGATGCTGAAAGCGCCTATAAATCCATTCACTGGCCGAGCATTATTTTGATCGTTGGGATGATGCCGTTTGCTGTGGCATTACAGAAAACGGGAGGTGTCGCGCTGGCGGTGAAAGGGCTGATGGACATTGGCGGCGGTTACGGGCCGCATATGATGCTGGGTTGTTTGTTTGTCTTGTCGGCGGTTATTGGGCTATTTATCTCTAATACCGCAACGGCGGTGTTGATGGCTCCGATTGCGCTGGCTGCTGCCAAAACGATGGGTGTGTCGCCTTATCCATTTGCGATGGTCGTGGCGATGGCAGCATCCGCCGCCTTTATGACGCCGGTTTCTTCACCTGTTAACACACTGGTTTTAGGTCCGGGAAATTACAGCTTCAGTGACTTTGTGAAGTTGGGGGTACCGTTCACCATTATCGTGATGGCGGTTTGTGTGGTGATGATCCCGATGCTGTTTCCGTTTTGACAAGAGCCTGATGTCGCATCCGGCGCTTATTGCCTGATGCGACGCAGACTCCGGCTGCTTACAGCGGTGAATCCTGGCTAATCTCATCGAGCGAAAGATGGAAGCTGGGAACAAAGACTTCCATGAAGTAGTCCATCTCCTGGCTGCGGCGCGCTTCAAGCGTCGCTTCCAGTCGCGTTTTTGCCAGCAAGAATTCATTATTTCCCGCCGCGAGTTCTTCCAGACATTTCAGATATGCACACAGTGCATCTGCCTGTTTCACCAGCGATTTCTCTTCATCGCTATATGCATGCTCGTCAATTAACGGCGCAAAAATATCCTGCAGCTCTTCCGGAACCATATCGACCAGTTTTTGCTGAGCGATTTTTTCAATCGCCTTGTATTCCTGAGCGATTTGCGAATTGAAGTATTTCACCGGAGTAGGGAGATCGCCGGTGAGCACTTCTGAGGCATCGTGGTACATCGCCAGTAAAGCGATACGTTCGGCGTTGACATTACCGCCAAATTTCCGATTTTTGATAGCTGCCAGCGCATGGGCGACCATCGCTACCTGCAAACTGTGTTCGGACACATTTTCCGTCCGCACGTTGCGCATCAGCGGCCAGCGGTTAATGAGTTTCAGGCGGGAGAGATGGGCAAAAAAATGGCTCTGTTTCATAGTGACCTTACGTATGATGACATCATCAGGTCATTGTGGCGGGATAACACTGCCGGATGCAATCTCCGGCAGTGAAATTAAGATTACAGCTGATGATAACCAGAAAGGAAACGCGCGAACTTACTCAAAGACAGCTCGATATCATCGACACGCGGTAGCGTGACAATGCGGAAGTGATCCGGCCACGGCCAGTTGAATGCCGTCCCTTGCACCAACAGAACTTTTTCCTGCAACAGGAAATCCAGCACCATTTTCTGATCGTCGTGAATATTAAAGCGTTTGGCGTCGATTTTCGGGAACATGTACAGCGCACCACGCGGTTTCACGCAGGAAACGCCCGGAATATCATTGATCAATTCCCATGCGCGGTTACGCTGCTCATAAAGACGACCGCCAGGGGTAATAAATTCACTGATGCTCTGATAACCGCCCAGCGCGGTCTGAATGGCGTGTTGCGCAGGAACGTTAGCACACAGGCGCATTGAGGCCAGCATTTCCAGACCTTCGATGTAACCTTTGGCGTGTTTTTTCGGCCCGTTCAACACCATCCACCCCTGACGGAAGCCAGCAACGCGGTACGTTTTCGACAGTCCGTTAAAGGTAATAGTCAGCAGATCAGGTGCCAGCGGCGCAATTGAGTGATGCTCAGCGTCGTCGTAGAGAATTTTGTCATAAATTTCATCGGCGAAGATAATGAGATTATGCTGACGTGCAATCTCCACTATCTCCATCAAAAGCTCTTTGGAATATACCGCGCCAGTTGGGTTATTTGGGTTGATAATAACGATCCCACGCGTACGAGGCGTAATTTTAGCGCGAATATCATCAAGGTCCGGGAACCAGTCAGAGGATTCATCGCAAAGATAATGCACCGCTTTACCGCTGGAGAGCGAAACCGCCGCGGTCCATAGTGGGTAATCAGGTGCAGGAACCAACATTTCGTCGCCGCTGTTCAGCAATGCCTGCATTGCCTGAACGATAAGCTCCGATACACCATTGCCGATGTAAATATCTTCCACGGTAACATCACGCATGCCACGAGCCTGGTAGTGCTGCATGATGGCTTTACGCGCGGAGTAAAGCCCTTTGGAATCGCAATACCCTTGAGCGGTAGGCAGGTTGCGAATCACGTCAACGAGGATTTCATCTGGCGCGTCAAAACCGAACGGGGCAGGGTTGCCGATGTTCAGTTTCAGTACCTTGTTACCTTCTTCTTCCAGGCGTTTTGCTTCTTTCAGCACCGGACCACGGATGTCGTAACAGACATTCTCTAATTTGCTGGATTTTTCAATGGGGGACATGAATCTTGACCTTTTTTGCTGTTATCGCCACTCCCTGCCGTGGAAGTCAGCTTAGAACAATGTACTCCCCCAGGACGGCGTTTTGAAGGTCTGCAGAATAAGATTTTGCCAGAGGGGAAGACTCGATTGTGCTGTTAATAACTTAATAATGGCAAAATAATGAGGTGTATATGCTTAGTAATTAATGTTATGTAGTGAATTGTTCTGATTCTTAATTGTGAGTGTGGTTTTTTTATCTGTAAGATAATTGTTTGAAAATGCCTCGTTTAAGAATTCACTAATGAATCGTGATGATGATATTTCCGCATTACGGAGAGTTTAACAGCGTGATGATTTCCGAGGTGTCGTAATGGGTGCAAGGTGTGAAACTATTGTTAAGCGGGATTAATGAATGAGGATGATGCTAATTAATTATTATTTAATATTCAAAAAGGTTTTGTTGTGCTTATTAATAATAGAAGATTACTTTGCCTAACATAACATAACTTTGCATCAGATAATTCGCAATGACCCTTATAAATAAAAGGTTTTTGGGGTAAAATGCTCGCATAAATGACGGATCCCTGCTCTTGATGCCGCCTCACCATTGCTGTTTGTACGTGTTCGCGTATGACCAGCGATGCTGCACGAGAGTGGAACAAGGACTCACATTTACATTTATACAAACACGCGCATGTCATAAATACAAAAGAGTGAGTAACTTAATAGATATGCGATTCCTGAAGATATATTCTGTGATCTACTTCAGGCATTATAACGGAACAATGTGAGTCGCTTTTTTAGTGCAACTCATATGCATTTTTACTTTCGTCCGGGTTCCGGATGAAACTGCCAGGGAGGCACATTACAAATGGAATTGCTTGTTTGTGTGTGCACAGCATTAACCAGCTCAGTATGAGCCGCCAGTAAGTGATAATATATGATAAGTGCAAATCGTCCGATAATTAACCTCGACCTCGATCTGCTGAGAACATTTGTTGCTGTTGCCGATCTGAACACTTTTGCTGCCGCAGCTGCCGCTGTGTGTCGTACTCAGTCCGCCGTAAGTCAGCAAATGCAGCGTCTGGAACAACTCGTTGGGAAAGAACTGTTCGCTCGTCACGGTCGCAACAAACTGTTAACTGAACATGGCATTCAACTTCTTGGTTACGCCAGAAAAATTCTGCGTTTTAATGATGAGGCCTGCTCATCATTAATGTTCAGTAATCTTCAGGGCGTGTTAACTATCGGTGCTTCAGATGAATCTGCCGATACGATCTTACCTTTCCTGTTAAATCGCGTGAGTTCGGTTTATCCGAAACTAGCGCTGGATGTCCGCGTTAAACGTAATGCCTATATGGCAGAAATGCTGGAATCCCAGGAAGTGGATTTGATGGTAACCACCCATCGTCCTTCAACGTTTAAGGCATTGAACCTGCGTACCTCGCCAACACACTGGTACTGCGCAGCGGAATACGTATTGCAAAAAGGCGAGCCGATCCCTCTTGTATTGCTGGATGATCCTAGCCCGTTTCGCGATATGGTGCTGGCGACGCTTAATAAAGCAGATATTCCATGGCGACTGGCTTATGTCGCCTCGACGCTTCCGGCAGTTCGTGCGGCAGTAAAAGCCGGTCTTGGCGTGACGGCAAGGCCGGTCGAGATGATGAGTCCAGACCTGCGTGTGCTGAGTGGAGTAGATGGCTTACCGCCGCTACCCGATACCGAATATTTGCTGTGCTATGACCCGTCCAGTAATAATGAGCTGGCCCAGGTGATCTATCAGGCGATGGAGAGCTACCATAATCCGTGGCAATACAGCCCAATGTCTGCTCCGGAAGGCGATGACTCATTGTTGATTGAAAGGGATATCGAGTAATCGACGGACCATAGATAATTTCTGAGACAATAGTGTAAAAACGAGCCGCTGGGGGTGTTTTAAACCCCAGCGGCTTTTTTTTAGTAAAAAGCCTTCCTCGTATCGTGCAGAACGTACAAAACTGTTCATTTTTCAATCACCAGAGATTCACGTCCCGAACGCACAAATAATCGCCTGAAAAAAATCACCTGCTACAATGATGTTAAAAAATACGTAAATTTGTTGCTGCGTTTTTGTTATGGAATGACAAAAGCGTGTCACAGATCAAGAAAATACTCTCTTTTGGGGGGAGGAATCGACACAAATTCCTGTCAAAATAGACCCGTATTTTTTCCATTGCTTCACAACGGACACGATTCAACAACATCTAATTATCCTGGAGTCGTCAAGGATCTGGGTTGAAAGGGCATTAAATGCTAATTGTGTTGATATTATGTAAACTAATGTGAAGAAACTTTTGTTAAAGTTGACAAAAGGTTATAGAAAGGAGTAAAAGACCACATCAATTAGCTGTATAAAAGAATTTCTACAGTGATTGTAAGGTTTTTTTTATTCCTCCCCATGAATCGATGTGGCGTCCATCTGCCGTGAAGAGCAGTGAATCTGGCGCTACTTTTGATGAGTAAGCAATGAGTATGTCAACATCCACTGAAGTCATCGCTCATCACTGGGCATTCGCTATCTTTCTTATCGTTGCCATTGGCCTGTGTTGCCTGATGCTGGTAGGCGGTTGGTTTTTAGGCGGTCGCGCACGCGCAAGGTCGAAAAACGTTCCGTTTGAATCCGGTATCGACTCGGTCGGCTCCGCCCGCTTACGCCTGTCCGCCAAGTTTTATCTGGTGGCCATGTTCTTCGTTATCTTCGACGTTGAAGCGCTGTATCTGTTCGCATGGTCAACCTCTATCCGCGAAAGCGGCTGGGTAGGCTTTGTGGAAGCTGCAATTTTTATTTTTGTGTTACTGGCAGGTCTGGTTTATCTGGTGCGTATTGGCGCGCTGGACTGGACGCCCGCGCGTTCACGCCGCGAGCGTATGAACCCGGAAACGAACAGTATCGCTAATCGTCAACGCTAACCGCGAGGCATTAAGATGGATTATACGCTCACCCGCATAGATCCCAACGGTGAGAACGACCGTTACCCCCTGCAAAAGCAGGAGATCGTAACCGACCCTCTGGAGCAAGAAGTTAACAAAAACGTGTTTATGGGCAAGCTCAATGACATGGTTAACTGGGGTCGTAAAAACTCAATTTGGCCGTATAACTTCGGTCTTTCCTGCTGTTACGTTGAGATGGTGACTTCGTTTACCGCGGTGCATGACGTGGCGCGTTTTGGCGCAGAAGTATTGCGTGCTTCGCCGCGTCAGGCTGACCTGATGGTGGTTGCAGGAACCTGCTTTACCAAAATGGCACCGGTTATTCAGCGTCTGTATGACCAGATGCTGGAACCAAAATGGGTTATCTCAATGGGTGCCTGTGCCAACTCCGGCGGTATGTACGATATTTATTCCGTTGTGCAGGGCGTCGATAAATTCATCCCGGTTGATGTGTATATCCCGGGCTGCCCGCCGCGTCCTGAAGCGTACATGCAGGCACTGATGCTGTTGCAGGAATCTATCGGTAAAGAACGTCGTCCGCTCTCCTGGGTGGTTGGCGATCAGGGCGTTTATCGCGCCAACATGCAATCAGAGCGCGAACGCAAGCGCGGTGAACGCATTGCCGTAACCAACCTGCGTACACCTGACGAGATTTAATTTGCGCCTGTCGGCAAAGGGATTTTTCTTCGCTTATTCCTAAATCTATTTCGCGAAGCTTACTGCGCTGACAGTCACCACGGACCATTTGCAATGGTGAACAATATGACCGACTTAACCGCGCAAGAACCCGCCTGGCAGACCCGCGATCATCTTGATGATCCGGTGATTGGCGAACTGCGCAACCGTTTTGGGCCGGATGCCTTTACTGTTCAGGCGACTCGCACCGGGGTTCCCGTTGTGTGGATCAAGCGTGAACAATTACTGGAAGTTGGCGATTTCTTAAAGAAACTGCCGAAACCTTACGTCATGCTGTTTGACTTACACGGCATGGACGAACGTCTGCGCACACACCGCGAAGGATTACCTGCCGCGGATTTTTCCGTTTTCTACCATCTGATTTCTATCGATCGTAACCGCGACATCATGCTGAAGGTGGCGCTGGCAGAAAACGACCTGCACGTACCGACCTTCACCAAACTGTTCCCGAACGCTAACTGGTATGAGCGTGAAACCTGGGATCTGTTTGGCATTACTTTCGACGGTCACCCGAACCTGCGCCGCATCATGATGCCGCAAACCTGGAAAGGTCATCCGCTGCGTAAAGATTACCCGGCGCGCGCTACCGAATTCTCGCCGTTTGAGCTGACCAAAGCCAAACAGGATCTGGAAATGGAAGCCCTGACCTTCAAACCGGAAGAGTGGGGGATGAAGCGCGGCACCGAAAACGAGGACTTCATGTTCCTCAACCTCGGTCCGAACCACCCGTCGGCGCACGGTGCTTTCCGTATCGTTTTGCAGCTCGATGGCGAAGAGATTGTCGACTGCGTACCAGACATCGGCTACCACCACCGTGGTGCGGAGAAAATGGGCGAGCGCCAGTCCTGGCATAGCTACATTCCGTATACCGACCGTATCGAATACCTCGGCGGCTGCGTTAACGAAATGCCTTACGTGCTGGCTGTAGAGAAACTGGCCGGGATCACCGTGCCGGATCGCGTTAACGTCATTCGCGTAATGCTTTCTGAGCTGTTCCGCATCAACAGCCATCTGCTGTATATCTCCACCTTTATTCAGGACGTCGGCGCGATGACGCCAGTGTTCTTCGCCTTTACCGATCGTCAGAAAATTTACGATCTGGTGGAAGCAATCACTGGTTTTCGTATGCACCCGGCGTGGTTCCGTATTGGCGGCGTAGCGCACGACCTGCCGCGTGGCTGGGATCGCCTGCTGCGTGAGTTCCTCGACTGGATGCCGAAACGTCTGGCGTCTTACGAGAAAGCGGCGCTGCAAAACACCATTCTGAAAGGTCGTTCCCAGGGCGTTGCCGCCTATGGCGCGAAAGAGGCGCTGGAGTGGGGCACCACCGGCGCGGGCCTGCGTGCTACCGGGATCGACTTCGACGTGCGTAAGGCGCGTCCGTATTCTGGCTATGAAAACTTCGACTTTGAAATTCCGGTGGGCGGTGGTGTTTCTGACTGCTACACCCGCGTAATGCTGAAAGTAGAAGAGTTGCGCCAGAGTCTGCGCATTCTTGAGCAGTGCCTCAACAACATGCCGGAAGGCCCGTTCAAAGCGGATCACCCGCTGACCACGCCGCCGCCGAAAGAGCGCACGCTGCAACATATCGAAACCCTGATCACCCACTTCCTGCAAGTGTCGTGGGGTCCGGTGATGCCTGCCAATGAATCCTTCCAGATGATTGAGGCGACCAAAGGGATCAACAGTTACTACCTGACCAGCGACGGTAGCACCATGAGTTATCGCACCCGTATCCGCACGCCGAGTTATGCGCATTTGCAGCAAATTCCGGCGGCGATCCGCGGCAGCCTGGTGTCTGACCTGATTGTTTATCTGGGCAGTATCGATTTTGTTATGTCAGATGTGGACCGCTAATTATGCACGAGAATCAACAACCACAAACCGAGGCTTTTGAGCTGAGTGCGGCAGAGCGTGAAGCGATTGAGCACGAGATGCACCACTACGAAGACCCGCGTGCGGCGTCCATTGAAGCGCTGAAAATCGTTCAGAAGCAGCGTGGCTGGGTGCCGGATGGCGCGATCCACGCGATCGCCGATGTGCTGGGTATTCCGGCGAGCGACGTCGAAGGCGTGGCAACGTTCTACAGCCAGATCTTCCGCCAGCCGGTTGGCCGCCATGTGATCCGTTATTGCGACAGCGTGGTCTGTCATATCAACGGTTATCAGGGTATTCAGGCGGCGCTCGAGAAAAAGCTGAACATCAAACCAGGGCAAACGACATTTGATGGCCGCTTTACGCTGCTGCCAACTTGCTGCCTGGGGAACTGTGATAAAGGGCCAAACATGATGATCGATGAGGACACTCACGCGCATCTGACCCCGGAAGCGATCCCTGAACTGCTGGAGCGGTATAAATGAAAAACATTATCCGTACTCCCGAAACGCATCCGCTGACCTGGCGTCTGCGCGATGACAAACAGCCAGTGTGGCTGGACGAATATCGCAGCAAAAACGGTTACGAAGGCGCGCGTAAGGCGCTGACCGGGCTGTCTCCGGACGAAATCGTTAATCAGGTAAAAGACGCTGGTCTGAAAGGGCGCGGCGGCGCGGGCTTTTCGACTGGCCTGAAGTGGAGCCTGATGCCGAAAGACGAATCCATGAACATCCGTTACCTGCTGTGTAACGCCGATGAAATGGAACCGGGCACCTATAAAGACCGCCTGTTGATGGAGCAACTGCCGCACCTGCTGGTGGAAGGTATGCTTATCTCCGCGTTTGCGCTGAAAGCTTACCGTGGCTACATCTTCCTGCGTGGCGAATATATTGAAGCGGCAGTGAATCTGCGCCGCGCCATTGCCGAAGCGACTGAAGCGGGCTTGCTTGGCAAAAACATTATGGGAACAGGTTTCGACTTCGAACTGTTCGTCCATACCGGTGCAGGGCGCTACATCTGCGGGGAAGAAACAGCGTTAATCAACTCCCTGGAAGGGCGTCGTGCTAACCCACGCTCGAAACCCCCCTTCCCGGCAACCTCCGGCGTATGGGGCAAACCGACCTGTGTCAATAACGTCGAAACCCTGTGTAACGTTCCGGCGATCCTTGCTAACGGCGTGGAGTGGTATCAGAACATCTCGAAAAGTAAAGATGCTGGCACCAAGCTGATGGGCTTCTCCGGTCGGGTGAAAAATCCGGGCCTGTGGGAACTGCCGTTTGGCACCACCGCACGCGAGATCCTCGAAGATTACGCCGGTGGTATGCGTGACGGTCTGAAATTCAAAGCCTGGCAGCCAGGCGGCGCGGGTACTGACTTCTTGACTGAAGCGCACCTTGACCTGCCGATGGAATTCGAAAGTATCGGTAAAGCGGGAAGCCGTCTGGGTACGGCGCTGGCGATGGCGGTTGACCATGAGATCAACATGGTGTCGCTGGTGCGTAACCTGGAAGAGTTTTTCGCCCGTGAGTCCTGCGGCTGGTGTACGCCGTGCCGCGACGGTCTGCCGTGGAGCGTGAAAATTCTGCGTGCGCTGGAGCGTGGCGAAGGTCAACCGGGCGATATCGAAACACTTGAGCAACTGTGTCGATTCTTAGGCCCGGGTAAAACTTTCTGTGCCCACGCACCTGGTGCAGTGGAGCCGTTACAGAGCGCCATCAAATATTTCCGCGAAGAATTTGAGGCGGGAATCAAACAGCCGTTCAGCAATACCCATTTGATTAATGGGATTCAGCCGAACCTGCTGAAAGAGCGCTGGTAACCGAATTTCGATTAACGCTCAGTCTCTGACTGAGAAAACTGGAAGCATGCTAATGGCTACAATTCATGTAGACGGCAAAGAATACGAGGTCAACGGAGCGGACAACCTGCTGGAAGCTTGTCTGTCTCTGGGCCTTGATATTCCTTACTTTTGCTGGCATCCGGCGCTGGGAAGCGTCGGTGCTTGCCGCCAGTGTGCGGTGAAGCAATACCAAAACGCGGAAGACACGCGTGGTCGCCTGGTGATGTCCTGTATGACACCGGCTTCCGATGGCACCTTTATTTCCATTGACGACGAAGAAGCGAAACAGTTCCGTGAAAGCGTGGTCGAGTGGTTAATGACCAACCACCCGCACGACTGTCCGGTATGTGAAGAGGGCGGTAACTGCCATCTTCAGGATATGACGGTGATGACCGGACACAGCTTCCGTCGCTACCGTTTCACCAAACGTACCCACCGTAATCAGGATTTGGGGCCATTCATCTCTCACGAAATGAACCGCTGCATCGCCTGCTACCGCTGCGTGCGTTACTACAAAGATTACGCTGACGGCACGGATCTGGGCGTTTACGGTGCGCACGACAACGTCTACTTCGGTCGCCCGGAAGACGGCACGCTGGAAAGCGAATTTTCCGGTAACCTGGTCGAAATTTGCCCGACCGGCGTATTCACCGACAAAACGCACTCCGAGCGTTACAACCGTAAATGGGATATGCAGTTTGCGCCGAGCATCTGCCAGCAATGTTCCATCGGCTGTAACATCAGCCCCGGCGAGCGTTACGGCGAACTGCGTCGTATCGAAAACCGTTACAACGGTACGGTAAACCACTACTTCCTCTGCGACCGTGGTCGTTTCGGTTACGGCTACGTCAACCTGAAAGATCGTCCGCGTCAGCCAGTACAGCGTCGTGGCGATGATTTCATTACCCTCAATGCCGAACAGGCAATGCAGGGCGCAGCAGATATTCTGCGTCAGTCGAAGAAAGTGATCGGTATTGGTTCTCCGCGTGCCAGCGTGGAAAGCAACTTTGCGCTGCGTGAGCTGGTGGGCGAAGAAAACTTCTACACCGGTATCGCTCACGGTGAGCAGGAACGTCTGCAACTGGCGCTGAAAGTACTGCGTGAAGGCGGCATTTATACGCCGGCACTGCGCGAAATCGAATCTTACGATGCGGTACTGGTGCTGGGCGAAGACGTTACCCAGACCGGCGCGCGCGTCGCGCTGGCAGTTCGTCAGGCGGTGAAAGGTAAAGCACGCGAAATGGCGGCAGCACAGAAAGTGGCTGACTGGCAGATTGCGGCAATCCTCAACATCGGTCAACGTGCTAAGCATCCGCTGTTTGTTACCAACGTTGATGACACCCGTCTGGATGATATCGCGGCGTGGACTTACCGCGCACCGGTTGAAGATCAGGCGCGTTTAGGTTTTGCCATTGCCCATGCTCTGGACAACTCAGCACCAGCGGTTGACGGTATCGAACCTGAGCTGCAAAGCAAAATCGACGTCATCGTGCAGGCTCTGGCGGGGGCGAAGAAACCGTTGATTATCTCCGGGACGAACGCCGGTAGCGCTGAAGTGATTCAGGCGGCGGCTAACGTCGCAAAAGCCCTGAAAGGTCGCGGCGCTGACGTCGGTATCACCATGATTGCCCGTTCCGTCAACAGCATGGGGCTGGGCATTATGGGCGGTGGATCGCTTGAAGAAGCGTTAACCGAACTGGAAACCGGACGCGCCGACGCGGTGGTGGTGCTGGAAAACGATCTGCATCGTCACGCTTCCGCTACCCGCGTGAATGCTGCGCTGGCGAAAGCGCCGCTGGTGATGGTGGTTGACCATCAACGCACAGCGATTATGGAAAACGCCCATCTGGTACTTTCCGCCGCCAGCTTTGCTGAAAGCGACGGTACGGTAATTAATAATGAAGGTCGCGCCCAACGTTTCTTCCAGGTTTACGATCCGGCTTATTACGACAGCAAAACTGTCATGCTGGAAAGCTGGCGTTGGTTACACTCGCTGCACAGCACCCTGCTGAGCCGTGAAGTGGACTGGACGCAGCTCGACCATGTGATTGACGCTGTTGTGGCGAAAATCCCGGAACTGGCGGGTATCAAAGATGCTGCGCCGGATGCGACATTCCGTATTCGTGGTCAGAAACTGGCCCGTGAACCGCACCGTTACAGCGGTCGTACCGCCATGCGCGCCAATATCAGCGTTCATGAGCCGCGTCAGCCGCAGGATATTGACACCATGTTCACCTTCTCGATGGAAGGTAACAACCAGCCGACCGCGCACCGTTCGCAAGTGCCGTTTGCCTGGGCTCCGGGCTGGAACTCCCCGCAGGCGTGGAACAAATTCCAGGACGAAGTTGGCGGCAAACTGCGCTTTGGCGATCCGGGCGTGCGTCTGTTTGAAACCAGCGAAAATGGTCTTGATTACTTCACCAGCGTACCGGCACGCTTCCAGCCGCAGGACGGGAAATGGCGTATCGCGCCGTACTACCACCTGTTTGGCAGCGATGAATTGTCACAGCGTGCTCCGGTTTTCCAGAGCCGTATGCCACAGCCGTACATCAAACTTAACCCGGCGGATGCCGCGAAGTTGGGTGTGAACGCGGGTACACGCGTCTCCTTTAGTTACGATGGCAACACGGTCACGCTGCCGGTTGAAATCGCCGAAGGGCTGACGGCAGGGCAGGTGGGCTTGCCGATGGGTATGTCCGGCATTGCTCCGGTGCTGGCGGGCGCGCATCTTGAGGATCTCAAGGAGGCACAACAATGAGTTGGATATCACCGGAACTGATTGAGATCCTGCTGACCATCCTCAAAGCGGTGGTGATCCTGCTGGTGGTTGTCACCTGTGGGGCATTCATGAGCTTTGGCGAACGTCGCCTGCTGGGTCTGTTCCAGAACCGTTACGGACCTAACCGTGTTGGCTGGGGCGGTTCGCTCCAGCTGGTCGCGGACATGATCAAGATGTTCTTTAAAGAAGACTGGATCCCGAAATTCTCGGATCGCGTCATCTTTACCCTGGCACCGATGATTGCCTTTACCTCGCTGCTGCTGGCCTTTGCGATTGTGCCAGTCAGCCCAGGTTGGGTGGTTGCCGACCTGAACATCGGGATTTTGTTCTTCCTGATGATGGCAGGTCTGGCGGTTTACGCGGTGCTGTTTGCGGGCTGGTCAAGTAACAACAAATACTCGTTGCTGGGGGCGATGCGTGCTTCTGCGCAGACTCTGAGCTACGAAGTGTTCCTCGGGCTTTCCCTGATGGGCGTGGTGGCGCAGGCCGGTTCATTCAACATGACCGACATCGTCAACAGCCAGGCGCATGTGTGGAACGTCATCCCGCAATTCTTTGGTTTTATTACCTTTGCCATCGCGGGCGTGGCGGTTTGTCACCGTCACCCGTTTGACCAGCCGGAAGCCGAGCAGGAACTGGCGGATGGTTACCACATTGAATATTCCGGTATGAAGTTCGGTCTGTTCTTCGTGGGCGAATACATCGGGATTGTGACCATCTCTGCACTGATGGTGACGCTGTTCTTCGGTGGCTGGCAAGGCCCGTTGTTACCGCCATTCATCTGGTTCGCGCTGAAAACCGCGTTCTTTATGATGATGTTCATTTTGATTCGTGCGTCGTTACCGCGTCCGCGTTATGACCAGGTAATGTCCTTCGGCTGGAAAATCTGCCTGCCGCTGACGCTGATCAACTTGCTGGTAACGGCGGCTGTCATTCTCTGGCAGGCGCAATAAGGGGCAATAAGACCATGACCTTAAAAGAATTGTTAGTAGGATTCGGCACCCAGGTTCGTAGTATCTGGATGATCGGCCTGCACGCGTTCGCCAAACGCGAAACGCGAATGTACCCGGAAGAGCCGGTCTATCTGCCGCCCCGTTATCGTGGTCGTATCGTTCTGACCCGCGACCCGGACGGCGAAGAGCGTTGCGTAGCCTGTAACCTCTGCGCGGTAGCCTGCCCGGTCGGTTGTATCTCGCTGCAAAAAGCAGAAACCAAAGACGGTCGCTGGTATCCGGAATTTTTCCGCATCAACTTCTCACGCTGCATTTTCTGTGGTCTGTGCGAAGAAGCCTGTCCGACCACGGCGATTCAGTTAACCCCGGATTTCGAAATGGGGGAATACAAGCGCCAGGATCTGGTTTACGAGAAAGAGGATCTGCTGATCTCCGGTCCGGGCAAATACCCGGAATATAACTTCTACCGGATGGCAGGTATGGCAATCGACGGCAAAGATAAGGGCGAAGCAGAGAACGAAGCCAAGCCTATCGACGTCAAGAGCCTGTTACCGTAAGGAGAGGGGCAATGGAGTTCGCTTTTTATATCTGTGGCCTGATAGCCATACTTGCGACCTTGCGAGTGATCACTCATACCAATCCGGTACACGCACTGCTGTACCTGATTATTTCGCTGCTGGCGATTTCCGGGGTGTTCTTCTCACTGGGCGCTTACTTTGCCGGTGCGCTGGAAATTATCGTCTACGCGGGTGCCATTATGGTGCTGTTCGTGTTCGTGGTGATGATGCTCAACCTGGGCGGTTCAGAAATTGAACAGGAACGCCAGTGGCTGAAACCGCAGGTGTGGATTGGTCCGGCGATTTTGTCGGCCATCATGCTGGTGGTGATTGTTTACGCCATTCTCGGTGTTAACGATCAAGGTATCGACGGTACGCCAATCAGTGCTAAAGCAGTGGGTATTACGCTGTTCGGGCCTTACGTACTGGCGGTGGAACTGGCTTCTATGCTGCTGCTCGCGGGTCTGGTTGTGGCCTTCCACGTCGGTCGTGAAGAGCGTGCGGGTGAAGTGCTGAGCAATCGTAAAGACGACAGCGCGAAAAGAAAAACGGAGGAGCACGCATGATCCCCTTACAACATGGACTGATCCTCGCGGCAATCTTATTCGTTCTTGGCTTAACTGGTCTGGTTATCCGTCGCAATCTGCTGTTTATGCTGATTGGTCTGGAAATCATGATTAACGCCTCTGCGCTGGCCTTTGTGGTCGCCGGAAGCTACTGGGGCCAGACCGACGGTCAGGTGATGTATATTCTCGCCATCAGCCTCGCGGCGGCAGAAGCGAGTATCGGCCTTGCGCTGCTGCTGCAACTTCACCGTCGTCGCCAGAACCTGAACATCGATTCAGTAAGTGAGATGCGCGGATGAACATGCTTGCCTTAACCATTATTTTGCCATTGATTGGCTTTGTCCTGCTGGCGTTCTCCCGTGGGCGCTGGTCTGAAAACGTCTCGGCGATCGTCGGCGTTGGCTCTGTGGGCCTGGCGGCGCTGGTAACTGCCTTTATCGGAGTTGACTTCTTCGCTAACGGTGAGCAGGCATACAGCCAGCCGCTGTGGACGTGGATGTCGGTAGGCGACTTTAACATCGGTTTTAACCTGGTGCTGGACGGCCTGTCGCTGACCATGCTCTCGGTGGTCACTGGTGTGGGTTTCCTTATTCACATGTACGCCTCCTGGTATATGCGCGGTGAAGAGGGCTACTCTCGCTTCTTCGCTTACACCAACCTGTTCATCGCCAGCATGGTAGTTCTGGTGCTTGCCGACAACCTGCTGCTGATGTACCTCGGCTGGGAAGGCGTGGGCCTGTGCTCCTATCTGCTGATCGGTTTCTATTACACCGATCCGAAGAATGGCGCAGCGGCAATGAAAGCGTTCGTCGTGACCCGTGTGGGTGACGTGTTCCTCGCTTTCGCGCTGTTCATTCTTTACAACGAACTGGGCACCCTGAACTTCCGCGAAATGGTGGAACTGGCACCAGCGCACTTTGCTGACGGCAATAACATGCTGATGTGGGCGACGCTGATGCTGCTGGGCGGTGCGGTCGGTAAATCTGCGCAGTTGCCGTTGCAGACATGGCTTGCCGACGCGATGGCGGGCCCGACGCCTGTCTCCGCGCTGATCCACGCCGCAACGATGGTAACCGCGGGTGTCTACCTGATCGCCCGTACCCACGGCCTGTTCCTGATGACCCCGGAAGTTCTGCATCTGGTGGGCATTGTTGGGGCGGTTACGCTGCTGCTGGCCGGTTTTGCCGCGCTGGTACAGACCGACATCAAACGTGTTCTCGCTTACTCTACCATGAGCCAGATTGGCTACATGTTCCTCGCGCTTGGCGTGCAGGCATGGGATGCGGCGATTTTCCACTTGATGACTCACGCATTCTTTAAAGCGCTGCTGTTCCTGGCATCCGGTTCCGTCATTCTGGCCTGCCATCACGAACAGAACATCTTCAAGATGGGCGGTCTGCGTAAATCTATTCCGCTGGTTTATCTCTGCTTCCTGGTGGGTGGCGCAGCACTGTCGGCACTGCCGCTGGTCACTGCGGGCTTCTTCAGTAAGGATGAGATCCTCGCGGGTGCGATGGCGAATGGTCATATCAATCTGATGGTGGCAGGTCTGGTCGGTGCGTTTATGACCTCGCTCTACACCTTCCGTATGATTTTCATCGTCTTCCACGGAAAAGAACAAATTCACGCTCACGCCGTGAAAGGGATAACTCACAGCCTGCCGCTGATTGTGCTGCTGATCCTTTCCACCTTCGTTGGCGCACTGATTGTACCGCCGCTGCAGGGCGTGCTTCCGCAAACGACGGAGCTGGCGCACGGCAGCATGTTGACCCTGGAAATTACCTCTGGCGTGGTCGCGGTGGTCGGCATTCTGCTGGCAGCCTGGCTGTGGCTGGGTAAACGTACTCTGGTGACCTCCATCGCCAACAGTGCGCCGGGCCGTCTGCTGGGCACCTGTTGGTACAACGCCTGGGGCTTTGACTGGCTGTACGACAAAGTGTTCGTCAAGCCGTTCCTGGGTATTGCCTGGTTGCTGAAACGCGATCCGCTGAACTCAATGATGAACATCCCGGCTGTCCTTTCCCGCTTTGCAGGTAAAGGTCTGCTGTTAAGCGAGAACGGTTATCTGCGCTGGTATGTGGCATCCATGAGCATCGGTGCGGTCGTGGTGCTGGCACTGTTGATGGTACTGCGTTGAGTTAAGGATTGTGGGATTGCCCCTGGGCATATAAGAACGTAGGTCGGATAAGCCTCATTCGCGTTGCATCCGACACTACCCCCAGTCCGAAGAGAATTTTCTGTCGTGAGAATTCGTTGAAAATCCGGTCCTGACGGGACTTTTACAAGGAATAAAGATCGCCATGTTACTACCCTGGCTAATATTAATTCCCTTTATCGGCGGCTTCCTGTGCTGGCAGACCGAACGCTTTGGCGTCAAGGTGCCGCGCTGGATCGCGCTGATCACCATGGGATTGACGCTGGCGCTGTCGCTGCAACTGTGGTTGCAGGGCGGTTATTCACTGACGCAATCCGCCGGAATTCCGCAGTGGCAGTCTGAATTCGACATGCCGTGGATCCCGCGTTTTGGTATCTCTATCCATCTCGCCATTGACGGGCTATCGCTGCTGATGGTCGTGCTGACCGGTCTGCTCGGTGTGCTGGCGGTACTCTGTTCGTGGAAAGAGATCGAAAAATACCAGGGCTTCTTCCACCTCAACCTGATGTGGATCCTGGGCGGCGTTATCGGCGTGTTCCTTGCCATCGACATGTTCCTGTTCTTCTTCTTCTGGGAAATGATGCTGGTGCCGATGTACTTCCTGATCGCACTGTGGGGGCATAAAGCCTCTGACGGTAAAACGCGTATCACGGCGGCAACCAAGTTCTTCATTTACACCCAGGCGAGTGGTCTGGTGATGTTGATCGCCATCCTGGCGCTGGTTTTTGTTCACTATAATGCGACCGGCGTCTGGACCTTCAACTATGAAGAGCTGCTGAATACGCCAATGTCCAGTGGTGTGGAATATCTGTTGATGCTGGGCTTCTTCATCGCGTTTGCGGTGAAAATGCCGGTGGTTCCGCTGCATGGCTGGCTGCCGGATGCGCACTCACAGGCTCCAACCGCAGGTTCCGTTGACCTCGCGGGGATCTTGCTGAAAACCGCCGCTTACGGTCTGCTGCGTTTCTCCCTACCGCTGTTCCCGAACGCGTCGGCAGAGTTCGCGCCAATCGCTATGTGGCTGGGTGTTATCGGCATCTTCTACGGTGCGTGGATGGCCTTCGCCCAGACCGATATCAAACGTCTGATCGCCTACACCTCGGTTTCCCACATGGGCTTCGTGCTGATTGCTATCTACACTGGTAGCCAGTTGGCCTACCAGGGCGCGGTAATCCAGATGATTGCGCACGGCTTGTCAGCGGCGGGTCTGTTTATTCTCTGCGGTCAGCTTTATGAACGTATCCATACCCGCGACATGCGCATGATGGGCGGTCTGTGGAGCAAGATGAAATGGCTGCCAGCACTGTCGCTGTTCTTTGCGGTGGCAACGCTTGGGATGCCTGGCACCGGTAACTTCGTCGGCGAATTTATGATTCTGTTCGGCAGCTTCCAGGTTGTCCCGGTGATTACCGTTATCTCTACCTTTGGGCTGGTCTTTGCCTCTGTTTATTCGCTGGCGATGTTACATCGCGCTTACTTCGGTAAAGCGAAAAGCCAGATTGCCAGCCAGGAACTGCCAGGGATGTCGCTGCGTGAGCTGTTTATGATCCTGTTGCTGGTGGTGCTGCTGGTACTGCTGGGCTTCTATCCGCAGCCGATTCTGGATACCTCGCACTCCGCGATTGGCAATATCCAGCAGTGGTTTGTTAATTCCGTTACTACTACAAGGCCGTAAATCGCCATGACAATAACTCCACAAAACCTGATCGGACTGCTACCGTTGCTGATCGTCGGCTTGACGGTGGTGGTTGTGATGCTCTCCATTGCGTGGCGACGCAATCATTTCCTCAACGCTACGCTCTCGGTTATTGGGCTTAACGCGGCGCTGGTTTCGCTCTGGTTTGTCGGCCAGGCGGGCGCTATGGACGTTACGCCACTGATGCGCGTTGATGGTTTCGCCATGCTTTACACCGGGCTGGTATTGTTGGCGAGCCTCGTCACCTGTACTTTCGCCTACCCGTGGCTTGAAGGCTATAACGACAACAAGGACGAGTTCTACCTGTTGGTGTTAATTGCCGCCTTGGGCGGGATCCTGCTGGCGAATGCCAACCATCTGGCGTCTTTGTTCCTCGGTATCGAACTGATCTCTTTGCCGCTGTTTGGCCTGGTCGGTTACGCTTTCCGCCAGAAACGTTCGCTGGAAGCCAGTATCAAATACACCATTCTCTCTGCCGCAGCGTCTTCTTTCCTGCTGTTCGGTATGGCGCTGGTGTATGCGCAGTCTGGCGACCTGTCGTTTGTCGCGCTGGGTAAAAACCTCGGCGACGGTATGCTCAACGAGCCGCTGTTGCTGGCAGGTTTCGGCCTGATGATTGTCGGCCTCGGCTTCAAACTCTCTCTGGTGCCGTTCCACCTGTGGACGCCAGACGTATACCAGGGCGCGCCTGCGCCGGTTTCCACTTTCCTGGCGACGGCGAGCAAAATCGCTATCTTCGGTGTGGTGATGCGTCTGTTCCTCTACGCACCGGTGGGTGACAGCGAAGCAATTCGCGTGGTGCTGGCGATTATCGCCTTTGCCTCTATCATCTTCGGTAACCTGATGGCGCTGAGCCAGACCAATATCAAACGTCTGCTCGGTTACTCATCTATCTCTCACCTCGGCTATCTGCTGGTGGCGCTGATTGCGCTGCAAACTGGCGAGATGTCGATGGAAGCGGTAGGGGTTTACCTGGCCGGTTATCTGTTCAGCAGCCTAGGCGCGTTCGGCGTGGTCAGCCTGATGTCCAGCCCGTATCGTGGCCCGGATGCTGATTCCCTGTTCTCTTACCGCGGTCTGTTCTGGCATCGTCCGATCCTCGCGGCGGTGATGACGGTGATGATGCTGTCTCTGGCCGGTATCCCGATGACGCTGGGCTTTATCGGTAAGTTCTACGTGCTGGCGGTCGGTGTCCAGGCACACCTGTGGTGGCTGGTGGGTGCCGTGGTTGTCGGTTCGGCAATCGGCCTCTACTACTACCTGCGCGTGGCGGTGAGCCTGTATCTTCACGCCCCGGAACAACCGGGTCGCGATGCACCATCAAACTGGCAGTACAGCGCGGGCGGTATCGTGGTGCTGATCTCTGCACTGTTGGTACTGGTGCTGGGTGTATGGCCACAACCGCTGATTAGCATTGTGCGGTTAGCCATGCCGCTGATGTAAGCTGTCAGTTCGTAAGTCAGAAAGCCGCCGACATGTTCGGCGGTTTTTTTTGGTGCCCTGACCCCATCACCCAACAATAACCGTCAGCGCATGATTCCCTTGTCGCAGCATACGTCGATACGCACTAATCAGCTTTTCCATATCAAGCATGATCGAAGCAAAGAGTTGCCCCTCTAACTCTTCTGAAAAAGTCACACCAGGGTAAATCTCCATTTCATTGAGTCGTTTAATGGAAAACTGTTTACGCAGCTCACTTCGATCCAGAGCTTCCAGTCGGTCGATTGTCGCGGCTAACTCCTGATTCCAGGTCAATCCCAGGAAGCCATCTATGCCATCTTCGAGGCTGTGCTCACCAAGCACGGCACGACTCAGCGGATCATTCTTCGCGGGATCAAAAGCAGAGGTGCCTGTCAGGCCAAAATGTAAACAATCCCAGCGTTTATCAATATCCAGTCGGCGTAATCCTGAAAGCGTGTCATGAATATTGTCCATTAAGGGTTTTTCAGTAGACTCAAGCAGTTGGTTAATCTTTTCTGAGTCAATTTCTGCAAAATAGCCAATCATTCCCATTTTATTTTCCTCCGTTGAATTTCATGTTTTGCATCTTAAAACAGACGAGGGAAAATAAAATGTACATGTCGCTTTTTCTGGACTCGCCTCGAGAAATTTTTATTATTTACTGTTGTATAACAAAGTTATAACCCCATCCACTACCTGAGCCATTTTCTGATAATTCAATCTGTCTGCGGTATCACCGGGCAAGTGGTATTGTTTATTACGATAAAAAGCGGTGTCAGTAATCATTACTGCGGGAATATCGTGTTGCCAATAATTCTGGTGGTCAGAGAAATCAATACCGGGAATAAACCCTGGGGCATTCATAGAATAAACAGATAAATCCCGGGATGACAACAATGCCGCTTTTACCTGACGAACGGCGTTGATATCCTGCATTCTGCCGACCACGGCAATAAAGTCTCCCCGATCGGGATAAAGCCAGGACATTGCCGGGTAAGGGTAATCCTGACTACCAGGCGCAGAGTCGTAATAGCCAATCATCTCCAGCGCTATCATTAATCTCACTGGACGCTCAAGCGAAGCTGCATGTACCGCGCTCCCCATTTCATCGCTACGAAAGAAGGGCGGTTCTTCCGACGCATAGGCGACCAGCTGCACGCCAGTTTTCGGTGCTTGCTGCTGTAACAAACGTGCCAGTTCGAGTAATCCTGCCACGCCGCTGGCGTTATCATCCGCGCCCGGCGTATAGGTCAATTGATCATTTTCATAACTACTGACAGAGTCATAGTGCGCACCAATAATAATCAGCGGTCCATCGGCAGGACCATAATCAGCAACAATGTTTTTGTAGGGGCCACCCGCAATGGGGACGTCCTGCGAGGTAACTCTGGCACCGCTACTGACAAAGACCTCTTTTATATACTCTGCGGACCTATTCAGATTATCAATATTGTCGGCACTACGTGGATGTACAGTTTGTGTAAGATAACGAACTGTTTTTTCTAATTGCTCAGGACTTGCGTGTCGGGGCGTTGGCGGTAATGCATTGACCCAAGGTTGGTAAAAAATAATAAAAGGAAGCGATAGTAGTAATGATATAAAATAAAGAGGTGTCATTTTTTTCATATGTAAATTATCAATAAGAGGCGTTATTTTATAATTATTTATAATGAGTTGTGAGTGTTTATTTTATTACGGTTGGTAGAGATATACAAAAAGTATTTTTTTACAGTGGGTTCGCTATTTTAAAAAGGAATTCATATGAGGAAAAAATATAATTATGTTATTTATTGGCAGATTGAATTGACAGGGGGCAGAAATCTGAGGGTAAGAAAAGTCAGCAACTACAATCCACTACATCAACAGACCAGCAATCGCGTGCCGCGATACGCTGGAAATACCCGTAGATTGAACTGGCGGATGGTGTGACTGACATCGGTCAGTGATGACTTTTTAGCAAACTATGTTCGATCAGTCAGCATATTTGCTGACTGGTCGAATTGACTAACAATGATGTTAACTTACTCTTTTGCCTGATGCTCTATTTTGGGGTTGTGAGTGTTTTATTTCCAAGTCTCTATAATAATCATTGATATTTGCATCGCCATATTTATCTAAATAACAATTTCTGTTTACCTGTCGATGTTGAAAATCAATTTCGTACTGCTCTTCTGCTGAATATTTTTTAAATCTGTCAGCATAGTTTTTTAATAACGTATAGTGGGCGCTGTCAGAATTACTTTCCCTTTGTTCAATCACTTCCTGGGCTGCCATGCACACAAATGCACCGCAACTTTGGCTTAAATATTGCTGAAGATCGGCATGTAAAAATATTATCTCGGGTTCAGTTAAATGAACTTTTATATTATTATTCGACATTTCTCCCATGAGTTCAGAGTTAAAACTATTAATGATACGCTTAAGTGAATTTTCTTTTTCATGGCCTAGTGCACGTAATGAGTTGAATATGACGCATTTTATTTGTTGTGTGTTATTTTTTTCATTAACTATTTTTTGTAGCGAAACTAATATCCAGTGTCCGCCAGTATTTATGGGGAATAACTGGACTTCTTTCGGCCATGATGGATCGCTCTTAATATTATCATTGAGAGCGATTTCCAGGTAAGTGCTGTTGGAATTGGGGAGGTAGAAATCAGTAGGATAATTGACTTGAGTATTTTTTGCATTAGCGGCTATCTTTTTAAGATAGCAAGCTATTTCATCTGTGGTTAATTGACGATTTTTATCCCAGAAGTTTGTCCCATCGCTCAGTTCATTATTCTTATCATTTAAAAGTACCTTTGAAAGCGACTGTTTTTCTGATATAAGAGGAATGTCCTCACCGATAATTGTCATTAATTTCGAAGGGGAGAATAGTTTTTTGAACAGGAGATCATCTGAATCATGTGATTTGAGGGGGTGTTTGGTTGCGGTATGTGCCAAATTATATAATTTTAAACAGGCATTTTTAATAAGTCGGATAATCGATAGGGTCTCATTTGTTGGGTTTCTAACAATATGGTAAAGAATATCTTCAGCTTTTTTCCCAAATTCATCATAACCTAACGCAATGTTATGCAGTAACTCAATGCTTTCTTCATCTCCTGATAACGCTGTTTTTTTTAAAGACTGCAGTAATTCATCGGTCACAGTAAATTTTTCTGCAAATGTCTGACTGAGTTGGGTATGAGATAATTGACAATAATTGCTGACAACTGTAACCATTATAGGCTCCTTTTAGTTGCAAAGGTTGTGCTGAATGAAGATAAAAAGAGGCAACTTATTGCTCTGAATATAGTGCGTAAGGAGATGAATAAATATCAAAAATCGCTCAATATGCCCGTGTGGGTGGATATATGTAGCGCGGGTTGCGATAACAGGGCAAGTTTCGCCCTGTTTTTAATAATAAGCAGAGTTAAACGTTAAACACGGTGAAATCATTCGCCAGTTCAGTCGCCGGGAAAATTGACCTGCATTCACGTAACAGGTGCTGACAACCTTTGTCATCATAGCGCGAGCTGACGTGGGTAATGATTAGCTTACCGACTCCAGCCTCACGGGCTAGTGTCGCAGCCTGGCGTGTAGAGCTATGGCCGCGACTATTGGCTTTGGCTTCCATGGTTATATCCAACGTCGCTTCGTGCACCATGACATCGACACCTTTAGCCAGGTCAATTGCGGCATCGCAGGGGCCGGTATCGCCGAAAATAGCGAGCGCTTTACCTGGCACTGGAGCGGCTAAGTAATCTGCGCCGTTAATCTGCCTTCCGTCTTCCAGCATGATTGTTTTGCCCGCTTTTAATTCCTGAAACAGTGGGCCAGGCGGTACGCCAGCAGCTTTTAATGCCTGGGCATTTAATGCACCCGGTTTATCATGTTCTTCAATACGATAGCCATAGCATTCCAGTGGGTGTTCCAGCGGATAAGCGGTCACTTTGCGCAGGCCATCATCGAGAATTTCGCCAGCGCCAATTTCGACAATTTCCAGTGGATAATCGGTCCATGAGCCGCTAATCCGCAGCGCGGTCTCCACAAATTCACGGATACCTTGCGGACCATAAATCGTTAAGGGTTGGACAATACCAGACATAGAACGACTGCACAGCAAGCCGGGTAAACCAAAGAGATGATCGCCATGAAGGTGACTGATAAAAATCTTGTCCAGTTTTCCAGGGTTAAAGGCGGTATGCAGTAGCTGATGCTGGGTGCCTTCACCGCAGTCAAACAACCAAAGTCCGCTCTGGGTCGGATGTTGCAGGTTAAGCAATATTGCCGTGACATTGCGCGTGCGGGTTGGCACCCCGGCTGAAGTACCTAAAAAAATTAATTCCATGAGTTCATCACGTTTCAAAAAATATTCCGGCTAGTATAAGGCATACATCTAAAAGGAGAGCATTATGATTGAATGGCAAGATCTGCATCACTCTGAATTATCGGTTTCCCAGCTTTATGCCTTATTACAACTGCGTTGCGCGGTGTTTGTTGTTGAGCAGAATTGCCCTTATCAGGATATCGATGGTGATGATTTGACGAGGGATAATCGCCATATTCTCGGTTGGAAAAATGATGAACTGGTGGCGTATGCGAGGATTCTGAAAAGTGATGATGATCTTGATCCGGTCGTTATTGGTCGGGTGATTGTTAGTGAAGCGTTGCGTGGCGAAAAAGTGGGGCAGCAGCTGATGAGTAAAACACTCGAAACATGTACGCGTCACTGGCCTGATAAACCTGTTTACCTCGGGGCGCAGGCGCATCTGCAAAACTTCTACCAGAGTTTTGGCTTTATCCCTGTGACGGAGGTCTATGAAGAAGATGGTATCCCACACATCGGGATGGCACGCGAGGTAATTCAGGCGTAATCAATAACCCTTGTCTATAGTTAGTGACAGGTTTTACGCAAATGGAGAACGAGAATGTCTAATCAGTTTGGTGATACACGTATCGATGATGACCTGACGCTGCTTAGTGAAACACTGGAAGAGGTGCTCCGCTCCTCTGGCGATCCCGCCGATCAGAAATATGTTGAGCTGAAAGCGCGTGCAGAAAAAGCGCTGGATGATGTGAAAAAACGGGTTAGCCAGGCTTCAGACAGTTATTACTATCGGGCGAAGCAGGCTGTTTATCGTGCTGATGACTACGTCCACGAAAAACCCTGGCAAGGAATTGGTGTGGGCGCGGCCGTTGGGCTGGTACTAGGACTGTTGCTGGCACGCCGTTAAAACCTCCCTACACCGGGGTACTGCATTTTTTTTGTAGTACCCCGTATAATGTGAGGCTTTTAACAGGGAGAGGTCCGCGTGCAATCACTTACTACGGCGCTGGAAAATCTACTGCGCCATTTGTCGCAAGAGATTCCGGCGACACCCGGCATTCGGGTTATTGATATTCCTTTCCCTCTCAATGACGCTTTTGATGCCTTGAGCTGGCTGGCCAGTCAGCAAACGTACCCGCAATTCTACTGGCAACAACGTAATGGTGATGAAGAAGCTGCTGTCCTGGGCGCGATTATCCGTTTTACGTCGTTGGACCAGGCACAATGTTTTCTTCGTCAGCACCCGGAACACGCCGACTTACGCATCTGGGGGCTGAATGCGTTTGACCCGTCGCAGGGTAATTTACTTTTACCACGCCTTGAATGGCGACGCTGTGGTGGTAAAGCCACGCTGCGACTGACGCTATTCAGCGAAAGCTCCCTTCAGCATGATGCGATTAAGGCAGAAGAATTTATCGCCACACTGGTGAGTATTAAACCCTTGCCTGGGTTACATTTAACCACCACCCGAGAACAACACTGGCCGGACAAAACGGGCTGGACGCAATTAATCGAACTGGCAACGAAAACCATCGCCGAAGGTGAGCTCGACAAAGTGGTGCTTGCTCGGGCAACTGACCTGCATTTCGCAAGTCCGGTCAATGCGGCAGCGATGATGGCTGCCAGTCGTCGGCTTAATCTGAACTGCTATCATTTTTACATGGCCTTTGATGGCGAAAATGCTTTTCTTGGCTCTTCACCGGAACGATTATGGCGGCGGCGTGACAAAGCGCTGCGTACTGAAGCGCTGGCGGGAACGGTAGCAAATCATCCTGATGATAAGCAGGCGCAGCGGTTGGGTGAGTGGCTGATGGCGGATGATAAAAACCAGCGCGAGAACATGTTGGTGGTAGAGGATATCTGCCAACGATTGCAGGCCGATACCCAGACGTTGGATGTTTTACCGCCGCAGGTACTGCGTCTGCGTAAAGTGCAGCATCTTCGCCGCTGTATCTGGACTGCACTCAACAAAGCGGATGATGTGATCTGTTTACATCAGTTGCAGCCAACGGCAGCAGTTGCTGGCTTACCGCGCGATCTGGCGCGACAGTTTATCGCCCGTCACGAACCGTTCACCCGAGAATGGTACGCCGGTTCTGCGGGCTATCTCTCTTTACAACAAAGCGAATTCTGCGTTTCCCTGCGCTCAGCAAAAATCAGTGGCAATGTCGTGCGATTATATGCTGGCGCGGGCATTGTCCGTGGTTCCGACCCCGAGCAAGAGTGGCAGGAAATCGACAACAAAGCGGCAGGGCTGCGTACTTTATTACAAATGGAATAGTAATGAGTCGCATCATTACCGATTCATATCAATAATCTATTTTTGTAGCTCCTTATACTTAGCCGCAATATTGATACCGGACAAACTCATGTCAGTAAGCGCATTTAACCGACGCTGGGCGGCGGTCATTCTGGAAGCATTAACGCGTCACGGCGTCAGACACATCTGTATCGCCCCTGGCTCGCGTTCTACACCGTTAACGTTAGCGGCGGCGGAGAATTCCGCATTCATTCACCACACCCATTTCGATGAGCGTGGACTGGGGCATCTGGCGCTGGGGCTGGCGAAAGTCAGCAAGCAGCCGGTGGCGGTGATTGTGACCTCCGGCACGGCGGTAGCAAATCTCTATCCTGCACTGATTGAAGCTGGGTTAACCGGAGAAAAACTGATCCTGTTAACCGCCGATCGCCCGCCGGAGCTAATTGACTGCGGCGCGAATCAGGCGATTCGTCAGCCGGGAATGTTCGCCTCTCACCCCACGCACAGTATTTCACTGCCGCGCCCGACCCAGGATATCCCCGCACGTTGGCTGGTTTCTACCATCGACCACGCTCTCGGTACGCTTCATGCTGGTGGAGTCCATATCAACTGCCCGTTTGCTGAACCGCTGTATGGCGAAATGGACGACACCGGGCTTAGCTGGCAACAGCGTCTGGGCGACTGGTGGCAGGACGATAAGCCGTGGCTGCGTGAAGCGCCTCGTCTGGAAAGTGAAAAACAGCGCGACTGGTTCTTCTGGCGACAAAAGCGCGGCGTGGTGGTTGCCGGGCGCATGAGTGCGGAAGAGGGCAAAAAAGTTACACTGTGGGCGCAAACTCTTGGCTGGCCGCTGATCGGCGATGTGCTGTCGCAAACCGGGCAGCCGCTGCCGTGTGCCGATCTCTGGTTAGGCAATGCCAAAGCGATCAGCGAACTGCAACAGGCGCAAATTGTGGTGCAACTGGGAAGCGGCCTGACGGGCAAACGGCTCCTGCAATGGCAGGCAATCTGTGAACCCGAAGAGTACTGGATTGTTGATGACATTGAAGGGCGACTTGATCCGGCACACCATCGCGGACGTCGCTTAATTGCCAATATTGCCGACTGGCTGGAGCAACATCCGGCAGAAAAACGCCAGCCCTGGTGCGTTGAAATCCCGCGCCTGGCTGAACAGGCAATGCAGGCGGTTATTGCCCGTCGCGATGCGTTTGGCGAAGCGCAACTGGCGCATCGCATCAGCGACTATCTGCCTGAACAGGGGCAATTGTTTGTCGGTAACAGCCTGGTGGTACGTCTGATTGATGCGCTTTCGCAACTTCCGGCAGGTTACCCGGTGTACAGCAACCGTGGTGCCAGCGGTATCGACGGGCTGCTCTCAACTGCCGCTGGCGTTCAGCGGGCCAGTGGCAAACCGACGCTGGCGATTGTGGGCGATCTCTCAGCACTTTACGATCTCAACGCGCTGGCGTTATTACGTCAGGTTTCCGCGCCGCTGGTATTAATTGTGGTGAACAACAACGGCGGGCAAATTTTCTCGCTGTTGCCAACGCCGAAAAACGAGCGCGAGCGTTTCTATCTGATGCCGCAAAACGTCCATTTTGAGCACGCCGCCGCGATGTTCGAGCTGAAATATCATCGTCCGCAAAACTGGCAGGAACTTGAAACGGCGCTTGCTGACGCCTGGCGCACGCCAACCACCACGGTGATTGAAATGGTGGTTAACGACACCGATGGTGCGCAAACGCTCCAGCAACTTCTGGCGCAGGTAAGCCATTTATGATCCTGCACGCGCAGGCAAAACACGGCAAACCAGGTTTACCCTGGCTGGTGTTTTTGCACGGTTTTTCCGGCGATTGCCACGAATGGCAAGAAGTGGGCGAGGCGTTTGCCGACTACTCGCGGTTGTATGTTGATCTCCCAGGTCACGGTGGTTCAGCGACGATCAGCGTCGATGGATTTGATGATGTCACCGACTTACTGTGTAAAACGCTGGTTAGTTACAACATCCTTAACTTCTGGCTGGTGGGGTACTCGCTTGGCGGACGGGTGGCGATGATGGCGGCTTGCCAGGAGCTGGCGGGGCTTTGTGGAGTTGTTGTCGAAGGCGGGCATCCTGGGTTGCAAAATGCTGAACAACGCGCGGAACGTCAGCGTTCCGATCGCCAATGGGCGCAGCGTTTTCGTACAGAACCGTTAACGGCGGTATTTGCCGATTGGTATCAACAGCCTGTTTTTACCTCGCTCAATGACGATCAACGCCGGGAGCTGGTGGCGCTGCGCAGCAACAATAATGGCACAACCCTTGCCGCCATGCTGGAGGCGACTTCTCTCGCCGTTCAGCCTGATTTACGTGCTAACCTTAGCGCCCGCACATTTGCGTTTTATTATTTATGTGGTGAACGTGACAGCAAATTCCGCGCCTTGGCGGCGGAACTGGCTGCCGAATGCCATGTCATTCCTCGCGCCGGACATAACGCGCATCGGGAAAATCCCGCTGGCGTAATCGCAAGTCTGGCGCAGATCTTGCGTTTCTGACTAAAGGACACAATATGATTTATCCTGATGAAGCAATGCTTTACGCACCGGTTGAATGGCACGACTGCTCCGAAGGTTTCGAGGACATTCGTTATGAAAAATCTGCCGACGGTATCGCAAAAATCACCATTAATCGTCCGCAGGTGCGCAATGCCTTCCGTCCTCTGACGGTAAAAGAGATGATCCAGGCGCTGGCAGATGCGCGTTATGACGACAACATCGGCGTGATCATTCTGACTGGTGCAGGCGATAAAGCGTTCTGCTCCGGTGGTGACCAGAAAGTGCGTGGCGATTACGGCGGCTATAAAGATGATTCCGGCGTACATCACCTGAACGTGCTGGACTTCCAGCGTCAGATCCGTACCTGTCCGAAACCGGTTGTCGCGATGGTGGCTGGCTACTCCATCGGCGGCGGTCACGTTCTGCACATGATGTGCGACCTGACTATCGCGGCAGATAATGCCATCTTCGGTCAGACTGGCCCGAAAGTCGGTTCCTTCGACGGCGGCTGGGGCGCTTCCTACATGGCGCGCATCGTCGGGCAGAAAAAAGCACGTGAAATCTGGTTCCTGTGCCGTCAGTACGACGCGAAACAGGCGCTGGATATGGGCCTTGTAAACACCGTGGTACCGCTGGCGGATCTGGAAAAAGAAACCGTCCGCTGGTGCCGCGAAATGCTGCAAAACAGCCCGATGGCGCTGCGCTGCCTGAAAGCTGCACTGAACGCCGACTGTGACGGTCAGGCAGGTCTGCAGGAGCTGGCGGGCAACGCCACCATGCTGTTCTACATGACGGAAGAAGGTCAGGAAGGTCGCAACGCCTTCAACCAGAAACGTCAGCCTGACTTCAGCAAATTCAAACGGAATCCGTAATGCGTAGCGCGCAGGTATACCGCTGGCAGATCCCCATGGACGCGGGGGTGGTTCTGCGCGACAGGCGGTTAAAAACCCGCGACGGGCTGTACGTTTGCCTGCGTGAGGGCGAGCGCGAAGGGTGGGGGGAGATCTCCCCACTGCCGGGCTTCAGCCAGGAAACCTGGGAAGAGGCGCAAAGCGTGCTGCTTGCCTGGGTAAATAACTGGCTGGCAGGCGATTGCGAGCTACCGCAGATGCCTTCCGTGGCCTTTGGCGTAAGCTGTGCATTGGCAGAACTGACCGATGCGTTGCCGCAAGCAGCCAACTACCGTGCGGCACCGCTGTGTAATGGCGATCCGGACGATCTGATCCTCAAACTTGCCGATATGCCGGGCGAGAAAGTGGCGAAGGTCAAAGTGGGATTGTACGAAGCCGTGCGCGACGGCATGGTGGTCAATCTGTTGCTGGAGGCAATTCCGGATCTGCATTTGCGTCTTGACGCGAACCGCGCCTGGACACCGCTGAAAGGCCAGCAGTTTGCCAAATACGTTAACCCGGATTATCGCCACCGCATTGCTTTTCTCGAAGAGCCGTGCAAAACCCGCGATGATTCGCGAGCGTTTGCCCGTGAAACCGGCATTGCCATTGCCTGGGATGAAAGCCTGCGCGAGCCGGATTTTACCTTTGTGGCTGAAGAGGGCGTGCGCGCGGTAGTTATCAAACCCACGCTCACGGGCAGCCTGGAGAAAGTACGCGAGCAGGTAGAGGCGGCGCACGCGTTGGGGCTGACGGCGGTGATCAGTTCATCTATTGAGTCGAGCTTAGGCTTAACGCAACTGGCGCGGATTGCCGCCTGGTTAACGCCAGAGACTATTCCAGGGCTGGACACGCTGGATCTGATGCAGGCGCAGCAGGTACGTCGCTGGCCGGGTAGCACGCTGCCTGTCGTGGAAGTTGATGCGCTGGAGCGGTTGTTATGATCTTCTCTGACTGGCCGTGGCGTCACTGGCGGCAAGTGCGGGGAGAAGCCATCGCCTTACGTCTTAATGACGAGCAACTCAACTGGCGCGAGCTTTGTGCTCGCGTCGATGAATTAGCCTCCGGCTTTGCGGCGCAGGGCGTTGTTGAGGGCAGCGGTGTGATGTTGCGGGCGTGGAATACGCCACAAACGCTGCTCGCCTGGCTGGCGTTACTGCAATGCGGGGCGCGGGTGCTGCCCGTGAACCCTCAGCTGCCGCAACCGTTGCTTGAAGAATTGCTGCCCAATCTTACGCTGCAATTTGCGCTGGTGCCGGATGGGGAAAACACGTTTCCGGCATTAACTTCGCTGCACATTCAGCTGGTTGAAGGCGCACATGCCGCTGCGTGGCAGCCGACGCGTCTGTGCTCAATGACGTTAACCTCTGGTTCCACTGGCTTGCCGAAAGCCGCTGTTCATACTTATCAGGCTCATCTTGCCAGCGCCGAAGGGGTGTTATCGCTGATTCCGTTTGGCGATCACGATGACTGGTTGCTCTCTTTACCGCTGTTTCACGTCTCCGGTCAGGGAATTATGTGGCGCTGGTTATACGCTGGTGCGCGGATGACGGTGCGTGATAAACAGCCATTGGATCAAATGCTGGCAGGCTGTACTCACGCTTCACTGGTGCCAACACAACTCTGGCGTTTGCTGGTTAACCGCAGTTCCGTTTCCCTGAAAGCGGTGTTACTTGGTGGTGCGGCAATTCCAGTCGAGTTGACGGAACAGGCGCGCGAGCAGGGGATTCGTTGCTTTTGCGGCTATGGTCTGACCGAGTTTGCCTCCACAGTGTGTGCGAAAGAAGCCGACGGTCTGGCAGACGTCGGTTCGCCGCTGCCGGGTCGGGAAGTGAAAATCGTAAACGACGAAGTGTGGCTGCGGGCTGCCAGCATGGCAGAAGGTTACTGGCGTAACGGGCAACTGGTTCCACAGGTTAATGATGAAGGCTGGTGCGCCACGCGCGATCGCGGTGAGATGCATAATGGCAAGCTGACCATTGTCGGACGTTTAGACAATCTGTTCTTCAGTGGTGGCGAAGGCATTCAGCCAGAAGAAGTCGAGCGCGTTATTGCTGCACATCCTGCGGTTTTGCAGGTGTTTATCGTTCCCGTTGCTGACAAGGAGTTTGGTCATCGACCGGTAGCGGTGGTGGAGTATGACCAGCAAACCGTTGATCTTGGCGAATGGGTGAAAGATAAGCTGGCCCGTTTTCAGCAACCGGTGCGTTGGTTAACGTTGCCGCCTGAACTGAAAAACGGCGGTATTAAAATTTCACGTCAGGCGCTAAAAGAGTGGGTGCAACGTCAGCAATAATTAACCCTCCGTTTCACTTCTCATTTCTGCCATTCCATTGCCGTTGATAAAGAGTTTATCTGTTAATCTGTAAATTGATGTGAAAACTCTTAGCAAACAGGATAATGCAATGGAATGGCTGGTCAAAAAATCGTGCTGCAATAAACAAGATAACAGACATGTACTTATGCTCTGCGATGCTGGCGGCGCGATAAAAATGATCGCCGAAGTGAAGAGTGACTTCGCCGTGAAAGTGGGGGATTTACTCTCCCCTTTGCAGAATGCGCTTTATTGTATTAATCGTGAAAAGCTGCATACGGTGAAAGTCCTCTCGGCAAGCAGTTATAGCCCCGATGAGTGGGAACGGCAGTGTACAGCGGCAGGGAAAACTCAGTAACGTTGTTTTGTCGTGGGCAGGAAAATCAACATCAACCCGCTCATAATACAAGCAACTCCCAGTAGTGCCTTCAGCGAAAAAGTTCCTTCCCAGCCGGGAAGTATCATTGATGCAATCCATACCAGCACATAGCTCATACTGAGCAAGGCATAGGCTTTGCTTAACGCAAGTTTATGTAGCGTTTTATACCAACAAAAAACGGAAAGCAGATAACCCAGCAGCCCGAGTAACAGTATCCGGGCATCCAGGCCAAAAGCTAACAGCGCCGCGATAAAATCCCATAAGTGCGTCATCGGCGGTAGATGACTCGCCGCATAACCCAGGCTTAATTGCGCAGCTGAGGCAATAATGACGCTGAATAATCCCCACATCAGGCCCATTACACCGTACTCCCGAGGATCACAATGCCGCCAATAATGAACGCCACCCCACACCAGTGACGCAGTGATACCGGCTCGTGCCACAGTTTTACTGCAGCCAGCGTCACCCAGACAAAATTCAGACTTAACATCGGGTAGGCAATGCCTACCGGTACGTTCTGCAAGACCAGCAGCCAGAGCACCATGGCAAGACCAAGACAAGCCAGCGCCAGTCCCAGCCACAGCACGATATGTTTGCGCCGTTTGTTTATCGCCACAAAGCAGGTTGCCTGTTTCTGACACAACTGCCCGGCAACGCTAAGCAAGCTGGCAAAGACTAATGTTAGCCAGATCATTTGGGACGATACTGAATCAGCACCAGACGCTCCTGACGATCGATGGCATCTGCGGGCGGAATGGCGAGACTGTTGATATCTTCATTGCGGTCAACCGAAAGCACGAGTGTAATAATCCCCTCCTGACGATGTTGATTAAGCCAGTTTGCGAACTCATCACCGCTGACAAATCTCCCTTTCGCATCCGGATAATTAAGGCCGTATTTCAACTCACCTGTCTGGCGATACATGATGATGTCATCGCGTTGCAGGCTCCATGCCAGACCTGCGGCAACACCGACGCTATCAGTAAGAATATAGCGGCTTGGCTGAAGTGATTCTTGTGTCATCTCGACAAAAAATTGCGGATGTTTTCCTTCCATGACTCTGTCAGGAATTGAAAATCCTACCAGCAACGCCAGCCCCAGCGGGCAAAGCGCGGCAAAAGACCAGGTCTTTTCGACGTTTGTTAAGGTGTACCAGCCGAAAAATGCCCATAGCGAAAAAATCGACCAGGCACAAAAGACTTTATAGCTCTCGAAGGTTTGCCACACTGGCGTGTTCATTGGTCCCCATGGGGAGACCACAAATGTGGCAATAATGCCAGTGACACCAAAAGCGATGTTAATCCAGCCATTAATCCGCAGCGCCAGAGGATTATTTTTTGCTGCCAGCAAAGCGTAATGCGCCATCAGCATTGCCAGAGGTGCAAAGCAGGAAAGAATATAGGTGGGCAATTTGCCTTTGGCGACGGAGAAAAACAGCAGCGGCATTATCGTCCAGCTCAACAAATAGACGGTTGCGGAATGCTTGCGGTTTTTCCAGCCTGCGTACAGTGCTCCGGGGAGTAATCCCAGCCACGGCAGGCTACCGGCAATGATGACCGGCAAGTAGTACCAGAACGGAGCTCTATGCTGAGCATCATCCATTGCAAAGCGTTGAATATGCTCAACCCAGAAAAAATAGTGCCAGAAGTCAGGCTCCCGCTGCGCTATCGCCAGTCCCCAGGGGAGAACCGTCAGTACGCAACTGATAACCGCCAGCCAGCCGTAAATAAAGAGATCTTTCCAGCGTTTTTGCGTTGCAACCCATGGAAGCACGCTTAATACCGGCACGGCAAGGGCGAGAAAACCTTTGGTCATCACCCCCATGCCGCAGGTGATTCCCAGCAGTAAAAATCCTGCGCTTTTGCCTTTCCACGTCTGTGCCTGCATTGCCAGCCAGAAGCTGCACATTCCCGCCACCAGCCAGAAGGCAATAAACGGATCGAGCACGGCATAAGTGCCGATGGCATAGACAATGAACAATGAGAGGTAAATCACTGCGGCGAGTAATGCCAGACGTTTATCGCGCCATAAGCGCAGAGTAAACCAGGTCACCAGCGCGGCAGTTAACAGGGTCGCAAAGATAACGCCTGCCCGCACACCAAAGTTATTCGCGCCAAATAGCCATTGCCCAATGCTGTTAATCCAGTATCCGGCAATGGGTTTTTCGAAATAACGTAACCCTAACAAATGGGGCACAATCCAGTCGCCGGATGCCAGCATTTCTCGACTGATTTCCGCATAACGCGTTTCATCGGGTTGCCATAGCAGACGCGTGCTGATCGGTAACAGGTAATAGCAGGCAATAAACGCGAAGAGGCCGATAAGGTAACGTACCGATTTCATCAGCGACTACCCGCAATTTGTTGGCAACCCAGCCAGCCTTCACGTCCGGCAATATTTCCGCGAACAACTTGTCCGAGTGGTAACGTCCCTGATAACAGTTCGCTTAAAGGGCAAAATGTCACGCCTTCCTGGGCTGCCCGTTTCAGGAGATCCACAAAATTATGCTGATAAGCGCAGCCTTCAACTTCTGCATGAATGGTATAAACCGGCGTGCCTTTATCTCGCAGGATGCGGTTGAGTAACCAACCGTTAAAATCTTCTGATTTCACATCCCGACCAATCACTTCATCCCAGGTGGGTAAGGTCACCGGAATTTGCGCAGTACCGGGTTTTCCTGATTCGAGCAATGGACGAAACGGCATCGCTCCACGACAATCGCTGTTGTAGCGCAAATGGAACGCTTCTTTTGCTTCGATCACCTGCTGGTCGGCACGCCAGCCAGCGGCTGCGGAGCAAGTTACCGGTTGGCCGATAATTTCTTCCAGGGTGCGAAGGCCGCGTGCGATATCTTCGACCATTGTTTGCCGATCCCAGTTACCGCTATGGGCTTGCCAGGCATGGTGATCCCAGGCGTGCAGGCCGACTTCGTGGTGTTTAGCCGCTTCACGAATGATATCGGCATTGGCATGACCAATCTCTTTACCTGGCCAGGCCGTACCTGCCAGTAAAATATCCCAGCCATAAAGCGATGCCGCGTTTGAGCGCAGCATCTTCCACAAAAACTGTGGCTTCACCAGTCGCCAGAGATGGCGGCCCATATTGTCCGGGCCGACGCTGAAAAAAATGCTGGCCTGAATATTATGCTTACTCAAGATTTCCAGCAGACGCGGCACGCCTTCACGGGTGCCACGAAAGGTATCGACATCAATGCGTAAGCCTACTTTGGTCATGATGGTTTATCCGTAAGATCAACGGTGCGCAGGAAGAAATCCAGCGTTTCGTCGATGGTTTCCTGCATATCAATTTTCGGCTCCCAGTCCAGGCAGCGGCGGGCATTGCGGATGCTTGGTTTACGATGCTCTACGTCCTGATATCCTTTGCCGTAGTAGCTGCTACTTTCGACAACGCGAAAGCCCGCAAACGGTGGGAAGTGATGGCGCAGCGGATGTTTTTCGAAGCTCGCCAGCAGCATCTCGCCCAGTTCCTCAATGCTCGCTTCGTTATCAGGATTGCCAATGTTGATAATTTCGCCGTCGCAGCGATTTCCCGCATTTTCGATGATGCGGTATAACGCCTCGATACCATCGCGAATATCAGTAAAGCAGCGTTTTTGTTTTCCGCCATCAATCAGCTTAATCGGTGAACCTTCTACCAGATTGAGAATGAGTTGCGTAATAGCGCGGGAGCTGCCAATTCGCGCTGCATTAAGGTTATCCAGTCGTGGCCCCATCCAGTTAAACGGGCGGAAGAGGGTGAACTGTAAACCCTCTTTTTCGCCATAGGCCCAGATCACTCGATCAAGTAATTGTTTAGACACCGAATAAATCCAGCGTGGTTTATTCACCGGGCCGACGATTAAATTAGAATGGTCCTCATCGAAGTATTTATCGCTACACATCCCATAAACTTCTGAAGTCGACGGGAAGATGATTCGCTTACGGTACTTCACGCAGTAGCGGATAATGCGTAGATTCTCTTCAAAATCGAGTTCAAATACGCGCAGTGGGTTGCGGGTATATTCAATCGGCGTGGCTATCGCCACCAGCGGCAAGACGACATCACATTTTTTGACGTGATACTCAATCCATTCGGAATGAATACTGATATCGCCTTCGACAAAGTGAAAATGCGGATGATTCAGAAAACGGCTTATCGCATCGCTGCCAATATCCAGACCGTAAACTTCATAATGATCTTCGCGCAGCAGGCGTTCTGTCAGATGGTTGCCAATAAAGCCATTCACCCCGAGGATGAGTACCCGGGTACGGCGTCGGGCGGTGCAGGCAGGCTGGCTATTCAAGCGTGAACCTTGCACCAGGCCCAGCGTCTGCGCTAATTGCGAGCCCTGCATAGTAATGCCGTCGCCCGCCTGTCCGGTGACGATTTCCAGCGCGCCATCGCCACAGGCAATCAGCAGTGGCGCTACAGAAATCACGCTCCCCGGCTGTGCTGCAGGCGCATGAGAATGCACGCGTGACGACCAGACGGTAAATTTCTGATTACCAACATAGCTGAAGGCACCCGGCCACGGATCGGCAACGGCACGCACCATGTTGTGCAGCACGGATGCCGGTTTATGCCATTCGAGGAAACTGTCTTCCGGTGTTCTGCGACCAAAACAGGTGGCTTCGTTTTCGCGCTGGGCGATTTCCAGAATATTACCGTGTTTAATGGTGGGTAATGTCTGCTCCAGTAGCTGGCGCGCGGCATGACATAACTTATGATGCAGCGTAATGGCGATATCGTCTGGCGCAATGGCAATGCGCAGTTGCGCCACAATGGCCCCGGCATCGGCACGTTTCACCATTCGGTGCAATGTAACGCCAGTTTCCGTTTCACCGTTCACCAGCACCCAGTTCAGCGGCGCGCGACCACGATATTTTGGTAACAGCGAACCATGCAGATTAAATGCACCTGCGGGAGCGAGCTGCAAAATCTCGTCGCAAATAAGATGGCGATAATAAAAAGAGAAAATCACCTCTGGTGAGAGTTGGGCAATACGTTCCACCCACAGCGGATGATTAACGTTATCCGGCGCATAAACCGGAATGCCTCTTTCCGCCGCCAGACGAGCCACCGAACCATAAAAGGCTTTTTCACCGGGATTATCGGTATGGGTAAAAATGGCGCTAATTTCGTAACCGGCAGCCAGCAGGGCTTCAATACCGAGGCATCCCATATCGTGGTAGGCAAAAACGACGGTTTTCATTATTCATTTTCCTTGCTGGATGGACGGATAACTTGCTGAACAAAATAGCGGGGGCGGGCGCGGACATCGGTGTAGATCCTGCCGATATATTCACCGAGTAATCCCATGCCGATAAACTGAGCGCCAATAAAAGTAAACAGCACGGCAAATAGCATAAAGACGCCTTCTGCCGCCCATTGTGGTCCGAAGGTCAGGCGTAAAATCACCAGCAGCACCGCAATGCTAAAACCGCCAATCGCAATAATGCTGCCGAGCAGACTCAGCATACGTAGCGGCGTTGTGGTAAGGCAGGTCACCAGGTCGTACATCAAATTAATCAGGCGCATAAAACTGTATTTGGATTCACCAAACTCACGCTCGGCATGATGCACTGGAATTTCAATGGCACGGCGGGCGAAGATATTCGCCAGAATCGGGATAAAGGTGCTGCGTTCATGGCAGTGCAACATCGCATCGACAATATGACGGCGATAGGCGCGCAGCATACAACCATAGTCACCCATCGCTTTGCCAGTGGTGCGCTGAATAAGCCGGTTAATCATCTTCGAAGCGGTTTTACGAAACCAGCTGTCCTGGCGGTTCTGACGCACAGTTCCTACCACGTCGTAGCCTTCATCGGCTTTTGCCACCAGGCGGGGGATCTCCTCTGGCGGATTCTGAAGATCGGCATCAAGGGTAATAATTAAGTCGCCAGTAACGTGACTGAATCCCGCCATAATCGCTGAATGTTGCCCGTAATTGCGGTTAAGCAAAATAGACACAATATGGCTATTCTCCGCTTGTGAGGCTTCGACCAGCATATGCGCGGAATTATCGCTACTGCCGTCATCAATCAGCAGGATTTCATACTCTTTCCCCAGTGATTCACAGGCTGTGGTGGTGCGCCTGATTAATTCCGGTAAGCTTTCCTGCTCGTTATAAACGGGAATAACCACCGAGACTTTCTTAACAGGGTGGATTTCAAACATGGCTTATTGTCCTGCGAGTTGCTGAAGGGCTGTGATGACGCGGTCGGCATCGGCGGTGGTCATATCCGGGAACAGCGGCAACGAACAGATGCGTTCGCTATTCCATTCGGTATTCGGTAACGACAGCGTGGGAAAACGCTGGCGATAATATTTTTGTGTGTGAGCGGCGCGGAAATGTAACCCGGTACCAATACCTCTTTCTTTTAACGCTTCCATCAACGCATCGCGACTGATACCACAACGTTGTTCATCGACACGAATAATAAACAGATGCCAGGCGTGAACGTGCGGCCAGGCGGGAAGGCTTAATGGCTGAAAGGGGAGAGCTGCCAGTGCTTGCTGATATTGCTGGGCAATTTCGCGCCGACGGGTGTTGAGGTGCTCTAATTTTGCTAACTGTGTCAGGGCAATCGCGGCGTTAATATCGGTCAGATTGTACTTATAGCCCGGTGTTAAGACTTCAGCTTGCGGTGCACGGCCCCAGGTTTGTCTGTCATAGGCATCGACACCCAGACCGTGAAATTTCAGCATCCGTAGCTGGCGGGCAAGGTTTTCATTATCTGTAACAATCAGGCCACCTTCCGCACAGGTAATATTTTTGATGGCGTGAAACGAAAAAATAGCGGTACCTTTTGTGTCAATATGTCGCCCTTTGTAATACGTACCGACGGCATGGGCAGCATCTTCGATAACTGCGATGCCGTAACGTTCGCCAATGGCGCGAATGGCGTCAATATCTGCTGGCGCACCGGCATAATGCACCGGAATGATGGCTTTAGTGCGTGGCGTAATGGCTGACTCGATCGCTTCAGGCGTGACCATCAGCGTATCGTGGTCGACATCCACCATTACCGGCGTTGCACCCAACAAGGAAATCATATTGAGGGTTGAAACCCAGGTCAGGGAAGGCGTAATCACTTCATCGCCCTTGCCAATTTCCAACGCCATTAGCGTGATATGCATTCCGGCGGTGGCTGAACTGACCGCGATGGCATGCTGATTTCCCGTCAACTGGCAAAAGGCTTGTTCAAGCGCCTGATTCTTCGGACCGGTTGTGATCCAACCGGATTCGAGAACCTCTTTAACTGCAGCGAGTTCCTCCACGCCCATTGCTGGTCGCGAAAAAGGCAAAAATTCTGACATTGCTTTTCCTTCCGCCATTGAATACCTGTCCACTTATATTTGCTATAAAGAGTGTTGTGTATATTTTGCCATTTGGAGCAAAATTTTAAGGATAGAATATTAACTTAACCTTAAGAAACTAATATTAGACGTAAATATTGAAATTTTTATATTTTTTCTTATTTAGGCTTTGCATTTGGCAAAATTTTGAGGCATTTTGCCGGCATCGCAGGATTTTTAATATTACACCAACTGCTAATTATCGCCAGAAATGTCGCTCAATTTCACGGTAATTGTCTGGTTGCGCTTGTCTATAGGTGGAGTTTACGTGTTAGCTTTTTGCCGCTCTTCGTTGAAGTCAAAAAAATATTTCATCATTTTACTGGCGCTCGCTGCAATTGCCGGACTGGGTACTCATGCCGCCTGGAGTAGCAATGGTTTGCCACGTATCGACAATAAAACGCTGGCCAGACTGGCACAGCAGCATCCGGTTGTCGTTTTGTTTCGCCATGCTGAACGTTGCGATCGTTCAACCAATCAATGCTTGTCAGATAAAACAGGTATTACGGTCAAAGGTACCCAGGATGCCCGTGAACTGGGCAACGCTTTTAGTGCTGATATCCCTGATTTCGATCTTTATTCCAGTAATACCGTCCGGACCATTCAGTCGGCGACCTGGTTTTCAGCGGGTAAAAAGCTGACGGTAGATAAACGACTTCTTCAGTGCGGTAATGAGATTTATAGTGCAATTAAGGACTTACAAAGCAAAGCGCCTGATAAAAATATCGTTATTTTCACCCATAATCATTGCCTGACATATATTGCTAAAGATAAGCGTGATGCGACATTTAAACCTGATTATCTGGATGGTTTAGTCATGCATGTGGAAAAAGGCAAAGTTTATCTGGATGGGGAATTCGTTAACCACTAAATTTTCAATCTGACAGCCAGTAATGGCTGTCATCATTATTACAGAAGACCTTTCAAACGTAACGTTTTTCGGGTGGCGACATTCAAATCATAATGCACCAGATCTTCAGGTTTTACCCACGCGTAGTCCTGAAACTCTTCGTTTATTTTCACTTCTCGGTTGGCAGAAACGCAGTCAAAAGTCAGGTAAATCATATAAATCTCTTCCTTGCGACCATCTGCATACGTCTTGGTGCGAATATCATCGCTGAAGGTCCACGGCGTGATTTCTGTCAAAAGCAGCTGTTCTCCCAGTTCTTCGCGAATTTCGCGGCGTAGTGCCTCTTCAATTCGTTCGCCAGGCTCCACGCCACCACCCGAAAGCGCCCATTGACCGGGGAAAACGCCGCGATCGTCGGCCATTTTACACAGCAAATAAGCACCATCATTTTGAATCAAAGGGCATACAATAGTCCGTTGTCGCACGGGGATATTCCTTATAAATAAAAAGAAACCATGAGAATACGGTAACTCAGAAATATGTGAAAGTGACAGTAATCTCTTTTGCGATGATAACTGCACTTATTATTATTTTTGTGTGTATCGGTAAAGTGTGTTTATTTTTTCGGCGTTTAATTATTTAAGAAGTATTTAGTTACAATAAGTGACTAGATCCCTTTTTTCGCTCATTGAATCCTCTGTGCCAGGCAGTACAATCCCGCAGCTTTGGGAATTTTGATTTATTGCTTGTGGGAGAGGGGAAAATGAAAAAAATTGCGCTAGCAGGTCTGGCCGGAATGCTGTTGGTTTCTGCATCGGTCAATGCAATGAGCATCAGCGGTCAGGCGGGTAAAGAATACACCAATATTGGTGTCGGTTTTGGGACTGAATCGACGGGCCTGGCGTTAAGCGGTAACTGGACACATAACGACGACGACGGTGACGTCGCGGGCGTGGGGCTGGGGTTGAATCTGCCTCTCGGGCCGTTAATGGCGACCGTTGGCGGAAAAGGCGTTTACACCAACCCGAATTACGGCGATGAAGGTTATGCCGCAGCGGTAGGAGGTGGTTTGCAGTGGAAAATTGGCAACAGCTTCCGTTTGTTTGGCGAGTATTACTACTCTCCGGATTCGCTCTCCAGCGGTATTAAAAGTTATGAGGAAGCGAATGCGGGCGCGCGTTACACCATTATGCGTCCAGTGAGTATTGAGGCGGGCTATCGCTACTTGAACCTTTCTGGTAAAGACGGTAACCGCGACAACGCCGTGGCTGACGGCCCGTATGTTGGGGTTAACGCCAGTTTCTGATCCCTTCCGGCGCGGCATTCTGTCGCGCCATTCAGTTTCTTACTACGCCTTATCTTCCTTTGCGTTATAGTGATTCGATAACAAAAGCAGGAGATAACCATGTTAAAAGTGGAAATGCTATCCACCGGGGATGAAGTGTTACACGGGCAAATCGTTGACACTAACGCTGCCTGGCTGGCCGATTTTTTCTTTCATCAGGGGTTGCCATTATCTCGCCGCAATACGGTGGGAGATAACCTTGATGACTTAGTGACCATTCTTCGCGAACGGAGTCAGCACGCCGATGTGCTGATCGTTAACGGCGGGCTGGGGCCGACCAGTGATGATTTAAGCGCACTCGCCGCTGCAACAGCAAAAGGTGAAGGCCTGGTGCTGCATGAGGCCTGGCTCAAAGAGATGGAACGCTATTTCCACGAACGTGGACGAGTAATGACACCGAGCAACCGTAAACAAGCGGAGCTACCTGCCAGTGCTGAATTTATCAATAACCCGGTAGGCACCGCCTGTGGTTTTGCCGTGCAGCTTAATCGTTGCCTGATGTTCTTTACCCCCGGCGTACCGTCAGAATTTAAGGTGATGGTCGAGCACGAAATCCTGCCGCGCCTGCGCGAGCGTTTTTCTTTACCGCAGCCGCCGGTTTGTCTGCGTTTGACTACATTTGGTCGTTCGGAAAGCGATCTGGCACAAAGCCTGGACACCCTGCAACTGCCGCCGGGGGTAACAATGGGCTATCGCTCTTCTATGCCGATTATCGAACTGAAACTCACCGGACCGGCAAGCGAGAAACAGGCGATGGAAAAACTGTGGCTGGACGTTAAACGTGTTGCCGGACAGAGCGTGATTTTCGAAGGTACCGAAGGACTGCCCTCGCAGATCAGCCGCGAATTGCAAAACCGCCAGTTCAGCCTGACGTTGAGCGAGCAATTCACCGGTGGTTTATTGGCTTTGCAACTTTCTCGCGCAGGTGCTCCATTGCTGGCGTGTGAAGTGGTTCCTTCACAGGAGGAAACCCTGGCGCAAACTGCGCACTGGATTACAGAACGGCGGGCCAACCATTTTGCCGGGCTGGCACTGGCTGTTTCTGGTTTCGAGAACGAACATCTCAACTTTGCGCTAGCCACGCCAGACGGCACTTTCGCTCTGCGTGTGCGTTTCAGCACTACGCGCTACAGCCTGGCTATCCGTCAGGAAGTGTGCGCAATGATGGCACTGAATATGCTGCGCCGTTGGTTAAACGGCCAGGACATCGCCAGTGAGCATGGCTGGATTGAGGTTGTTGAGTCCATGACTTTATCCAGTGCGCTGTAAAACCCCGTCCTTCAGGGCGGGGATATAAGGCGCGGTTTTCCACCTGACCAGGTGTTTGCTGTTGTTCAATGTATTGGCGGATGACGGATATTGGCGCACCTCCGCAGCTACTGGCAAAATAGCCAGGACTCCACAAAACGCCTTTGTAGTAATACCTGA
>NZ_JBJQJO010000019.1:0-101490 GCF_046487395.1 Escherichia sp. WS1450
GCAGTCGGCACCGTTGCCGGATGCGGCGTAAACGCCTTATCCGGCCTACGGATGGTGCGGGAATTTGTAGGCCTGATAAGACGCGCAAGCGTCGCATCAGGCAGTCGGCACTGTTGCCGGATGCGGCGTAAACGCCTTATCCGGCCTACGGAGGGTGCGGGAATTTGTAGGCCTGATAAGACGCGCAAGCGTCGCATCAGGCAGTCGGCATCGTTGCCGGATGCGGCGCGAGCGCCTTATCCGGCTTACCGATCACAATACAATCAGTTCTTTTTCACAAACTCAGATTTCAGTTTCATCGGACCAAAACCGTCGATTTTGCAATCGATGTTATGGTCGCCTTCAACCAGGCGGATGTTTTTCACTTTGGTGCCAATTTTCAGCATCGAAGAGCTACCTTTCACTTTCAGATCTTTAATGATGGTAACGCTGTCGCCGTCAGCCAGCAGATTGCCGTTAGCATCTTTAACGATCAGCTCGTCGCTTTCCTGTGCAGGTTCTGCGTCGTTCCATTCGTAGGCACATTCCGGGCAGATGTACATGCCGTTATCTTCGTAGGTGTATTCGGAGTTGCATTTTGGGCAGTGTGGTAATGACATGTGGATTTCCTCAAAAGTCAGCAGGGCAAAAGCGCCAAAAAACGGCAGATTGCCGAAAAAGGCCGCAATTATACACAAAATCCCTGAGTTTGTCGGGGGTACTGCTGATTTTAGACGACGATCGTTTTCATTTGAAAGGAAACGCAAAAAGAAAATAATCTTTTTGCCTCCATTTATTATTTAAGATAAGGTTAATGTTCTACTTGTTCTTTTTTTAATTCAAATGATATTTTTTATCTTTCTGACGTTTTAAACGTATCGGAAGACGTTATTTATTCTAATAAAAAATAACACTCTAAATATAAAATTATTTCTTGCAGTAATTATAAAAGCCGAAAACAGAACTCAAAAGCAATCTGGCTAAATAAAAGTAATAAAATTTGCTTTAAGGAAGAATTTTCTATGTACACACAGACCCTGTATGAGTTAAGTCAGGAGGCTGAACGCCTGTTACAGCTTTCTCGCCAACAGTTGCAGTTACTGGAAAAAATGCCTCTCTCTGTCCCCGGAGACGATGCGCCACAACTGGCTTTACCCTGGAGTCAGCCTAATATCGCCGAACGTCACGCGATGCTGAATAATGAGTTGCGTAAAATTTCCCGACTGGAAATGGTGCTGGCGATTGTCGGTACCATGAAAGCAGGGAAATCAACCACCATTAATACCATTGTTGGTACGGAGGTTTTGCCTAATCGTAATCGCCCAATGACTGCGCTGCCGACGCTTATTCGCCATACGCCCGGGCAAAAGGAACCGGTACTGCATTTTTCACATGTCGCGCCAATCGATTGTTTAATTCAAAAATTACAACAGCGCCTGTGTGATTGCGATATTAAGCATCTGACCGATGTGCTGGAAATAGATAAAGATATGCGTGCGCTTATGCAGCGGATCGAAAATGGCGTCGCTTTCGAAAAATATTATCTGGGTGCCCAGCCTATTTTTCATTGTCTGAAAAGTTTGAATGATTTGGTGCGACTGGCGAAGGCGCTGGACGTCGATTTTCCTTTTTCTGCTTACGCCGCCATTGAGCATATTCCCGTGATTGAAGTGGAGTTTGTCCATCTGGCGGGGCTGGAGAGTTATCCCGGTCAATTGACGTTACTGGATACCCCCGGGCCAAATGAAGCCGGGCAACCGCATCTGCAAAAAATGCTTAACCAGCAGCTGGCACGCGCCTCGGCGGTACTGGCGGTGCTGGATTATACGCAATTGAAATCGATCTCCGATGAAGAGGTCCGTGAGGCGATTTTGGCGGTGGGGCAATCGGTGCCGCTGTATGTGCTGGTCAATAAGTTCGATCAACAGGATCGTAACAGTGACGACGCCGACCAGGTGCGGGCACTGATTTCCGGGACGCTGATGAAAGGCTGTATTACGCCACAGCAGATATTTCCGGTGTCGTCGATGTGGGGCTACCTGGCGAATCGGGCGCGCCATGAGTTAGCCAACAACGGTAAGTTACCACCGCCAGAGCAACAACGCTGGGTGGAAGATTTTGCCCATGCCGCGCTCGGCAGGCGCTGGCGTCATGCCGATCTGGCTGACCTCGAACATATTCGTCATGCTGCCGATCAGTTGTGGGAAGATTCGCTGTTCGCCCAGCCAATTCAGGCGTTGCTTCATGCCGCTTACGCTAACGCCTCGTTGTATGCTCTGCGATCTGCCGCGCATAAACTGTTGAATTACGCGCAGCAGGCGCGGGAATACCTGGATTTTCGTGCGCACGGGTTAAACGTCGCTTGTGAACAATTGCGGCAAAATATCCACCAGATCGAAGAAAGTTTGCAGCTATTGCAACTCAATCAGGCGCAGGTGAGCGGCGAGATTAAACATGAAATCGAGCTGGCCCTGACCTCCGCCAACCACTTTCTGCGTCAACAGCAAGATGCGCTGAATGCGCAGTTAGCCGCCTTGTTTCAGGATGATTCGGAGCCGTTAAGCGAGATTCGTACCCGCTGTGAGACACTGTTACAGACGGCGCAGAACACCATTAGTCGCGACTTTACGCTGCGTTTTGCCGAGCTGGAATCCACCCTTTGCCGGGTGTTAACCGATGTTATTCGCCCCATTGAGCAACAAATCAAAATGGAATTGAGCGAGTCAGGGTTTCGTCCTGGGTTTCATTTTCCTGTTTTTCACGGCGCAGTTCCCCACTTCAACACTCGCCAGCTGTTCAGTGAAGTCATTTCGCGCCAGGAAGCAACGGACGAGCAGAGCACGCGTTTAGGCGTTGTGCGTGAGACTTTTTCGCGCTGGTTGAATCAGCCCGACTGGGGACGGGGAAATGAGAAATCCCCGACAGAGACGGTTGATTACAGTGTGTTGCAACGAGCATTAAGCGCAGAAGTCGATCTTTATTGCCAACAAATGGCTAAAGTTCTGGCAGAGCAGGTCGATGAATCTGTTACGGCAGGCATGAATACTTTTTTCGCTGAGTTCGCTTCATGTTTGACGGAATTACAGACGCGTTTACGCGAAAGCCTGGCTCTGCGTCAACAAAATGAATCGGTGGTCAGGCTGATGCAGCAGCAATTGCAGCAGGCTGTGATGACTCACAGCTGGATTTACACCGACGCTCAGCTGTTACGCGATGATATTCAAACACTTTTCACGGCAGAACGATATTGACCAAGACGTTACTGGACGGCCCCGGTCGCGTGCTGGAGTCGGTTCATCCGCGCTTTTTAGTGGATCTGGCGCAGGGCGATGATGCCCGCCATCCACAAGCCCATCAGCAGCAGTTTCGTGAACGACTGATGCAGGAACTTCTTGCGCGTGTGCAGCTTCAGGCATGGACGAACGGCGGGATGTTAAATGCGCCGCTTAGCCTGCGTCTGACATTGGTGGAAAAACTGGCGTCGATGCTGGATCCCGGTCATCTGGCGCTGACGCAGATCGCGCAGCATCTGGCGCTGCTGCAAAAAATGGATCACCGCCAGCACTCTGCTTTCCCGGAGCTCCCCCAGCAAATTGCCGCCTTGTATGAGTGGTTTTCAGCCCGTTGTCGCTGGAAGGAAAAGGCGTTAACGCAACGAGGCCTACTGGTGCAGGCGGGTGAACAGAGCGAGCAAATTTTTACCCGCTGGCGTGCTGGGGCGTATAACGCCTGGTCGTTGCCTGGGCGCTGTTTTATCGTTCTGGAGGAGTTGCGCTGGGGGGCATTTGGCGATGCCTGCCGTCTGGGAAGCCCGCAAGCGGTGGCGTTGTTGCTGGGTGATTTGCGCGAGAAAGCGACACAACATCTGGCAGAGAGTATCAATGCGGCACCGACCACGCGTCACTATTACCATCAGTGGTTTGCCTCTTCGACCATTCCGACGGGCGGGGATCATGCTGATTTTTTAAGTTGGCTGGGAAAGTGGACCACGGCAGATAAACAACCCGTTTGCTGGTCAGTGACCCAACGCTGGCAAACTGTCGCGCTGGGGATGCCACGACTCTGTTCAGCGCAGCGTCTGGCGGGGGCAATGGTCGAGGAAATCTTCTCTGTAAATTTGGTGTAAATAATCAGTTACATCAATGAGTCCTAAACGAAATCCATGTGTGAAGTTGATCACAAATTTAAACACTGGTAGGGTAAAAAGGTCATTAACTGCCCAATTCAGGCGTCAACTGGTTTGATTGTACATTCCTTAACCGGAGGGTGTAAGCAAACCCGCTACGCTTGTTACAGAGATTGCATCCTGCAATTCCCGCTCCCCTTTTGCGGCCGTCGCGCTGATTTTTCTGGCGTTTGCGGAAATGGGCCAACTCTGCGAGGAAAGCTATGCTGAAAAGGAAAAAAGTAAAACCGATTACCCTTCGTGATGTCACCATTATTGATGACGGTAAACTGCGTAAAGCCATTACCGCAGCATCACTGGGTAATGCAATGGAATGGTTCGATTTTGGTGTTTATGGTTTTGTTGCTTACGCATTAGGTAAAGTTTTTTTCCCGGGGGCTGACCCCAGCGTGCAGATGGTTGCTGCACTTGCCACTTTCTCCGTTCCCTTTCTGATTCGACCGCTTGGCGGACTCTTCTTTGGTATGTTGGGCGATAAATATGGTCGCCAGAAGATCCTCGCTATCACTATTGTGATTATGTCGATCAGTACGTTCTGTATTGGCTTAATACCGTCCTACGACACGATTGGTATTTGGGCACCGATTCTGCTGTTGATCTGTAAGATGGCACAAGGTTTCTCGGTCGGCGGTGAATATACCGGGGCGTCGATATTTGTTGCGGAATACTCACCTGACCGTAAACGTGGCTTTATGGGCAGCTGGCTGGACTTCGGTTCTATTGCCGGGTTTGTGCTGGGTGCGGGCGTGGTGGTGTTAATTTCGACCATTGTCGGCGAAGCGAACTTCCTCGACTGGGGCTGGCGTATTCCGTTCTTTATTGCTCTGCCGTTAGGGATTATCGGGCTTTACCTGCGCCATGCGCTGGAAGAGACTCCGGCGTTCCAGCAGCATGTTGATAAACTGGAACAGGGCGACCGCGAAGGTTTGCAGGATGGCCCGAAAGTCTCGTTTAAAGAGATTGCCACCAAACACTGGCGCAGCCTGTTGACGTGTATTGGTCTGGTAATTGCCACCAACGTGACTTACTACATGTTGCTGACCTATATGCCGAGTTATTTGTCGCATAACCTGCATTACTCCGAAGACCACGGGGTGCTGATTATTATCGCCATTATGATCGGTATGCTGTTTGTCCAGCCGGTGATGGGCTTGCTGAGTGACCGTTTTGGCCGTCGTCCGTTTGTGCTACTTGGTAGTGTTGCACTGTTTGTGTTGGCGATCCCGGCGTTTATTCTGATTAACAGTAACGTCATCGGCCTGATTTTTGCCGGGTTACTGATGCTGGCGGTGATCCTTAACTGCTTTACGGGCGTTATGGCTTCTACCTTGCCAGCGATGTTCCCGACGCATATCCGATACAGCGCGCTGGCGGCGGCATTTAATATTTCGGTGCTGGTTGCCGGTCTGACGCCAACACTGGCGGCCTGGCTGGTCGAAAGCTCGCAGAATCTGATGATGCCTGCCTATTACCTGATGGTAGTGGCGGTGGTTGGTTTAATCACCGGCGTAACCATGAAAGAGACGGCAAATCGTCCGTTGAAAGGTGCGACACCGGCGGCGTCAGATATACAGGAAGCGAAGGAAATTCTCGTCGAGCATTACGATAATATCGAGCAGAAAATCGATGATATTGACCACGAGATTGCCGATTTGCAGGCGAAACGTACTCGCCTGGTGCAGCAACATCCGCGAATTGATGAATAAGCTGAAACGGATGGCCTGATGTGACGCTGTCTTATCAGGCCAATTGAAGTCTTAAGGTTCACTTAATCTCTGACGCGCATACTCTCCTCCAGGTTAACGGAGGAGAGTGCAATGAAAAACCGTGTTTATGAAAGTTTAACTACCGTGTTCAGCGTGCTGGTGGTCAGCAGCTTTCTTTATATCTGGTTTGCCACGTACTGATCTTTCTTCAGCCGTACCCAGGCCCGCGTGCCGGAAGTCTCTTGCCGGTTTTGCAGGAAAAACTGCCCGTGATGCAACTGTGTAATGCGGCTGACAATACTTAACCCCAGACCAATCCCGCCATAACGGCTGTCCATACGTACAAACGCTTTACTCAACTCCCCGCATTTACTCTCATCAATACCCGGTCCTTCATCTTCAACGGCCATGACCGCTCCACCATCTTCTTGCAGCTTAATCATAATGTTGCTGCCTTGCGGGCTGTAACGATGGGCGTTTTCTACCAGGTTTCGCAATAACATCCGCAGCAGGGTTGCATCACCCTGAACGGTGATGTCGGCGGCGCTCTCTGGCAATAGCAGGGTTTGCTGTCGCTGGTCGAGCATGGTACTGAGTTCGTCATACGAGGGGAGAATGACATCTTCCAGCAGTTTTACATGTTGATAATTACCGGAAGAAAATGACTGTCCGGCACGCGCCAGTTGCAGCAGCTGGGAGACACTCTCCATCATCTGATCAAGTCGAGCCACTAACGGTGCTACATCAATGTGATGCGTTTTCGCCAGCAGTTCCAGATGCAAACGCACCCCCGCCAGTGGCGTTCGCAGTTCGTGCGCGACGTCAGCGGTAAACAACCTTTCGTTATCCAGCGTGCTGGTCAGGCGACTGACCAGATCGTTCAACGCCGAAACCACCGCTTCGATTTCGAGGGTGGCGCTGTGAATGGCAATAGGCGTTAAGTTGTCGGCGGTGCGCGCTTCCAGCTCTTTTTGCAGCTCCGCCAGCGGCCGGGTGATGCGGCGTACCGCCTGATAGCAGATAAATAGCGTCAGGCTGACCATAAAGACGCCGGGGACGATCAGGCTGGCGACCGCCTCGCGGATCTCGCGCATGATGTGGCGATCGTTGTTGCGATTGTCGCGTAGCGCCTGCTCAAACAGCTGAATCTGCTCGGTACTTTCATGCCATAGCCAGAAGACGCTGATCAGCTCAAACACCAACAAAATGGCCCCGATGGTCAATATCAGCCGTTGGCGCAGCGATATTGGTCGGCGCAGAAAACGCATCAGATTCAATTAGTTTTCCTCATTTGCGACCAGCATATAGCCAAAGCCGCGCACGGTGCGGATACGGGCTTTGCCCACTTTGTCGCGCAGATTGTGGATATGCACTTCCAGGGTGTTGGTCGAGGGTTCATTGTCCCAGTTATAGATGTCGTTGTAGAGAATTTCCCGATGCACCGGGCTGCCTGCTTTAAGCATCAGGCGCGACAGCAGAGCATATTCTTTGGGCGTCAGAATCAACTCTTCACCGCCCATCCATACCTGACGGCGACCCATATTCAGCGTCAGATTGCCAACAATCAGCTCACTTTCGCCCTGATTATTATGGCGTCGTAGCAGGGCGCGGATACGGGCGTGTAACTCTTCCAGCGCAAAAGGCTTCACCAGATAGTCATCGGCACCGACATCCAGCCCGGCGATTTTGTCGGTCAGCGTATCGCGAGCGGTGAGGATCAGTACCGGCAGGGTGTATTTTTTCTGCCGGATACGGGCGAGAAAATGCAGTCCATCTTCGTCGGGTAACCCTAAATCCAGTACCACCAGGCTGTAATGACCGGCCTCAAGGCTTTGTTCCGCCATCCGCGCGGTTGTCACGCCATCGCACGCGTAGCCTTCGGTTTGCGCCGCCAGAATCAATCCCTGCAATAACAGCGTATCGTCTTCAACAATCAGAATTTTCATTCACTCACTCTCCTGCAAGTTTGCAGAATATCATCCGCAGCCTGGTAATACTTCGTCTCAACGCCAGTTAATCCCAATAGCGTGGAGAATAAATTATCTTGTGAATAGTGTTGCGTTTGCGCCTGTTTTTGCAGGCAGTTCTGGTCAACCTGATACCGTTTTTGATAATCCTCCGACAGCCACAGCAGCATTGGTACCTGTTTTTGGCTATCCGGGGCGATGGCATAAGGCAGACCGTGCAGATAGATGCCATTTTCACCTAACGACTCACCGTGGTCAGAAAGATAAACCAGGCTGGTGGTGAATTTATCCTGATGTTCTTTCAGCAGATTAATCGCTTTATCAACAATATAGTCGACGTAAACCAGCGTGTTGTCGTAAGTGTTCACCAGTTGCTCTTTGGTACAGGTCTGGATCTCGTTAGTGTCGCAGGTTGGGGTAAATTTCCTGAACTGCGGCGGATAGCGGTTGTAATAGGTCGGACCGTGGCTGCCGATGGTGTGTAAGACAATCACGCCATCACCCTGCAGGTTATTGATGTACTCTTCCAGCCCGTGGAACAGCACTTCGTCATAGCATTCGCCGTTGATGCACTGACCAGGCAGGTTCAGCGCGGTGACGTTCTGGTGAGGTACGCGATCGCAAACGCCTTTACAGCCGCCATCGTTGTCTTTCCACAGCACGTTGATGCCCGCTCGCTGAATGATATCCAGCACGCCTTCCTGGTGCTGTGCCAGCTCTTCTTTGTAGTGCTCACGCGGCATATCCGAGAACATGCACGGTACTGAAACTGCCGTTGCCGTGCCGCAAGATGCGGTATTAGGGAAATAGACCACGTTATCTTTTGCCAGCCGCGGGTTAGTTTCACGCGGATAGCCATTGAGGGAGAAGTTCTCCGCCCGCGAGGTTTCGCCGACAATCAGGATGGTCAAATTTTTACGTTTCTCTTTCTGCATTAATGGGTTGCGGTGCGCATCTTCACCAATTCGCACCAGCGGCAGATTTGCCAGTCGCTGATGGGAGTACCATGACCAGCTGGCAACAATGCTGTTAGAGGGGCTTAAGGATTTCACCAGCTCTTTGTTATTGCGAAACAACGAGGCGTAGTCTTTATAAAACAGTGCGGCGACCAGCAAAATCAGCAGTACAGAAACCAGAATATTGGCACCACGGAAAAGAACACTGCGCAGGCGCGAGGTGGCTGGTTTGATTTTAATCCAGCAGGCAATCAGCGCAGCAAGCACGCCGCTGAATCCCAGCGTTAATAACATTTGCGGCGTCATCAACGCATAACTTTCTGCCGGAGTGGTATCAATAATATTGGCAATCATCGAGCGGTCGATGACGATGCCGTAAGTCATTATGAAATATTGTGCAGCCGCGCCGACCAGAATAAACAGGCAGGCCAGCGGTCGATTAAGCCATAAGAAAGAGCTTAGTGTCAGGACAATATTAATCACGCTGAAGGCGACGACTGGCATCGACAAGAAAACCAGTACGTTATGCAGCGAGTCCAGCGGCAGCGCCTGCAACACCTGTTTAAAAAAGGCAATATTCAGGCAGATAGAGATATAAAAAGCGGCCAACAATAGCCAGGCGAGTAAATTCAAAGAGGGTCTTTTTAGTAGGCGCTTCAACATCACGGTGTTTCCATCGAACAAAGTGCGCATATGCTCGCAAAGCAAAATTAAGCCAACCTTAAGTTCTTAAGGTTGGCTTTTATGTTTGCTGGATTAAGGGGAATTAATCTTTGCTTATTGGTGCATCTAAGGGATACGGGTTTTTATGCAGCCGGTTGTAATTCAGTGCATACATAGCGGTGATGACCATCAGGGTGACAAATGACCACATAACCTCTTTCGCCCCGGACCCCACCACGGCCCAGATGCAGTAGAGGAAGGCAATGGTAGTCACTGCCAGATATGCCGGGCGTGCTTTCCCAAAATGACCGTGGCCGAGCAGCAGTAACGCCGCACAGGTGTAAAGATATGGCACCAGTGTAAAGATGACCGAGACGGAAGAAACCAGACCGAACTCTTTGGTCGCGTTTGGCGAAATGCTGCTGAGCTGGAAGATGGTCATCAAAATACCGACGATAATCAGCCCCGCCACTGGTGTACCCGCTTTATTAACACGGGCAAAAATTGGTGGGAACAGTCCGTCATCGGCAGCGGCTTTCGCCGTTTGACCCGCCAGCAATGTCCAGCCGCCCAGTGAACCTAAGCAACCCGCAGCTGCGCAGAAGGAAACAATGGCCCCGGCGGTGTCACCCAACGCCATCCGTGCGGCATCACCGAATGGCGAGGCAGAAACGCGCAGTGCGGCATTAGGGATCATCCCCATAATCGCGGTGGTGGAGAGCACATAGCAAACGGCGGCAATCAATACCCCACCAATGGTGGCGATAGGGACGTTGCGTTTCGGGTTTTTCACCACACCTGCGGCAACGGAGGCACTTTCCACACCGATGAACGACCACAGCGTAACGTTAAGGGTACTTTGAATCGCGCCGAAGGTGCCCAGGCCGCTGACGTTCCATGCCGCCATATAGGTTTCACCACGGAACCAGAACCAGCCAAATACGGCAATCCCGACGATGGGGATCAGCGCCAGCACGGTGGCAACGGCCTGCACGCGGGTGATCATTTTCGGACCGACAATGTTCAGCAGGACGAAGATCCACAGCACCACGACGCAGGTGATGGTTAATACCAATGGATCTTTCAGAATCGGGAAGAAGTAACTTAAATAACCTACGCCAATGACCACCATGGCGATATTGCCGATCCAGCAGGCCAGCCAGTAGAGGACGTTGGTTTGATAACCGAGAAACGGCCCAAAGCAGCGGCGGGCGTAAGCGTAAGAACCACCAGGACTTGGGTCGAGGAACGACATTTTGGCGTATACCATCGAGAGCCCCAGCGCACCGATAATCGTCACCAACCATCCATAAATGGCAATCCCGCCAGTGGAGGCCAGGTTTGCAGGTAACAGAAAAACACCTGACCCCATAATATTCCCCGACACCATCAGGGTGACGGGGATTAAGCCCACTTTGTGAGCATCAGCATCCGAAGACATAATTAAACTCCTGCGAAGGCGAGCTTCGTGACAATAAATTACGTCATATCATACGCCTGCATTCGATAGTTGAATTATTATCGACCGGGTTATCGCTGATGCCGTTATTAATATAGCTCTTCGTTAAGGTTAAAAATCAGGCGACAGTGCGTTCTCTGTGCTGACTAACATAATGCAGAGGCGTCATACCGTAGAAGTCTTTAAAGACAGAAATAAAGTACGACGTACTGTTGTAGCCGCAGGATTGTGATACCTGAGAGATATTTTTACCGTCCATCATTAATTCATTTACGGCATAACGCATGCGGCAGGTGGTGATTATTTGGCTATAACTGGTGTTTTCGCTTTTCAGCTTTTTCTTTAACAGACTCGGGCTAAGACATAAACAACTGGCTACCATACTAAGATTCCAGTCTTTGTGGATATCGCTTTCAATAATTTGATAAACGCTGTCACTTACACAATTACGTAACATATACATCATTAGTGAAAGGAATTTTTTACTGTCGAGAAAACGGGATAGCACAGTGAATAATAATGCACGTGTTCGTTCCTTTTCTGACTCAGTTTCAGCGGGCATCATGCTGTGTTGCGCGGCAACGCGAAAGACGTCTGGCGTCAGGCATGGCAGAGTGAGGATGGGCGTAGCGCTACGTTGCCATACTGGTATTTGCGAGAGATCTTTATTCAGAAACCGGAGGTAATCTTTGATGATGTCGTGACTAATATGAGCAACCAAAGTGTTATTAAGAGAGGAGACGTCGATAATATTATTTTCACAATTTAATAACGCCATATGGTTAGCTTTAAGGCTAATAGGTTCTTTCCCATTCACCCTTATCCAGACATCTTTTTCAGTCAATAAAACAATACAAGGTTGGTCGCTGCAAATCCTCATACATGTACTCCTGAGTGCGAATAAAAGACCAGTTCTCGCTAAAGCGAAGCGATACCGGGAAATGGTTATATAATTGTATGATGAATATAAACATGCATAAAAATAACGAGTTTTACTAATATTACAAATTTTTATAGTAATTTCTCATGTACATATTTTTTTACAGGGTAAATAACAGGCAAAAAAAGCGCGGGGTGGGACCGCGCAAAAAGTATGACATTTTTTGTTTGCAGCAATTTTTATGAAAACGTTGCCATACTTAAAAGGCCTCAAGCCAGGCGGCGTAATGTTATTTAAACAATTACGCCTTCAGCGGAATAGTGGTTACGCTTTCACACACATAACGTGGTAAATACCGTCAATAATTTCAGTCCCTTCAGTTTCGTGTTCAAATCCAGGGAAATGATGGTCCCAGGATTGCAGCGAGCGTAAATAACTTACTTGCGGACTGTTTTTATCGCCGAAGTTTTCACCAGACAGCAGCATCGGGATTCCTGGCGGATACGGGATAACTGAGTTTGCCGCGATGCGTCCTGGTAGGTTTTCAATGGATACCAGTTCGACATTGTTGTCGACAATCGCGTTGTACGCTTCTCGCGGGGTGATTTCCGCCACCGGCAGGCCGGAATAGGCTTCGTTCAACCGTGCGCCAGGGTTGTTTTCTTTCAGCCAGGCAAACATGGTGTCACCCAGATCGTGAATCCCCATGTTCGCGTAAGTGTCAGGATATTGTTCAACAAGTTCCGGCATCACCTGCGCCAGCGGTGTGTTGGCGTCATAGTGGCGTTTGAAGGAGCAAAGGGTGTTAACCAGAGTCCCCCATTTCCCACGGGTTACGCCCATAGAGAACAGGAACATAATCTGGAAGTCAGTGGTGCGGGTAGGCACAATGCCGTGGCGACCAAGCCAGGCAGTGACCAGCGCCGCTGGAACGCCGGTTTCTTCCAGTTCACCATCTTCACCCATTCCCGGAGCAAGGATGCTGACTTTAATCGGGTCGAGCATACTCCAGTTATCCGGAATATCTTTGAAGCCGTGCCAGCTTTCGCCCGGATGCATGACCCAGCAGTCCTGAACGGTGGTCAGCAGTTTGGTTGGTGCGTCAGCAAAGTCATAGGTTTTGCCGGTTTGTGGGTCGGTGACGACTTCTTTGTTCCACGGTTTGAAGAACCAGCTACCGTCAGCGGTGAACTCTTTATACAGCCGCGCCATCGCCTGACGGAAATCAACCGCTTCGTCGATCACTTCCTGCGTCAGTGACAGGCCGCTGTTGCCGTCCATCATCGACACCGCCACGTCGTTGGATGCGCAGATGGCATACAGCGGGGAGGTGGTGGCATGCATCATGTAGGCCTGGTTGAAGCGGGAGAAGTTAATCGCCCCACGACCTTCACGTACATGAATATAAGAGGCCTGTGACAGTGCATTCAGCAGTTTGTGGGTGGAGTGGGTGGCGAAAACGGTAGGACCGTTGTGATCGCCAGGTTCGCCGCGCATGGCATAGTGATCGGCATAGATCGGGTTGAAACGTGCATAGCCGTACCAGGCTTCGTCAAAGTGCAGACGATCGGAGGTTTTTTCCAGCAGATCCTGCGCTTCTTTAGCGTTATAACACACGCCGTCATAGGTACAGTTGGTCACTACGCAGTAAGACGGTTTTTGCCCGGTTTTGTCTTTAGTCAGCGGGCTTTCACTGATTTTCTTCTGCAAGGTTTCAGGTTGCATTTCCTGCGGATAGATTGGCCCGATAATGCCGTAGCGGTTGCGGCTTGGCACCATGTAGACCGGTTTCGCGCCTGTCAGCATCAAACCTTGTTCGATGGATTTATGGCAGTTACGGTCAACGACCACGACATCGTTATCGGTCATGCAAGCCTGCATGATGGTGCGGTTAGAGCCGGAAGTACCGACGACTACCGACCAGGAGCGATCGGCACCAAATACGCGTGCAGCATATTTTTCGCTTTCGCCAAATGCGCCAGTATGGTCAAGCAAAGAACCGAGGGAAGTTCGTTCGATGCCCATGTCGGTGCGGAACAGATTTTCACCATAGTAGTCATGGTAGAAACGTCCGGCGGGTGTTTTGGTAAAACCAACGCCGCCCTGGTGGCCTGGCGCTGCCCAGGAATATTCATGGATGTCGCTATATTTCATCAGCGCGCTGAACAGTGGCGGCAACAGTTGCTGGCGGTAGCGGGTCATCGCGGCAACGGCGCGTCCGGCGATAAAGTCGGCGGTATCTTCCAGAATCCAGGCGAATTCATCGACAAGCTCCAGCAGATCCCGGTCCATTGCGGCGAGGGCTTTTTCCCGATCGCCCAACAGGAAGACCGGCACGTTTTGTTGGCGCTCATGAAGCTTACCGATCAATTGTCTGACGTTTTGATGTTCGTCCGGATGTTCCATTTGATAGCTGAACATCAGGCAGTCAATGGCTTCGTTTGAAGAGAGAATGGCAAAACCATCATCAAAGGAGGTGGATTTAATCACGGTAACATTTTGCTGGCTTAAAGCATCTGCCAGACGCTCAACGGCGTTACCGACCCAGGTGTCTTGATGGAGAAACTCGCTTTCAACAATTAATACTTTCATCATTGCTTACCCGGTTATGAAGGAATCTTCGTTGCGGGCAAGTATCTTCCGGCCTTTTCGGGCTGTAAAGCGCGTGAAAAACAAACATTTTTGAAATATTTGTTTTTATAAACAATATGTTATGTGATTATTTTAAATTATTTTCACTGCTTATTATCGACGGCTAAACTATTTTTTTGGCTGATACTGATATCGTCTTTAGCCGGGAAACGTCTGGCGGCGCTGTTGGCTAAGTTTGCGGTATTGTTGCGGCGACATGCCGACATATTTGCCGAACGTGCTGTAAAAACGACTACTTGAACGAAAGCCTGCCGTCAGGGCAATATCGAGAATACTTTTATCGGTATCGCTCAGTAACGCGCGAACGTGGTTGATGCGCATCGCGGTTATGTACTGTTTCATCGTCAATTGCATGACCCGCTGGAATATCCCCATTGCATAGTTGGCGTTAAGTTTGACGTGCTCAGCCACATCGTTGATGGTCAGCGCCTGATCATAGTTTTCGGCAATAAAGCCCAGCATCTGGCTAACATAAAATTGCGCATGGCGCGAGACGCTGTTTTTGTGTGTGCGCGAGGTTTTATTGACCAGAATCGGTTCCCAGCCAGAGAGGCTAAATCGCTTGAGCATCAGGCCAATTTCATCAATGGCGAGCTGGCGAATTTGCTCGTTCGGACTGTTCAATTCCTGCTGCCAGCGGCGCACTTCAAACGGGCTAAGTTGCTGTGTCGCCAGTGATTTGATCACCATACCGTGAGTGACGTGGTTAATCAGGTCTTTATCCAGCGGCCAGGAGAGAAACAGATGCATCGGCAGATTAAAAATCGCCATGCTCTGACAGGTTCCGGTATCTGTTAGTTGGTGCGGTGTACAGGCCCAGAACAGCGTGATATGTCCCTGATTGATACTCACTTTTTCATTGTTGATCAGGTATTCCACATCGCCATCGAAAGGCACATTCACTTCGACCTGACCATGCCAGTGGCTGGTGGGCATGATATGCGGTGCGCGAAACTCAATCTCCATCCGCTGGTATTCCGAATACAGCGACAGCGGGCTGCGGGTCTGTTTTTCGTCGCTGCTGCACATAAACGTATCTGTATTCATGGATGGCTCTCTTTCCTGGAATATCAGAATTATGGCAGGAGTGCAGGAAGATGACTGCGAGTGGGAGCACGGTTTTCACTCTCTTCCCAGAGAGGCGAGGGGACCATCCGAGCATTCTGAGGCCGAAAACTCTGCTTTTCAGGTAATTTATTCCCATAAACTCAGATTTATTGATGCTTCACGCAGGATCTGAGTTTATGGGAATGCTCAACCTGGAAGCCGGAGGTTTTCTGCAGATTCGCCTGCCATGATGAAGTTATTTAAGCAAGCCAGGAGATCTGCATGATGTCTGCACCCAAAATTACATTTATCGGCGCTGGTTCGACGATTTTCGTTAAAAATATTCTTGGTGATGTGTTCCATCGCGAGGCGCTGAAAACGGCGCATATTGCCCTGATGGACATTGATCCCACCCGCCTGGAAGAGTCGCATATTGTGGTGCGCAAGCTGATGGATTCAGCAGGGGCCAGCGGCAAAATCACCTGCCACACCCAACAGAAAGAAGCCTTACAGGATGCCGATTTTGTCGTGGTGGCATTTCAGATTGGCGGTTATGAACCTTGCACGGTGACTGATTTCGAGGTCTGTAAGCGGCATGGTCTGGAACAAACCATTGCCGATACGTTGGGGCCGGGCGGTATTATGCGCGCGCTACGTACCATTCCGCATCTGTGGCAAATTTGCGAGGACATGACGGAAGTCTGCCCCGATGCCACCATGCTCAACTACGTTAACCCAATGGCGATGAATACCTGGGCGATGTATGCCCGCTATCCGCATATCAAACAGGTCGGGCTGTGCCATTCGGTGCAGGGAACGGCGGAAGAGCTGGCGCGTGACCTCAATATCGACCCGGCTACGCTGCGTTACCGTTGCGCAGGTATCAACCATATGGCGTTTTACCTGGAACTGGAGCGCAAAACCGCCGACGGCAGTTACGTGAATCTCTACCCGGAACTGCTGGCGGCTTATGAAGCAGGGCAGGCACCGAAGCCGAATATTCATGGCAATACTCGCTGCCAGAATATTGTGCGCTACGAAATGTTCAAAAAGCTGGGCTACTTCGTCACGGAATCGTCAGAACATTTTGCTGAGTACACACCGTGGTTTATTAAGCCAGGTCGTGAGGATTTGATTGAGCGTTATAAAGTACCGCTGGATGAGTACCCGAAACGCTGCGTCGAGCAGCTGGCGAACTGGCATAAAGAGCTGGAGGAGTATAAAAACGCCTCCCGGATTGATATTAAACCGTCACGGGAATATGCCAGCACAATCATGAACGCTATCTGGACTGGCGAGCCGAGTGTGATTTACGGCAACGTCCGTAACGAGGGTTTGATTGATAACCTGCCACAAGGATGTTGCGTGGAAGTAGCCTGTCTGGTTGATGCTAATGGCATTCAGCCGACCAAAGTCGGTACGCTACCTTCGCATCTGGCCGCCCTGATGCAAACCAACATCAACGTACAGACGCTGCTGACTGAAGCTATTCTTACGGAAAATCGCGACCGTGTTTACCACGCCGCGATGATGGACCCGCATACTGCCGCCGTGCTGGGCATTGACGAAATATATGCTCTTGTTGACGACCTGATTGCCGCCCACGGCGACTGGCTGCCAGGCTGGTTGCACCGTTAAAACGCGACTAAACGCTACTGCGCCGGGGGATTTATTCCGGCGCACACCTCTGACGATACCAATAACAGAAGGCGGGCGTTGGTAACAGCGACCCGATACCCTATGAGCATTTCAATGACTACAAAACTCAGTTATGGATTTGGAGCGTTCGGGAAGGATTTTGCGATCGGCATTGTGTATATGTACCTCATGTATTACTACACCGATGTCGTCGGGCTGTCTGTGGGTTTGGTCGGTACTTTGTTTCTGGTGGCGAGGATCTGGGATGCTATTAACGATCCGATTATGGGATGGATTGTAAATGCTACGCGATCGCGATGGGGTAAGTTCAAACCCTGGATCCTGATCGGTACGTTGGCAAACTCTGTAATCTTATTTCTCCTCTTTAGTGCGCATCTGTTTGAAGGTACTACTCAGATTGTCTTTGTTTGCGTGACCTACATCCTCTGGGGCATGACTTACACCATTATGGATATTCCCTTCTGGTCGCTGGTTCCAACCATAACGCTCGATAAACGTGAGCGCGAACAACTGGTTCCTTATCCGCGTTTTTTTGCCAGTCTGGCGGGCTTTGTTACGGCAGGTGTGACGCTACCATTTGTTAATTATGTCGGCGGTGGCGATCGGGGATTTGGCTTTCAGATGTTCACTCTGGTACTGATCGCCTTTTTTATTGTTTCAACCATCATCACTCTGCGCAATGTGCATGAAGTCTTTTCGTCAGACAATCAACCGTCTGCTGAAGGAAGCCATCTGACACTTAAAGCCATCGTTGCGCTTATTTATAAAAACGATCAGCTTTCATGCCTCTTGGGTATGGCTCTTGCTTATAATGTAGCCAGCAATATTATTACCGGCTTTGCTATCTATTATTTCTCATATGTTATCGGTGATGCGGATTTGTTCCCCTATTATCTGTCGTATGCGGGAGCTGCTAACCTGGTGACGTTAGTATTCTTCCCACGCTTAGTTAAATCATTATCCCGACGCATTTTATGGGCCGGAGCATCTATTCTTCCGGTGTTAAGCTGTGGTGTTCTCCTGTTAATGGCATTAATGAGCTATCACAACGTCGTCCTCATTGTGATTGCGGGTATCTTGCTGAATGTGGGAACGGCGCTTTTCTGGGTATTACAGGTCATCATGGTGGCAGATACCGTTGATTACGGTGAATATAAACTGCACGTACGCTGTGAAAGCATCGCTTACTCCGTGCAGACTATGGTGGTGAAGGGCGGTTCAGCCTTTGCGGCTTTTTTCATTGCGGTTGTGTTAGGGATGATTGGCTATGTACCGAATGTTGAACAGTCTACGCAAGCCCTATTAGGTATGCAGTTTATTATGATTGCTCTACCGACTCTGTTTTTCATGGTAACGCTGATTCTCTACTTCCGTTTCTATCGCCTCAATGGTGACACGCTGCGCAGGATCCAGATCCATCTGCTGGATAAATATCGCAAAGTACCGCCCGAGCCTGTTCATGCTGATATTCCGGTCGGTGCAGTGAGTGATGTGAAAGCCTGACGTGGACAATAGCTAACGAAAATGGCCTGATGCGATATGTTTATCAGGCCATGTCTTAATGTAATGCTTTGGATTTGCAAATTTTGTAGACCGGATAAGGAATTCACGCCGCATCCGGCGTCAACAAAGCGCACGTTGTTATCCGGTTATCAAGCCAAAGCGCCGTAGCTGGCGGCAATGAAAGCGAGCGAGAAATATCACCGTCGTTAATGCGCCAAGCAGCGCGCAGAACATATCGGATTGCGTGTCCCACTGGTCGCCCTGGGTGCCGAGAAAATCATCCGCTCCCTGGCCCATTGCCAGCGCCGCCCACCACTCGATTAATTCATACATCGCGCTTATCGCCAGCGCCACGCAGCAGACCAGAAACGCCACCATCTTATGTCCGCGAACGTACATCCCGCGCACAAGGATCTCTCGTGCCACCAGTGCAGGCACCAGCCCCTGGAAAAAATGCCCCAGTTTGTCATACGGATTACGGCTCAACCCCAGCCATTCCTGCACCTCAAAACCAACGGGGACTTTCGCGTAGGTGTATTGTCCGCCGACCATCAGGATGATGGCGTGAAAGAAAATGAGCGTATAGAGCAGCGGCGTTAACGGATAACGTCTGGCGGTGGCAAGCAGTAGCGGCACGACAATAATCACCGGTGTCACTTCCATCAGCCAGGTGAGTTTGTCATGGGCCGAAATGCCGGTATAAATCAGGATTAACGTTAGCGTCAGTGCGCTGGTGTTAAGAATTAACGGCTTGAGTGTGCGGGTCATGGTGAGTTCGCAAGTCAGGGAAAATACTGACTATTCACCAGCAAGCGTGAAATTACAATCGCAAAAGAGGTGGCCCAGGGGGATCACCTGGCAGCATGCTGCCAGGCGCTGGGCCGAAGAGGTTACTTAGTGCAGTTCGCGCACTGTTTGTTGACGATTTGCTGGAAGAAGTCGTTGCCTTTGTCATCGACCAGGATAAACGCCGGGAAATCTTCTACTTCGATTTTCCAGATAGCTTCCATACCCAGCTCCGGATAAGCGACGCATTCCAGATCCTTGATGCTCTGCTGCGCCAGTACCGCCGCCGGACCGCCGATGCTACCGAGGTAGAAGCCGCCGTGTTTATGACACGCGTCGGTAACCTGCTGACTGCGGTTACCTTTCGCCAGCATGATCATGCTGCCGCCGTGGGATTGCAGCAGATCCACGTAGGAGTCCATACGACCTGCGGTGGTTGGGCCAAGTGAACCTGATGGATAACCGGCAGGGGTTTTCGCCGGACCCGCGTAGTAGATCGGGTGATCTTTGATGTACTGCGGCAGTTCTTTACCGGCGTCAATCAGCTCTTTCAGCTTGGCGTGTGCAATATCTCGGCCCACGATAATGGTGCCGGTGAGCGACAAACGAGTGGATACCGGATATTGCGAAAGCTGGGCGAGGATCTCTTTCATCGGGCGGTTAAGGTCGACCTTCACCGCTTCGCCTTCACCGGCCTGGCGCAGTTCTTGTGGAATGTACTGGCCTGGATTGCGTTCCAGTTTTTCGATCCAGATACCTTCGCGGTTGATTTTCGCTTTAATGTTACGGTCAGCGGAGCAGGAGACGCCCATGCCTACCGGGCAGGATGCGCCGTGACGTGGCAGACGGATAACGCGAATGTCGTGCGCGAAGTATTTACCACCAAACTGCGCGCCAAGACCGAGTTTCTGGGCCTCTTCCAGCAGTTCCTGTTCCAGCTGGACATCGCGGAACGCCTGACCATGTTCGTTCCCTTCCGTCGGCAGTTCATCATAATAGTGAGCGCTTGCTAACTTGACGGTTTTCAGGTTGGTTTCCGCAGACGTACCGCCAATCACAAACGCGATATGGTACGGCGGGCAGGCTGCCGTACCGAGGGTACGCATTTTCTCAACGAGGAAGTTTTTCAGTTTGCCGGGAGTCAGCAGGGCTTTGGTTTCCTGGTAGAGATAGGTTTTGTTGGCAGAGCCGCCGCCTTTAGCAACACAGAGGAATTTGTACTCATCGCCATCTACCGCGTACAGGTCGATTTGCGCAGGCAGGTTAGTGCCGGTGTTGACCTCTTTGTACATGTCCAGCGCCGCGTTTTGCGAGTAGCGCAGGTTATCCTCGATATAGGTGTTATAGACGCCTTTCGACAGCGCTTCTTCATCACCGCCACCGGTCCACACGCGCTGGCCTTTTTTACCGACGATGATCGCGGTGCCGGTATCCTGGCAGGTCGGCAGCACGCCTTTGGCGGCGATTTCGGAGTTTCTTAAGAATTGCAGCGCCACGTACTTGTCGTTTTCGCTGGCTTCTGGATCGTGAAGAATAGCCGCAACCTGTTTCTGGTGTGCCGGACGGAGCATGAAAGAAGCGTCGTGAAAGGCTTGCTGCGCCAGCAGGGTCAGGGCTTCTGGTTCCACTTTCAGAATGGTTTCGCCGTCGAAGTCGGCAACGCTAACGTAATCGGAAGTGAGTAGATAGTATTCGGTATTGTCTTTCCCCATCGGGAAAGGTGCCTGGTAGATAAAGGGTTTGTTTGACATAGCTTCCAGCCTGTAACTCTGTATTTGTTATTCGAAAATGGCGTGCCGCGTAGTCACGGGCGGCACGCAAAGTGCATTTATAAGAACCCGTACATCGCGGCGAAGATCCAGCCGAAGACGCACGATACGCTCACACCAATCAACCCCGGCAGAATAAAGCTGTGGTTGATGACGAAGCGACCGATGTGGGTGGTGCCGGAACGGTCAAACTGAATCGCTGCCAGATCGCTCGGATAAGTCGGCAGGATGTAATAACCGTAGCAAGCCGGTGCTGAAGCCACGATGTATGCTGGATCAACGCCGATCGCCAGCGCGACCGGAACAATCGCCGCCAGCGCCGCAGCCTGAGAGTTTACAAACTTAGAAACCAGCAGCAGAACAATGGCATAGGCCCACGGATACTCTTTCACCATTTCACCCAGTACGCCCTGAATTTCAGACATATGCGCACCGAACATGGTTTCTGCCATCCATGCGATACCGTACACCGCCACGATGGCGATCATACCGGAACGGAAGACTTCGTTTTTTGAGATAGACGCGGGATTGGTTTTGGTCAGGATAATAATCAGCGCCCCGGTAAGCAGCATAAACATCTGAATAACCAGTACCATCGACAGCGGTTTGCCACCGAAGGATGGACGCAGGTCCGAATCAGCACCAAGAAGTGCGACTACAGCGATTGCCCCGAGGAAGATCCACATTGCAAGCCAGTTGCTTTTCGGCAGTTTTTTATCGAGCAGCGTCGCGGTATCACCGTAAACATACTCACGGTTTTCCGGTACGGAGATGAATTTCTGGAACTCTTCGTCTTTATCCAGATCTTTACCGCGGAACCAGCTGAAGATACCGATCGCCAGGATACCGATTAACGTCGATGGAATGGTGATTGCCAGCAGGTCGAGGAACTCAAGATGGCGACCATCAAAGGTGACATTACCCAGCATTGCAACCAGAGACACGACCGCAACCGACACCGGACTGGCGATAATCCCCATCTGTGCACCGATAGAACTTGCCGCCATCGGGCGTTCCGGACGGATGTTGTTCTTAATGGCGACGTCGTAGATGATCGGCAGAATGGTGTAAACCACATGACCCGTACCGCAAAGAATGGTCAGCGTACAGGTCACAAACGGCGCGACAATTGAGACATATTTCGGGTTGCGGCGCAGCAGCTTCTCGGCAATTTGCAGCATGACATCAAGACCGCCCGAAGCTTGCAAGGTCGCCGATGCCGCCACCACCGCAATGATAACCAGCATGACATCAACCGGTGGTTTACCTGGCTGAAGGTGGAAGACGAAGACCAGAATGACCAGACCGATACCGCCTAATAAACCCAGCGCGATACCACCCTTTCTGGCACCATAAAACAGACATATCAGTATTATGATAAGTTGGATAGTAAATAACATGTGTGAACCCTCGCGATAATCCTATTTAAATTTTTGCTGAATAGATCACAGTCACGTTCTGTTTTGTATGAACTGTTTTCAGAGCCTGACTAAATATCCGTTTGGTCGTTACCGGCTTTAGCAAATACCTCACAGTGAATATTGGCTGATTAAAGCAGCGGCAAATTTATGCACTGTGATAAGCGGCTTTTTCAGAGAGAAAAACTCTCTGGCGATGGGTTTATAGTTTGTACTGCGCAGATGTTAATGTTTTGTTTGCTGTTATCTTATTGATATTTATCGGTCTATTTTTTGTTCTCAGGGCAGATATCATTAGGTTTATAGATTAATCTGATCTACCCATTTGTGGGTAAAAATACACATAATGCGGGTGACATAATAGTTAATTAACTTTTGTTAGCGTTTTGAAATTAAAAACACCGTTCATCTGAAGAGATATTAATTTTTAACGATGATGGAGGGATAATTATATTTGATCTGGCACAAGTTTTACTGATGAAGAATGTAACTTGTGCCAGGGGTATTTTGCATTACGGTAATAATTATTACTTACAGATAACCAGCGATCCGTTATTGGCAATATTGTTTCAGCAGTGAGTAGTGTTCTGCCTGAATACGGTAACGGTAAACCGGACGCCCTGTGACGCCATAATGGATACTGGTGAACAAGATGTGGCAGTTGACCAGCCAGATGAGGTATTTTCGGCAGGAAACACGCGAGATGTTAACCTCGTTAGCCAGCTCGTCGGTTGAAAACTCATAGTCCTGATGCGCGTCAATCCACTGGCACAGCGTGCGTAACGTCTGCGGCGTTAAGCCTTTTGGCAAGCGACGAGGATCCTGCTCGTTGGAGCTGCTGCCGTGGATTAGCTGATCAAGCTCGGCCTGGTCATAATACTGATGTTTTTCCAGCGCCATTTTCTTTTGCCGCCAGCCGGTGAGCGCCTCTTCAAAGCGGGAAGCCTGGAAGGGTTTGATCAGGTAATCCACAACACCGTAATGCAGGGAATCTTTAATGGTTGCCGCATCGGCTGCGGAGGAGATGACAATCACATCACTTTTGCAACGCGCGTTATGCAGGACAGGCAGTAAATCGAGCCCGTTCTCTTTTTGCATATAGATATCGAGCAATATCAGGTCGATAGGCGTATCGCTATTGAAGATAATCTCTTTGGCTTTCTCCAGCGTCGAGGCTGTTCCACAGCATTGAAAGCCTGGGATTTGTGCTACGTATCGGCGATTCAGCTCCGCGACCATTGCGTCGTCATCGATAATTAATACATTGATCATCTGTTCGACCTCTCCCCGTCCCAGGGTATCTGGACAAAAAATTGTGTGAAAATCCCGGGTTCCGATTCCACGGCGATGCTGCCGCCGAGATTTTCTACCTGTTGTTTGACAAGTGCTAAACCGACGCCTCGCTCGCTTCCTTTTGTCGAGACACCTTTGTCAAAAATGTGATCGATTTTGTCGGGTGCGATCCCCGGTCCATCATCGTTAACTTCACAGTGCAGCCAGCCGTGACGGTAGTGCAATGTTACGCTAATTTCGCCTCCGGGTTCCGGCCCTAATGCTTCCAGCGCGTTTTCTATCAGATTTCCCAATGTGGTAATCAGCGTCGCGACCTGGTCCTCACTGCCGCTGTCTGGCAGTTGGCTTTCACTGTTTAAAATCAGCGTATGGCCTAAATCGGTCGCGCGGTTAATCTTGCTGATTAAAAAACCAGCGATAACCGGAGATTTGATCTTACCCAGCAGAGAGCCAATCTCTTCCTGATAGTTATTGGCTGTTTTGAGAATGTAATCTTCCAACTGCTTATAACTCTTCAGATGCAATAATCCGAGAATCACATGCAATTTATTCATAAATTCGTGGGATCGTTCACGAAGTGCGTCAGCATAGTTGACCAGACCGTCGAGTCGCTGCATCAGTTTACGTACTTCAGTTTTGTCTCTGAAGGTTGAAATGGCACCGATGATAACGCCATTACTGCGCACCGGAACGGTGTTGATCAGTAATAGCCGGTCTTTAATCGTAATCTCTTCGTCGCGGCGCGGCGTACCGTCGCGTAACACTTCCGAGACATCTACTACCTGTGACCACGAGTGGCTTAGCGTCGACAGCTTCTCATCGTCCTGCGACTTACGGTAATTCAGCAATTCTTGTGCGGCATCGTTGATCAGCGTGACTTCACCGCGATCGTCCACGGCAACGACGCCTTCTTTGATGGACTGCAACATGGCCTGGCGCTGCTCAAACAGCGTGGAGATTTCGTAGGGTTCCAGGCCAAAAAGAATTTTTTTCAGTACTTTAACCAGAATGCAGGTGCCAATCAGTCCGACCAGCATGCCAAATAATACCGACCAGATAATGCTCCAGCGACTGTCATTGATCTGTTGGGTCACGCGGCTTAACTCAAGGCCGATCGCCACCACGCCAATTTGCTTATGATTTTCATCGTAGATGGGGGTAAATACGCGTAAAGCCTGCGCCAGAAAACCGCGATTGATAGCGACATTTTCTTCGCCATTCAGCGCTTTAAGGATGTCATCACCTTTAAATGGCTGACCAATACGCTGGGCTTCAGGATGCGAGTAGCGAAGACTTTGCATATCGGTAACGACAATAAACAGCAGATCGTTGCGTTTGCGCACGGCTTCCGCGATGGCCTGGATGCCGCTCTCCTGCGGTTTTTTCTGCAAGCCCTGACGGATTTCCGGCGAGTCGGCGAGGGTACGCGCCACCGCCAGTGCCTTGTTGGCTAGCCCGTCTCGCGTCATATCACTGATTTGCGAGAAGTAAATCAGATGCACCACCAATAGCACCGAGAACAGTACCGCGCTGACCATTAAGATCACAGTGGTACTCAATTTCATCGGACGTTTGCGTAACATGCGGTAGGGCAATGAATGTCTCATCAGCTTCCTTGTGTGACAAATTTCTTAAGCATTATCTCTGATGAGGCGGGTAATTCAAAGGGAGTAAGAATGATTGGCTATATAGGGGAAGAGATTCTGGCAACGGAAACTGCCAGTGCTGTATGAAGATTCCAGGGCTATGCTTATAGTGAAAACCATACTGATGAGAGAGGGAAGGTCATGGATCGGGCGCTACTGGACGGGGGTTATCGCTGTTATACCGGCGAAAAGATCGATGTCTATTTCAATACTGCGATATGTCAGCATTCTGGCAATTGCGTACGTGGCAACGGCAAGTTATTTAATCTCAAACGTAAGCCGTGGATCATGCCGGATGAAGTCGACGTCGCCACTGTGGTGAAAGTGATTGATACGTGCCCGAGTGGCGCGCTGAAATACCGTCATAAATAAGCGAGGGTAAAATGGAAATACGCGAAGGCCACAATAAATTTTACATTAATGACGAACAGGGCAAGCAAATCGCTGAAATTGTCTTTGTGCCGACCGGAGAGAATTTAGCGATTATCGAACATACCGATGTCGATGAAAGCCTGAAAGGGCAAGGGATTGGTAAACAGCTGGTTGCGAAAGTCGTGGAAAAAATGCGTCGGGAAAAACGAAAAATTATCCCATTATGTCCATTTGCGAAACACGAATTTGATAAAACGCGGGAGTATGATGATATTCGCAGTTGATGGGAGAGTACAGAGTCACGATATTTTTCATGCTCTCCGCGGGGTGATGCAGGAGAGCATCTGAAGGGTAGGGGGATGCACAAAGAATGGTCAGAGAGCGCGTTTTTTTGTCCCAAGTCATCCCCTTTACTGAGCAAAAAAAAAAGAATATCTCCTATATGAGAATCATCGATCGGGGTTAATAAGTTTTGCGTCCCCAGAGCGTTTAAAATTGATAGGAGTCATATTATGGAAGGTAAAAACAAGTTCAATACTTATGTTGTTTCTTTTGATTATCCATCATCTTATTCCTCAGTGTTCTTAAGGTTAAGATCATTGATGTATGATATGAATTTCTCCTCTATCGTGGCTGATGAATATGGGATACCACGACAATTGAATGAAAATTCCTTCGCAATAACGACATCGTTAGCCGCAAGTGAAATCGAAGATTTAATCAGGCTTAAATGCTTAGACTTACCGGATATTGATTTTGACCTCAACATTATGACCGTTGATGACTATTTCCGTCAGTTTTACAAGTAGCCAGGAAGGATAAGAAGAACATAAAAAATGGCACTATTCTCTAAAATATTAATTTTTTATGTGATTGGTGTGAACATATCCTTTGTCATTATCTGGTTTATCTCACATGAGAAAACACATATTCGTTTACTTAGTGCATTCCTGGTAGGAATAACCTGGCCAATGAGTCTGCCTGTGGCATTACTTTTTTCTCTCTTTTAGGAGCTGTAGTTGAGTGGACCCGCTGGTTATCTTGAAACGAAGCGTCTCTCCTCAAAACTGGATTTGCGGAACGACGAACGAAGCAGTCGCCTGACTGCTTCGTTCATTTAGTGAAATTTATTTCTGTGGGCGCATCGCTGGGAAGAGAATAACGTCGCGAATAGTATGGCTGTTAGTAAACAGCATAATCATTCGGTCGATACCAATACCCAGACCAGCGGTTGGCGGCAGACCATATTCCAGCGCAGTCACGTAATCTTCGTCATAGAACATGGCTTCGTCGTCACCTGCAGCTTTAGCGTTAACCTGTTCCTGGAAACGTTCAGCCTGGTCTTCTGCGTCGTTTAATTCGCTAAAACCATTACCGATTTCACGACCACCGATGAAGAATTCAAAACGGTCGGTGATTTCCGGGTTAACATCATTACGGCGTGCCAGCGGTGACACTTCTGCCGGATATTCCGTAATAAAGGTTGGCTGAATCAGATGTGCTTCTGCCACTTCATCAAAGATCTCCGTCACAATACGTCCCAGCCCCCAGCTTTTCTCTACCGTAATACCGATAGATTCAGCTAATGCTTTAGCAGCATCAAAATTATCCAGGTCGGCCATATCGGTTTCTGGACGATATTTTTTGATTGCTTCGCGCATGGTAAGTTTTTCAAACGGTTTGCCGAAATCAAACACATGCTCGCCATAAGTGACTTTAGTGGTACCAAGAACCTCTTGTGCCAGGGTGCGGAACAGGGACTCCGTCAGTTCAATCAAATCGTGGTAATCCGCATACGCCATGTAGAGTTCCATCATTGTGAACTCAGGATTATGGCGAACAGAAATACCTTCATTACGGAAGTTACGGTTGATTTCGAATACCCGTTCAAAACCGCCTACAACCAGACGTTTCAGATACAGCTCCGGCGCGATACGCAGATACATATCTAAATCCAGAGCATTATGATGGGTAATAAACGGGCGAGCAGATGCCCCACCTGGAATTACCTGCATCATCGGGGTTTCTACTTCCATAAAGCCGCGCGCGACCATGAACTGACGGATAGCGGCCAGAATTTTTGAACGGACAACAAACGTTTGACGGGATTTATCGTTAGCGATGAGGTCCAGATAACGTTGACGATAACGGACTTCCTGATCCTGCAGACCATGGAATTTATCTGGTAAAGGACGTAGTGCTTTAGTCAGCAGGCGCAGCTCAGTACAGTGAATGGAAAGCTCACCCGTTTGCGTCTTAAACAGCGTACCGCGGGCACCGATAATGTCACCCAGATCCCATTTTTTAAACTGATCGTTATAAACACCTTCTGGCAGGCTATCTCTTGCAACGTACAGTTGAATACGGCCACCGACATCCTGCAACGTTACAAAGGAGGCTTTCCCCATGATACGACGGGTCATCATTCGGCCAGCAACCGAGACTTCAATGTTTAAGGATTCCAGTTCCTGGTTATCCTTCGCATCAAACTCTTCGTGCAACTGGTCAGAGGTATGGTCGCGGCGAAAATCATTGGGAAACGCCACACCTTGCTGACGCAGTGCCGCCAGTTTTTCGCGGCGATTTCTCAGTTCATCGTTAAAATCAATAGCCTCATTGGCTCCCCGTGTTTCTCGTTCAGACATTTTGGTTCCTCTAAATCCAGCTTTCAATTTAGCGTAGATAAAGAGACAGATCGGTACACTGTATTATCTGCCTCGACTATTAATAACTCAGTTTATCTTATCGAAACTAACGCTTACCTCAAGTTGATATCACTAATAAATAACCATAAAAATGGTTTAAATAACTTATTAATCTCGATTTACTAGTGTGATAAACTGAAAGTTAATTCATTCATAACCAATTGTTTTTACGACAGTTAATCGTTGCTCTCCTGTATCATATTCGTCGGCGTGCTAAACAGAAAACGGGCAGCAAAGGCCAATACCACGATGATCGCGACACAAGCCAACGTCCACTCACCCATCTGAGAAAAGAATCCCTGGTAAGCTGCAATTGCCATACCGCTAATTTGCGACTCTGTGGTCTGCTGTGCCACGACGCCTGCCAGCCAGTTGGCGACCGCGCCTGTTGCCAGCATATAAATACCGGTTAATACGCCAGACATTTTCAGACGCGTGATTTGCGCAATCGCCACCGGGTCAATAAAGAGTTCGGCAAAGCCCATTAGCGCCAGCCCGGATATCATCACGCCCATTGACGCTTGACCGTCAGCCGCTGCATGTCGGGCATCAAATGCCAGCAACATAAAGCCACAAGCCATCAGCAATAAGCCAAAGGCAAACTTCAGCCAGACGCGCAATGTTGAGTTGCCGTGGCTTTCTGGCGACGCCAGCCAGGCCAGAACAACCCCAGCGAGCATCACCGCAATTGCGTTCACTGACTGGAATAGTGCAGTAGGTACTTCAATATTGAATGCCTGACGATTCACAAAGCGATCGATAAACAAGCTGATGGTACTGCCGCCCTGTTGTGCCAGTACCCAGAATAATGTCCCGACAAACATCAACAATACAATTTGCCAAAGAGCACGGCGGTGTTCGGGGAATTTGATCATCATGCGGGCAATGATTTGTGCGGCAATGAGGCAAACGATCGCCAGCAAATATCCTGACCAGTCGTTCTCCAGCAGCAGGGTAAAAAATACAGGGGCTAAACAGAGCATCACCACTAACCAGCTCCATACTGGTAAGGCAAATTTGACGCTTGTGAGCGCTTTTTTATCCATACTACGCGTGGACTGGAAATGACGATGACCGCTTAAGAAAATCAACAAACCGATAAACATGCCGCCACCCGCAAGGGCAAAGCCAACATGCCATCCATACCACTGAGCAGCCAGGCCGCAGGCGATGGGGGCTGCGATAGAACCGATATTGCCCGCAGCATACAGCAGCGAAAAACCGCCATCACGTCGATGATCTTTCTCGTCGTAGAGCTCGCCAAGTAAACAGCTGATGTTTGATTTGAATAAACCGTAGCCACAAATAATGATAGCCAGCGCCAGATACAGGCTAAAAGTTGAATTTGTATCAATGCCCAGCACCACATGGCCAAGGGTCATTAACAGCGCGCCGGCAATCACTGCAGTGCGGTTGCCGAGCAGGCGGTCGGCAAGCCAGCCGCCGAGAATAGGGGTAACGTAAACCAGAGAAGCATATGCGCTGAACAGGCTGATGGCATGGTTATCATTAAAACCAAGCTGATGGGTGAGATAGAGAATGAGTAAGGCACGCATGCCGTAAAAACTGAAGTACTCCCAGATTTGGATCGCCACGATATAGTATATCGCGCGCGGCTGTGAGGGTGTTTTCATGTGTTCTCCTTATGAGCAAAAAAGGGAAGTGGCAAGCCACTTCCCTTGTACGAGCTAATTATTTTTTGCTTTCTTCTTTCAATACCTTAACGGTATAGCGGCCATCAGCCTGACGGTATGCACCGTGAATATCGGTTTCAAAGCCCGGATAGTGAGCGCCGATTTCACACAGCATCTGCAGGAACTCCAGAACCGGACGGCTTTCTTCGGTGATCATTTCACCCGGCATTACCAGAGGAACTCCCGGCGGATACGGAAGGATCATATTGGCGTTAATACGACCTACCATTTCGTCGAGGTAAACTTCTTCGGTCATACCGTGCAGCTCTTTCTGGAACGCAGCATACGGAGTCATTACCATGGTCGGCAGAACTTCAAATGCGCGATACATCAGATCCGGCAGATTGTGGTGAACAATCAGTTTGTGGATATTCTGAGCCAGTTCCTGAATACGCATGTTTTCATAGAATTCAGGATCTTCACGATACAGAGACGGCAGCATGTTTTTCACACGCAGGTTCAGATCGAACGCACGTTTGAAGTCTGTCAGAGCACGCAGCAGGCTCAGTGCTTTGGTCTTATCGATACCGATGCTGAACAGGAACAGCAGGTTATACGGACCGGTTTTCTCAACAACGATGCCATGTTCGTCGAGGTATTTCGCCACGATGCTGGCCGGAATACCGAAGTCGCTCATGGTGCCGTCTTTTTCCATCCCCGGAGTCAGCAGGGTGACTTTGATCGGGTCAAGATACATGTGCTCGTTATCGATGTTTTTGAAGCCGTGCCAGGTGCTGTCAGAACGCAGCGGCCAGCATTCAGTGGTATCGATATGATCCGGCTGCCATACATCAAAGAACCAGCCATCAGATTCCGTTCTCAGACGTTTGATCTCTTTACGGAATTTGATCGCACGTTCAATGGAACCGTTGATCAGACGCTTACCTGCATTGCCTTTCATCATCGCCGCAGCGGTTTCAGTGGACGCCACGATACCGTAGTGCGGAGAAGTGGTGGTGTGCATCATGTAGGCTTCGTTAAAGGTTTCTTCGTTTACGTCACCTTTAACGTGGATCATGGAAGCCTGAGAGAACGCCGCCAGCAGTTTGTGAGTAGACTGGGTTTCGTAAATCACTTTCCCTTCTACACGGCCACCGCTCATACCGCATTTACCTTCGTAAATCGGTGAGAAGTTGGTGTAAGGCACCCACGCGGAGTCAAAGTGGATGGATTTCACATCCAGTGTTTTCTTGATGAAGTCGGTGTTGTACAGCAGACCATCATAGGTAGAGTTGGTAATTACGGCATGTACCGGCCAGGTCGCGTTTGGTGTTTCTTTCACGCGCTTAGCAATGGTAGCGTGCTGGAATTCACTCTGTGGGATACCACCAAGAATACCGTAAGCGTTACGGGTCGGGCGGAAATAGATTGGCGTAACATCGCTCATCATCATCAGGTGGGTCAGCGATTTGTGGCAGTTACGGTCAATCAGAATGGTGCTGCCTGCCGGAGCAGAGTACATACCAACAATTTTGTTCGCAGTGGAAGTACCGTTGGTCACCATGTAGCTGCGGTCTGCGTTAAAGACGCGAGCGATATACTGTTCTGCTTCTTTGTGTGGACCACTGTGATCCAGCAGAGAACCCAGTTCAGATACTGAAATGGAAATATCAGATTTCATGGTGTTCGGACCAAAGAAATCATAGAACAGGCTACCTACCGGGCTTTTCTGGAATGCAGTACCGCCCATGTGACCAGGAGTACAGAAAGTATATTTACCTTCACGAACATATTTAAACAGTGCTTTAGTCAGCGGAGGCAGAATAGTGTTGATATATTCGTCAGTGGTCTGCTTGATCTTATTAGCAATATCTTCAGCAGCACCCAGCGCATACTCAAAGAAGCTAATCTGTAAACGCAGGTCATTCAGGCTTACATCGAGAGTGGAATACGTATTAGCGAACGCGTACAACGGCAGGTTCTCGTTCATTTTGCTAATTTCTTCGCACAGCTCGAGATTATATTTATCCCAGTCAAAAATAACGCCGCACAGACGCGCATTGTTTTCGATCAGTTTTAATAAGTCGTCACGGTCGTTCGGGTAAACAATCTGGAAGTTCAGACGTTCAAGCGCGCGATGAAGTTCACGGATGGGTTCTTCTTTAAAATAAACCCCCATGTGATTCAATATTGCAATAACGTTCATAGTCATATCTCCAGGTAAAAAAGGCCCCTCCCAACACATGGGACAAAATGAAAGGAGGAGCCTCGGAAAATACTTTTAATTAATGTGCGTTAGACGCTGTGTGGTTATCCATTGAGTGGCTCTGGCGCTCGTGCATTTTGCGAGCGTAGAACATCAGAATAATCAGGCTGACGATGAAGGTACCTGCCAGCTCGAAGGAGCTTGCGCCCATCAGCGCGATGAAGCAGAACACGCAACCCAGTACAGAGCAGATCAGGCTGACAAAGTTGCGGATGTTAACGCCTTCAAAACGAATCAGGTCAACGCAAGAGTAGAAGTACGGCAGCATAGTCAGCAGTACTGCGATACCGGTCAGTTCACCGAACAGGTCAGATGCTTTACCACCGGCAGAGTTCATCAGAGTGATGAGGATCATCAGGGCAGTCATTTTCACTGCAGCCAGCAGCAGACCTTTTTTCGGAATACCGTTGCTGTCGACTTCACCATAAACTTTCGGGAAGTTACCGTCGTTAGCGGCACGTACACCTGCCTGGCCTACCAACATCATCCAGGAGCCCAGAGAAGTCAGGCACGCAAAGGCGGTGAATGCAGAAACCAGCGGCGCAGCCCAGTTACCGAGGATAGTTGAAGCACTGATTGCAAACGGAGCACCGGAAGCTGCCATTACAGAAGACGGATACATACCGGAAAGCACCTGAGTCGCAGCGATATAAACAATACCTGCTAAACCAGTACCCAGCATGGTTGCCAGCGGAACGGTACGTTTCGGGTTTTTAACCATACCAGTACTTACTGCTGCGGATTCAACACCCACGAAGGCCCACAGGCAGAGCAGAATACTTTTAATGATCGCATGACCATCAGTGGTATCCGCAGTATTCCAGTTAGCTGCATAAGTTGCAGCATCAAACCAATGCCAGCCAACAATAGCAGTCATCACCACAGGAATAAGAACCAGCACCAGACCAATAGTGGTTAAACGGCTTACCCAGGTACCGCCGAGCATATTTACAAAGGTAAATACCCAGACGATAGCAATACAGGCGATACCCGCCGGAACAGGATCATTTAATACTGGGAAGAAGGTGGAAAGATAAGATACAGCGGTAATACCAATCGCCAGGTTACCAATCCAGTTAGCATGGTAATAAAGAACACCTGTCTGAAAACCAAATGCAGGGGAAATTTCTCCGGCATAAGCAATTGGGCCACCTTGTTGCGGGTTTTTTGTTGCCAGTCGGGCATATACATACGCCAGCGACATTGCACCAATAATAGAGATAATCCAACCCCAGATAGCAATACCACCGATACTTGCTAGGTTCGCAGGTAATAATGCAATACCGCTCCCCATCATATTACCGGCAACCACACCGGTACAGGCAAATAGCCCGATCTTCTTGGCAGAACTCATGCTCTTCTCCTAATTTCATTTTTGAATTTGGAGTCCGGGTCATGATGTATAACTATTTCCTGACCAGACCAAACTGGCGCTAAGAATACTCACGAAAAAAGGATTAATCCTAAAGATTAGGTGAAATAACACAAAAGTTTCTGTAAGTGAGAACTTGAGGTTTTTTATTAACACATCAGGATCGCAAGTTGATATCATGAAAAGATAAACATTCAATGTTTACAATGGATTGCGGGACATTTTCTGGTTAAATTTATGTAATAAAAATTATGCGGCAAATAAATTGCCGCAACATATTATACCAACAGAAACATACAAAAACTCAACAATAAATATTGCCGAGCATAAATCAACCCGGGAGTTACTTATTCTGAAGCGAGAAATTTGTCGAGATAAGGTACAACATAAGGAACAGAAGTCTGGAATATACCATTTTCAATCCAGTAAAGGGTGTTTGCCCCTGGGCGTAAATTAAAGGCGGTGAGATATGCATCAGCTGCTTCCCGGTTCATCCCCTTCATTTCATAAACCTTGCCAAGCAACACATAATTTAGCCAGGACATTTCAAGATCAATGCCAGTATTTATCGCCTGGTAAGACTCATCTGTTTTACCTTTTACCAGAGCACTGACCGCTTTTATTTGATATATAATGGACAGGTTATTCAATTCCGGTAGTGTAACAATGTTATCTATTTCTGTGTTCAGTGCTGCTAATTGTTTTTCATCTAAAGGATGTTGAGAATGGCGCACGATATCAACTAATGCTTTTTCTGCTCTCGCGTAGGTAAATTCTGGGGATGATTGAACAATCTCACCTAATAATTCACTGGCACGGTTCAATGATTTATCATCGCCATGCAGTAAATAATCATGTGCCTGATAAAAATTAGTTAATAACGCACCACGATGAGGCAAAATTTGCTGGAGCATCTCCTGCATTCGTTGTGGCCACGGTTGGTTTAACGCTTTTGATAAACTCTGGAGTAAATCATTTTGAATCGCCAGCTGATTACCGTTAGTGATGACATAACGTTTATCCAGCATGGTTGAACCATCTGCATTGTCTACCAATTTTACCGACATAAAGCATTGTTGAGCACGGTATTGGCGCTGATTAACAAACGCAATAGATAATGTTTTACCGGAACTGCTCGGTTCATCAATGTTGTAGTTGATTTTGTCATGCACCATAAAGGTGGAGAAGGTGTTAAGTGATGTCGCCACCAAATCACCCACGCCTATCGCGTAAGAGAGCTGATACGGGGAACTCCAGCTGTTACAACTTTTATTTACCATATTAATGTCAATATCGCGTGGATTGAGCAAAATACGCGATTTGCTCATCGGAAGACGTGTATCAAGACTTGAAAACGCTACCAGTGCTACACAGATACCTAACGACAACAGGAAAAAAAACCATACCCAAAAGGTAGTGAATCGTTTGCTTTTAACTGGGGATTGTTCAGGTGGCGTTGCGGTGTTTTGAATGTTAAGACTGTGGGAGGGAGAATCTGTGTCAGGAACCGCCTCTGGTATAGGGGGAGGCGAAGATAGCATTATTTCCTCTCCCTCTTCTTCGCTGTACCAGATAACCGGCACCATTAATTTATAGCCGCGCTTTGGTACAGTAGCGATATAGACAGGACTATCTTCATCATTATCTTTTAATGACTTACGTAGTTCTGAGATACTCTGCGTCACAACGTGATTGGTGACAATACTTCTCTTCCAGACATTATCGATAAGTTCATCCCTGCTAAGTACTTCGCCACTGTGTTGAGCAAAGAAAACCAGAAGATCGATTAATCTCGGCTCAAGGGTAAGTTGACGCCCATTGCGGCTAATTTGGTTTATGGACGGAGTAACAAGCCATTCGCCAACGCGAACTACAGGTTGTTGCATAATAGAAACTCATTCGAAAAGGGAATGATGCAATGATAATTGCCACAACCTATTTTTACCATCTATAGATGGGTTTATTTACATATTATTGGTGAATGCAAGACGTTATTTTTACCAGACATAAACTTCTTGATCACATAGTATTGAGAAAGGATTTTACTGAGAACCAGAAGTAATATTCCTTACCATCAAAATTCATCATCTTTGCCAAAGAAAAATGTTCAGAAAATAATCCATGGAAAATTGTCCGGAGCGCTTACTATTTTAATGGATTGTTAGTCTTTGCATGAGCAAGCGGACTGATACATTTCTCTTTGTTCTCATTCAGAAAATCTCATCAGTCGGCGTTCAGACCGGTGTTGTGCTTTATGGATGCGTTACGCTCCTGATGACGTCATTTGACATTCAACAGCATCACGGGGTCGCACGACATTTCACGTCAGTCAGCGCTATAGCTCAGGAACAAATTTTCCCGAATTGGGATATACCCGCAAAATGCTGGTGTTGTGGGGAGAATTTGGTTGAGTTCGGTAGAAATGATTTTTAGGCAGAACGCTTAAATTGTGGCGTCCTGAAACGAAAAACGGACCTCCGTGGAGGTCCGTTTATATGAATTTGGTGCCCGGACTCGGAATCGAACCAAGGACACGGGGATTTTCAATCCCCTGCTCTACCGACTGAGCTATCCGGGCAACGGGGCGCATTAAACCGTAATCTGCACATCTCGTCAACCTAATTTCAGTAAAAGCGATTCAACTGCTTAAGATTGCGGCAAATCGCTTCTTTTCTGTGTTTCTGTCAGGTCAGTGCGCCACCCTGGCGGCAGCGAGCGAAGCGCAGGATATCTTCTGCCAGCCGATGTGCGGTGTCGACATCCGCCTGGCTACGATTCACCAGCATTCGGCTTAAACAGCCTTCCAGCACCAGTTCCATCTGCTTTGCTACCATCGCCGGATCGTCAACTTCCAGCGTGGTTAACAGTTCGTGGGTGAAATCGTAGGCCGCGCTTTTTTGCTGATCGGCCAGTTGATGAATAGGGTGGCCAGGATCGGGATAAAACGTACAGGCAGCGATAAACAGACAGCCCGGATAGCGGTTGTTTTTAACGCACTCCGATAACGCCTGATAACGTGCCAGCAGCTTTTGTTCGGCGGTTTGCGTTTCGTCCAGCATCAGCTGACGACGCCAGACATCTATCTGTTGGCTAAGATAACGCAGCGCATCGTAGAGGATTGCCTCTTTGTCTGGCCAGAAACGGCGCAGCTCGTCCAGTGGATAATCCACACGTTCAGCAACCATCTCCAGCGTGGTGTTGGCAATCCCTTGTAATTCTAATAATTTCAGGGCTTCTCCCAGTACATCTTCACGTTGCACGCTATTTTCCTCCGTCTTTCCCACTGCAAGTGTCGTTCACGGTTGGCGATCGCGCAAATGTGCGCTGAAGGTTTCAGCATCCATAAAGCCCGTGACGCGTGCTTGTGGATGCTCCTGGCCTTGTCCGTCAAAAAAGAGAATTGTCGGTAGGCCAAGGACATTAAGATGCTTTAACAGCGCCACATCTTGTGCGTCGTTGGCAGTGACGTTGGCCTGAAGTAATACCGTGTCTGCTAACGCTTTTTGCACCTGCGGGTCGCTGAAGGTGTATTTCTCAAACTCTTTACAGGCGACGCACCAGTCGGCATAGAGATCTAACATCACCGGTTTGCCTTTGGCTTCAACGAGCGCCTGATTTAACTCATCTACCGTTTTGATTTGTGTAAAGTTGAGATGCGTCTGAGTTTGCGCGGTATGCGTCGCACCAAATGCCCAATCCTGAAGTGGGCGCACGCTAACTAATGCCGCTGCCAGCAGGATTATTTGCACCACGCGCATCCAGCCGCGTTTGGCCTGTAGGCTGGTGATAAAGGCCCAGCCAAAGAATGCGACACCAAGCGCCGACCACAAGCGTAATCCCCATATATCACCAATCACTCGCTCCAGCAGGAAGACCGGCAGTGCGAGGATCACAAAACCAAACGCGGTTTTGACTTGTTCCATCCACGGGCCGCTTTTCGGCAGCAGGCGGTTACCAAAGACGGTTATTAGCATCAGCGGCAGGCCCATGCCCAACGCATAGAGATAAAGCGTGCCGCCCCCCAGCAACATGTTCCCGCTTTGGGCGATATACAGCAGAATCGCGCTAAGCGGTGCGGTGGTGCATGGTGAACAGATCAGTCCGGCAATCGCCCCCATAACAAACACACCGCCAGGTGAGCCGCCCTGTTGGCGATTGCTCATCAGCGTGAGACGTGTTTGCAGCGAAGAGGGGAGTTGCAGAGTAAACAAGCCAAACATTGACATCGCCAGCAAGGTAAAGACGATAGCGAGGCCAATGAGCACGTATGGGTGCTGTAGCGCCGCCTGGAACTGTAACCCTGCGGCGGCAACCACCAGACCCAGTGCCGTGTAAGTCAGCGCCATCCCCTGCACATAAATAAAGGTCAGCAACAATGCTCTGGCAGTGGAGAGCCGCTGTTTACCGCCCAGCACGATACCAGAAATCAGTGGGTACATTGGCAGCACGCATGGCGTAAAGGCGATACCAATACCGATCAACAACGCCCAGAGCGCGGAAAAGGGCAATTGCGCGGTGGGCTGCTCTTGCTGCGGAACAGACACAGGCTGTGGCGCTGAGTTGTTGACGACCACTTCGCTTAACGGAACGGTTTTGGTTTCTGGCGGATAACAGAAACCGGCATCAGCACAGCCCTGGTAGGTGACAGTTAACGTCGCTCCCGCACTCGCCTTGTTGATGGTTACGGGAAGCGTCAGCCGATCGCGGTAAATCTCGCTTTTGCCGTAAAACTCATCTTCATGCCAGACGCCTTGCGACAGCTGTACGTCGGCAATTTTCGCGTGTTCCGGCGTAATGCGGATCTGTTTACGGTAGAGGTAATAACCGTCTTTGATCTGCCAGGTCAGATTCAGGTCATGTTGGTTTTGCTGAAAATCAAAAGCAAAGGCTTGATCCGCGGGGACAAATTGTGAACGTCCCGGCGCGTCGAATAATCCGGCAAAAACGGAAGTGCTGCAAAGTAGCAGGATCAGCGTAAAGATGCGTTGAGCCATGAGAGGTAATCTGTGTCTCCGTGTGTAACAGGTAAAACCAGAAGTTCCGGGGTTTGATATGGATGATGAGACTTCAGGCATTCCAGCAGTGCCTGCTGGTGAGATACGGTAGTTTTTAAAATCATCTGCACTTCGTATTCTTGCTCCAGCTTACCTTCCCAGTAATAAAGAGAGGTTGCGCCGGGGATCAAGGTCGCGCAGGCCGCCAGTTTTTCCGCCAGCACTTTGGCGGCTAAATCCTGGGCTGTCGCTTCATCCGGTGCCGTACATAGCACCACGACAGACGCGGTATTCGAACTTTTTTCATCAAGCATAAACACCTCGCAAGAACAGATGGAACCGCAAGAGAGAGGTCACTATACAACGGACGGGGGAAGGATGTTAGTCGGCGGGAAAGAAAGCGGGGCCTGAAGCCCCGCGATTGATCATTACAGCATGAAGCTACCCAGCACGAAGCCGAAGCAAACGGCCAGGGCAACACCCAGAGTACCCGGGATGAAGAACGGATGGTTGAAGACGAATTTACCGATACGGGTTGTACCCGTGTCATCCATCTGTACCGCAGCAACCAGCGTCGGGTAGGTCGGCAGAATGAACAGACCTGACACCGCAGCGAAAGAAGCAACAGCGGTCAGCGGAGAAACGTTCAGTGCCAGAGCCATCGGCATCAGTGCTTTTGCGGTTGCAGCCTGAGAGTACAGCAGAGCAGAAGCAAAGAAGAAGATGACGGCCAGCAGCCACGGATGACCCTGAATCACTTCACCAGCGGTATCTTTGATCCAGTCGATGTTGTTGGAAACGAAAGTATCGCCCAGCCACGCAACACCCAGGATACAAATACAGGCGCTCATACCTGCTTTGAAGGTGCTGGAGTTGAGGATGTTGTCGGTATCGACTTTACAGATAACGGTGGTCAGAGTTGCAACGCTGAGCATGATGATCAGGATTGCGTTGGTGGTGTTCATCAGCGGTTTTTCAACCAGACCCATGCTTGGGCTGTTGATGATTGCATAGATAACCACGCCAACTACGCCCAGCAGGAATAGCCAGACGGACGTTTTTGCACCGGATTTGATTTCAATCTGCTTTTCACCGCGCAGTTCAACCAGGCCTTCTTCCAGACGCTTGCGATAAATCGGATCGTCAGAGAGTTTGGAGTTGAACAGCATAGTGACCAGGAAGGACATCACCAGAACCGCCAGCAGGGTGGACGGGATGACCACGGAGAGCAGATGGAGGTAGCTGATGCCATGACCTTCCATTACGGAAGACATGTAAACCACTGCTGCTGAGATTGGCGATGCGGTGATCGCAATCTGCGCGGATACCACTGCAGTAGACAGCGGACGGCAAGGTTTGACGCCTTGTTCCTTCGCAACTTCAGCGATAACTGGCAGTGTCGCCAGAGAGATGTTGCCAGTACCAGCAAAGATTGTCAGGAAATAGGTCACGATCGGCGCGAGGATCGTGATGTATTTCGGGTTACGGCGCAGCAGCTTTTCTGTCTGATGAACCAGATAGTCCAGACCGCCAGCAACCTGCATGGCAGAAATAGCGGCGATAACCGCCATGATAATGGAAATGACATCGAACGGGATGTTACCGGGTTTAACGCCAATAGCGGCAAGAACCAGCACCCCCAATCCGCCTGCAAAACCAATACCTATTCCCCCCAATCTGGCGCCCAAGAAGATCGCCAGCAAAACTATGATGAGTTCTACAACTAGCATATTAGCCTTCCTTGTTTTTTAACAAGTTGATATTGGATTGTTATTTTTAAGTTACTGCTCACAAGAAAAAAGGCACGTCATCTGACGTGCCTTCTTTATTTGTACTACCCTGTACGATTACTGTTCGCTTTCATCAGTATAGCGTTTTGCTTTGTAAGCCGGGTGCATCAGATTCTGTACGGAGAAAATATCGTCAAGTTCCGCTTCAGTCAACAGACCGCGTTCCAGAACGACTTCACGTACACTCTTACCGGTTTCGGCACAGATTTTACCCACGATGTCACCGTTGTGGTGACCGATGAACGGGTTCAGGTAAGTAACGATACCGATAGAGTTGTAAACGTAACCTTCGCACACTTCTTTGTTAGCAGTGATGCCGTTAATGCATTTTTCCAGCAGGTTGTAGCAAGCGTTGGTCAGAATGTGAACGGATTCAAACATGGCCTGGCCAATGACCGGCTCCATAACGTTCAACTGCAGCTGACCTGCTTCTGCGGCCATGGTAACAGTGGTGTCGTTACCGATGACTTTGAAGCATACCTGGTTAACCACTTCCGGAACAACCGGGTTTACTTTAGCTGGCATGATGGAAGAGCCCGCCTGCAGTTCCGGCAGGTTGATCTCGTTCAGGCCGGCACGTGGGCCAGAAGAGAGCAAGCGCAGGTCGTTACAGATTTTGGACATCTTCACAGCCAGGCGTTTCAGCGCGCCGTGAACCATAACATAAGCGCCGCAGTCAGAGGTCGCTTCGATCAGGTCTTCAGCCGGTACGCATGGGAAGCCAGTGACTTCAGCCAGTTTTTTCACTGCCAGCGGAGAGTACTCTTTCGGCGTGTTCAGACCAGTACCGATTGCTGTTGCGCCAAGGTTAACTTCCAGCAGCAGTTCAGCGGTACGTTGGATATTTTTCACTTCTTCTTTCAGCAGGATGCTGAAAGCGCGGAATTCCTGACCGAGGGTCATCGGTACTGCGTCCTGCAGCTGGGTACGACCCATTTTCAGGATGTCCTGGAATTCGACAGCTTTACGTTCAAAGCCTTCACGCAGTTGGTTAATCGCATCTACCAGCTTAATCAGGGAAGAGTAAACTGCGATACGGAAACCGGTCGGGTAGGCGTCGTTAGTGGACTGACATTTGTTAACATGGTCGTTCGGGTTCAGGTACTGATATTCACCTTTCTGGTGACCCATCAGTTCCAGACCGATATTGGCCAGCACTTCGTTGGTGTTCATGTTTACGGAAGTACCTGCGCCGCCCTGGTAGACGTCTACCGGGAACTGATCCATGCATTTTCCGTTGTTCAGGACTTCATCACATGCGGCAATGATGGCATTCGCTACACTTTTAGGAATGGTTTGCAGCTCTTTGTTTGCCATAGCTGCGGCTTTTTTAACCATTACCATACCGCGAACAAATTCAGGAATATCACTGATTTTGTTGTTGCTGATATAGAAGTTTTCAATCGCTCTCAGAGTGTGAACACCATAGTAGGCATCAGCTGGAACTTCCCTGGTACCCAACAGATCTTCTTCGATACGAATGTTGTTTGACATGTGAACCTTCTTTTTCAAGCTGCCAATGATTTGCTTTAAACACACAGAATATATGTGGTTTCGAATGTTTTTCGACCGACGATTATCCCCTGCATCGACCGAATACCCGAGATCATATGCTGCTTGAGGATTTCTACCGTAATCTGGATCACTTTAAGTGTCGGTTTTTACCCCTTAATTATTAATTTGTGAAATAGATCACCGCTTTGGGATTACTACCAAAAATAGTTGCGCAAACATCTTGAAATTTTGCTAATGACCACAATATAAGCTGAACGCGATTCGCAACCCATTCAGGTAGCCGGGTTTAACCGGCTGCTATTACAGGAGAAACCTTTGCGCTGGTTACCTTTTATTGCCATTTTTCTTTATGTCTATATTGAGATTTCAATCTTTATTCAGGTTGCCCATGTATTGGGGGTATTGCTGACCCTCGTGCTGGTTATATTCACGTCAGTTATCGGTATGTCACTGGTACGCAACCAGGGCTTTAAGAATTTCGTGCTGATGCAGCAAAAAATGGCGGCGGGTGAAAACCCAGCGGCGGAGATGATTAAAAGTGTTTCGCTGATCATTGCTGGTTTGCTGCTTTTATTACCGGGCTTTTTTACCGACTTCCTCGGTCTTCTGCTTTTATTGCCGCCGGTGCAAAAGCATCTGACAGTGAAGTTGATGCCGCATTTGCGCTTTTCTCGCATGCCAGGCGGCGGTTTTAGCGCCGGGACCGGTGGCGGTAATACTTTTGATGGTGAGTACCAGCGAAAGGATGATGACCGCGACCGCCTTGATCATAAAGACGATCGCCAGGATTAATGTCGAAACGCCGGATTATGTGGTTATGCCATTTTCCGGCGTTTTTCGTTTTGGCAGAAACAGCCATAACCCCGCCAGCATGATCAGCGCATAGAGACTTTTCCAGCCGACCATTGCCAGTAACAGAACGCATAACAGCCCGCCAACCACCGCCAGTAGTCGATAACGTCCTTGCAATAATTTACAACCTGCCAGCATGCATAACAGATAAATCATAATAAAGATGCCATTGGCATAAATAATAAGAGCGTCCAGATTGATCTCTAAAGCATGAATCACCAACGTGCTCACCACGCAGCAGCCGAGTACCGCATTGAGGGCATTATTCGGGATATGACGAGAAGAGAGGCGTGCCAGGTAGTGGTCAGGATTATGTTGCGCCTGCGACCAGACCAGGCGGGCGAAGCTCTGTATATAAATGTTGAGACTGGCAAAGCAGGCCAGATAGCCAATCACGCAGGCAATCCATAACGCTCCTACACCGAACAGTTGCACTACAATTTTTGGAAGCGATGCTGCTGCCGCCATTTGTTCACCATAGGCGTCGAAGTGTAAGACGACTACCGTACAGCCCCAGTAGACTAATCCTGCCAGCAGCAGACCAATCATCAAAGCACGAGGAAAATCACGCTCTGGATTTTTAAATTCCGAGGCAAGATGGGCAAATGCTTCCAGACCGACAAAGCACCAGAACATCACTGATAACGCAGCAAATAACCCGGTAAGTTCGATATTACCAGGTGCAGGGAAGGGGATACTCGCAGGTTTGATATCGCCCGCCCACCAGATAGCGACAATCAGCGCGACGATAAGTCCGGCAATAACTGTTTGTAGATTAGCACTGGAACTGGCACCGCGAGTACCGATATACCACACCAGCGCCAGCGTACCGAGTTCTGCCAACAACAGTTGCCAGCTATGCCAGCCAAACATTGCCTGGCCGAACCCGGCAGCAATTTGTAACGCGGCAGGCAAACCCACGGGAATGACCGATAAAAACAACCAGCCGGTGACTCGCTCAAGCCGCGAACCAAACGCCATACCGACGAAGTGCGCGACACCGCCTGCGCTGGGATAGTGGCGACCCAGAATCGCAAACACAATCGCAATCGGGAACACTAAGATAATCAAAACGGGCCACGCCCACAGGCTGTTATTGCCTGCTACCAGTGCAGCTAACGCAGGAACGGCAAACACGCCGGTGCCTAATAATGACGTCGATAGCAGGCCAATGCCCTGGGCCAGCCCCAGTTCTTGTTTGAGTCCACTCATGGGTTGATGTCCGATTGCGCCCAAATTATGGGCAACTGCGTAGATTTTCGATGGTAGCACAATCAGATTCGCTTATGACGGTGATGAAGAAATTGCGATGAAATGTGAGGTGAATCAGGGTTTTCACCCGATTTTGTGCTGATCAGAATTTTTTTTCTTTTTCCCCCTTGAAGGGGCGAAGCCTCATCCCCATTTCTCTGGTCACCAGCCGGGAAACCACGTAAGCTCCGGCGTCACCCATAACAGATACGGACTTTCTCAAAGGAGAGTTATCAATGAATATTCGTCCATTGCATGATCGCGTGATCGTCAAGCGTAAAGAAGTTGAAACTAAATCTGCTGGCGGCATCGTTCTGACCGGCTCTGCAGCGGCTAAATCCACCCGCGGCGAAGTGCTGGCTGTCGGCAATGGCCGTATCCTTGAAAATGGCGAAGTGAAGCCGCTGGATGTGAAAGTTGGCGACATCGTTATTTTCAACGATGGCTACGGTGTGAAATCTGAGAAGATCGACAATGAAGAAGTGTTGATCATGTCCGAAAGCGACATTCTGGCAATTGTTGAAGCGTAATCCGCGCACGACACTGAACATACGAATTTAAGGAATAAAGATAATGGCAGCTAAAGACGTAAAATTCGGTAACGACGCTCGTGTGAAAATGCTGCGCGGCGTAAACGTACTGGCAGATGCAGTGAAAGTTACCCTCGGTCCGAAAGGCCGTAACGTAGTTCTGGATAAATCTTTCGGTGCACCGACCATCACCAAAGATGGTGTTTCCGTTGCTCGTGAAATCGAACTGGAAGACAAGTTCGAAAATATGGGTGCGCAGATGGTGAAAGAAGTTGCCTCTAAAGCGAACGACGCTGCAGGCGACGGTACCACCACTGCAACCGTACTGGCTCAGGCTATCATCACTGAAGGTCTGAAAGCTGTTGCTGCGGGCATGAACCCGATGGACCTGAAACGTGGTATCGACAAAGCTGTTACCGCTGCAGTTGAAGAACTGAAAGCGCTGTCCGTACCGTGCTCTGACTCTAAAGCGATTGCTCAGGTTGGTACCATCTCCGCTAACTCCGACGAAACCGTAGGTAAACTGATCGCTGAAGCGATGGACAAAGTCGGTAAAGAAGGCGTTATCACCGTTGAAGACGGTACCGGTCTGCAGGACGAACTGGACGTGGTTGAAGGTATGCAGTTCGACCGTGGCTACCTGTCTCCTTACTTCATCAACAAGCCGGAAACTGGCGCAGTAGAACTGGAAAGCCCGTTCATCCTGCTGGCTGACAAGAAAATCTCCAACATCCGCGAAATGCTGCCGGTTCTGGAAGCTGTTGCCAAAGCAGGCAAACCGCTGCTGATCATCGCTGAAGATGTAGAAGGCGAAGCGCTGGCAACTCTGGTTGTTAACACCATGCGTGGCATCGTGAAAGTTGCTGCGGTTAAAGCTCCGGGCTTCGGCGATCGTCGTAAAGCTATGCTGCAGGATATCGCAACCCTGACTGGCGGTACCGTAATCTCTGAAGAGATCGGTATGGAGCTGGAAAAAGCAACCCTGGAAGACCTGGGTCAGGCTAAACGTGTTGTGATCAACAAAGACACTACCACCATCATCGATGGCGTGGGTGAAGAAGCTGCAATCCAGGGCCGTGTTGCTCAGATCCGTCAGCAGATTGAAGAAGCAACTTCTGACTACGACCGTGAAAAACTGCAGGAGCGTGTAGCGAAACTGGCAGGCGGCGTTGCAGTTATCAAAGTAGGTGCTGCTACCGAAGTTGAAATGAAAGAGAAAAAAGCACGCGTTGAAGACGCCCTGCACGCGACCCGTGCTGCGGTAGAAGAAGGCGTGGTTGCTGGTGGTGGTGTTGCGCTGATCCGCGTAGCGTCTAAACTGGCTGACCTGCGTGGTCAGAACGAAGACCAGAACGTGGGTATCAAAGTTGCACTGCGTGCAATGGAAGCTCCGCTGCGTCAGATCGTCCTGAACTGCGGCGAAGAACCGTCTGTTGTTGCTAACACCGTTAAAGGCGGCGACGGTAACTACGGTTACAACGCAGCAACCGAAGAATACGGCAACATGATCGACATGGGTATCCTGGATCCAACCAAAGTAACCCGTTCTGCTCTGCAGTACGCGGCTTCTGTGGCTGGCCTGATGATCACCACCGAGTGCATGGTTACCGACCTGCCGAAAAACGATGCAGCTGACTTAGGCGCTGCTGGCGGTATGGGCGGCATGGGTGGCATGGGCGGCATGATGTAATTGCCCTGCACCTCGCAGAAATAAACAAACCCCCGGGCAGAAATGTCTGGGGGTTTTTCTTTTGGTCATCTTTCTAGTATAAGATTCAGACACGGACGACGCGAGTGGCGTCCAGCTCATTGATTATGGGGAATAACATGCACGTAAAATACTTAGCAGGGATTGTCGGTGCCGCGCTACTGATGGCGGGTTGTAGCTCCAGCAACGAATTGAGTGCTGCCGGTCAGAGTGTACGCATTGTGGACGAGCAGCCAGGCGCAGAGTGCCAGCTGATTGGTACTGCGACAGGTAAGCAAAGCAACTGGCTTTCCGGGCAACACGGTGAAGAGGGCGGTTCTATGCGCGGCGCAGCAAACGATCTGCGCAACCAGGCTGCTGCAATGGGCGGTAACGTGATTTATGGCATCAGCAGCCCGTCGCAGGGGATGTTGTCCAGTTTTGTCCCGACGGATAGCCAGATTATCGGCCAGGTATATAAGTGCCCGAACTGATGGGATCCAGAGGCTGGATACTTCCAGCCTCGTAGTAAAACAGATGGGATTATTTCGCCTGTGGTGCAGTTTTGCTGGTGGATTGAACACGTAAGTGATGTAGCGCGCGTAAGCATTGATCCTGGGTTAGCGGTTGGGCGTTATTTGCCGCTACGGTGCGAACATAGACCTGACATGGTACACCCGCGAGTTTTTTCAGTCGTGGGCTGAAATCAAGCATTCGGCGAGTGATCGCCTCCACTTCTTTACCCGGCGTTGCTTCACGCGTTTTCACCACTGCGCCGCTAAATTGTTCTTTGCCACTTTCATCTTTAAAGCGGTAAAGCACCGCCAGATAATGGTTGAACAAGTTATGTTTCCATTCCGGTTGGGAATAGGTGTCATATTCCAGATTGCCATTGTCCTGGCAGTCAACATCGTATAACGGTAGGAAATCTAACAGTGAGGTAATACGTAATGCCAGTTCACGCATTTCCGCATTATTAATTGCATGAATGATTGCTCGCGCCAGCATTTCAATCTGCAATTCATTGATGACTAATTCACATTTGCTACCGTCATGTAGCGTTAATACGAAGGTAAGATTTTCACCCTGATTATCGGTAAGTTCCAGCGTGTTAACCCGACGATTAATATCGGCATTTTTAAGCTCATCAACCAGAATTTCTGGGATATTTTCTGCCATTTTCTTAATGACTTTATCGCGAGCTTGCTCATACTGAAGGCGTGCAGCAGCATCCAGTTTATGCTTTTGATGCAAACGGCTTTCCAGCGCAATCAGAAGGTCGCGCAGTTCCATGACAGACAGAAAGAACAACGATTCTTTATTGCGAGGCTCTTTAATTTTCAGCGCCAGTGCAATGAAATTATTGCTCTTGCGAATAACACCGGTATTAACACCCTTGATGCTTATGGCCATGTAGGTTCTCCCTAACCATTTCTCAATTAAATAATTAATTTTAATTTATAAGCCAGATAAATGGGCTTGGTAGTAATAGTTGTTAAAATAACATAAATAGCCGTGCTCACTCTATATAAACAGAAAAGAAAGGTTAATTATTGGTGTTGGTTATATAAAAAGTAATAACAGCAATGTATATGAATAATTAAAGGTTATGCAACGTGCAAAGATTAAACTTCCCTGTTTAATCAGTTACTGCTGGCGTAGCTGGAGATCCAGCGGCGTTTTGCTGGGTTCGCCGCCAATTTCTCGCGCCAGTTTAGGCACCAGATATCCCGACACCAGTGTCAGCAACTCACGCATAATCTGCCGTGCTTCGTCATCACTCACCATAAAATGCGCCGCGCCCTGTACTTTATCGAGCACATGCAGGTAATACGGCATCACGCCCGCATCGAACAACGCATTACTCAGGTTTGCCAGCGTTTGCGCGTTATCGTTCACACCACGTAACAGAACGCTCTGGTTCAGCAAAGTAACGCCTACCCGGCGCAACTTAGCCATCGCCTGACGGAATGTTTCATCTACCTCATTGGCATGGTTGATGTGATTCACCAGCAAGATTTGCAGCGTAGAATGTGAAAAGTGTTCAACCAGCGCATCTGTGATGCGTGCCGGGATCACAATCGGCAGACGGCTGTGAATCCGCAGACGTTTGATATGCGGGATGGCTTCCAGTTGTGTGAGCAACCAGTCCAGCTCGTGATCTTTCGCCATCAGCGGATCGCCGCCGGAGAAAATCATCTCGTCCAGTTCCGGATGCGCAGCAACATACTCAAGTGCAGTTTGCCAGTTACGCTTGTTGCCCTGATTTTCGGCATAGGGGAAGTGGCGACGGAAGCAATAGCGGCAATTTACCGCGCAGCCGCCTTTGACCAGCAAAAGCGCCCGGTTGTGGTATTTATGCAACAAACCTGGCACTACGCTGTGCTGTTCTTCCAGCGGGTCGGTGGAGAATCCGGGCGCGACGACAAACTCATCTTGCGAGGTAATTACCTGACGCAAAAGCGGATCGTTCGGATTGCCTTTCTCCATGCGATCGATAAATGAGCGGGGCACACGCAGGGCAAACAGCTTTTTGGCGCTGCGTCCGGCCAACAGTTTTTCGTCCGCGTCTATATTCAAAAGACGCAGAAGTTCATCAGGATCGGTCACAACATCGGCAAGTTGCGTTAACCAATCTTCTCTGGATGGGGTATTTAGGGTTACAATATGCGCCATTTTGTGGCTTAGCTACCAATTAACAAATTTCAGAGGGCCTTATGGCAACGTACTATAGCAACGATTTTCGTGCTGGTCTTAAAATCATGTTAGACGGCGAACCTTACGCGGTTGAAGCGAGTGAATTCGTAAAACCGGGTAAAGGCCAGGCATTTGCTCGCGTTAAACTGCGTCGTCTGCTGACCGGTACTCGCGTAGAAAAAACCTTCAAATCTACTGATTCCGCTGAAGGCGCTGATGTTGTCGATATGAACCTGACTTACCTGTACAACGACGGTGAGTTCTGGCACTTCATGAACAACGAAACTTTCGAGCAGCTGTCTGCTGATGCAAAAGCAATTGGCGACAACGCTAAATGGCTGCTGGATCAGGCAGAGTGTATCGTAACTCTGTGGAATGGTCAGCCGATCTCCGTTACTCCGCCGAACTTCGTTGAACTGGAAATCGTGGATACCGATCCGGGCCTGAAAGGTGATACCGCAGGTACTGGCGGCAAACCGGCTACCCTGTCTACTGGCGCTGTGGTTAAAGTTCCGCTGTTTGTACAAATCGGCGAAGTCATCAAAGTGGATACCCGCTCTGGTGAATACGTCTCTCGCGTGAAGTAATGCGGTTGTGGTGCGGCCTGCAGGCTGCACCATCACTTATTCAGGTCAGAGATGATGAAACGCCTTATCGTTCTTGTTTTGCTTGCCAGTGCGCTGCTCACGGGCTGTAACACCGCTCGCGGTTTTGGTGAAGACATTAAACATCTCGGTAATTCCATCTCCCGCGCTGCCAGCTAATTTTTCTTCTCTTCCGAAAAATCATCAGATTTCCATCATTTTTGGTGATGTTGTCTATTATTAATTTGCTATAGGCAAACATAAATAACATTACCTAAAAGGAAGACGTTATGGTGAAGAAGACAATTGCAGCGATCTTTTCTGTTCTGGTGCTTTCAACAGTATTAACTGCCTGCAACACCACGCGTGGCGTTGGTGAAGACATTTCTGATGGCGGTAACGCGATTTCTGGCGCAGCAACGAAAGCGCAGCAGTAAGCAATAACGGTACGACAGTTATGTCGTGCCGTTTGTTTTTTTGCGATAGTCACAAAGGTAATAGTTGAAATTCCCCTGCCACCTGGCAAAATATCCGTTCAACCATCAGCTTTGCAGGACGACCTGCAAACGCCTCTTTTCACCGGGGACGGCCCCAATTCTCCGGAGCCTGATATGTCCTGGATTATCTTAGTTATTGCTGGTCTGCTGGAAGTGGTATGGGCCGTTGGCCTGAAATATACCCACGGCTTTAGTCGTTTGACGCCAAGTGTTATTACTGTGACGGCGATGATTGTCAGTATGGCGCTACTTGCCTGGGCGATGAAATCGTTACCAGTAGGGACGGCTTATGCCGTGTGGACGGGTATTGGCGCAGTCGGCGCGGCCATCACCGGCATTGTGCTGCTCGGCGAGTCCGCTAACCCGATGCGCCTGGCGAGTCTGGCGTTAATCGTATTGGGGATTATTGGTCTGAAACTCAGCACTCACTAACTACCGGGCTGCTGTACCCAAATAAACTTACTGACATCAAACCCTTCCCGGGTCGCGACTGCCAGCATCTCCTGTTTCACTTCGTCAGAAATGGTTGGCGTGCGGGAGAGTATCCACAGGTAGTCGCGGTCCGGGCCGCAAACCAGCGCATGGCGGTATTCCCGATCGAGTGCAATAACGTTATAACCGCCATAGAAAGGACCAAAGAATGACACTTTCAGCGCAGCGCGAGTTGGTGCGCCGGTAAAGTACGCTTTCCCTTCACTCTGCTGCCACATTTCTCTGTCAGGGTTATAGCCTTTATTAATGACATTCAGGCCGCCGTCATCCCGCAGGCTGTATGTTGCGGTGACTTTTTCCAGTCCACGTTCAAAGCGGTGATCAAAACGGGCAATCTCATACCAGGTACCGAGATAGCGTTTAGCATCGAAATTATTCACTACTGTCACGCCACGGGGCGGCGTAGGAGAACTGCAGGCAACGACCAGAAATGCAGCTGTCGCTGCGGCAACGAGAGGGAGCAGGCGCATAAATGTTTCCTTACTGGTTTTTTTCTAAGTGTAGATGACAGCAAGGAAAAGCGGAGAAAAGGTCCAAAAATTCGGACCCGATGAAATTTTACTGTAGAGCGTTGAGAATCTGCCAGGCGGCAGTGACTCTCGCTGGATTGGGATAGTTTTTGTTAGCCAGCATCACGATACCCAGCTCTTTTTCTGGAATAAACGCAACATAGCTACCAAATCCGCCGGTCGCCCCCGTTTTATGTACCCATGATGCGCATACTGCAGGAGTTGGGGGCGTAATCGCTTTTACGGGGCGTGCTGCCAGTGCAATTTTATTGTCACTGCCGTTAATGATGATGTCAGGATTTACCGGCCAGTCCAGCATTTCCCAGCCCAGGCCCTGATACATATCGCCGGTTTGCCAGTAGCGAGATTGTGCCAGTTGTATCCCTTGTTGAAGCGTTAGCGAGATTGTGCCAGTTGTATCCCTTGTTGAAGCGTTTTCTCAGTGATATCAAGGGGTTTTAAATTGCTTTGCACCCAGCGGGCCATATCTTCAATGGTCGACTTCACACCATAAGCTTCAGCATCTAACGCCCCAGGCGAAACATGCACTGCCTTACCTTCGCGATATCCCCAGGCGTAATTCTTTTCTTCTGCGGACGGCACATTAATCCACGTATGAGTGAGTTTGAGTGGCTGGAAGACACGAGTTTGCATCGCCTGCTCAAAACTCAAACCAGACGGCTTCACAGCCAGTGCGCCGAACAAACCGATACTGGAGTTGGCATACAGACATTGTGTTCCTGGAGCCCATGCAGGCTGCCAGTTTTGATAGAAGCGCAGCAAGTCGCTTGAGGATTTAACGTCATCCGGCACCTGCAATGGCAGACCGCCAGCAGTGTAGGTTGCGAGATGTAATAGTGTGATCCCATTCCACTGTTTAGCGGTAAGTTCAGGCCAGTATTTTGTTGCGGGATCGCTTAACTTGATTTCCCCTCGAGCAATAGCGTCGCCACCAAGCACGCCCGTAAATGTTTTGCTGACCGAACCTAACTCAAACAACGTTTGCTGTGTGACGGGCTGCTTTTTGGCGATGTCCGCATAGCCCCAGGTAAAGTAATAAGGTTTACCCTGATAAATTACCGCCACCGCCATACCGGGGATCTTTTGTTGCTCTATAAGCGGGGTTATTGTGCGATGCACAATATCGTTGATTTGTTGAGGGGCAGCAAATGTGGAGCAAGAGGCGGTAATTAATAAGGCGCAGAGCGTCATTTTGAACATAGGGTCTGGTTTCCATACAAAACGGCCCGCCATAGGCGGGCCGGATTTACATTGGCGATGCGTTAGATTGTAACGACACCAATCAGCGTGACAACTGTCAGGATAGCAGCCAGACCGTAGAAAACCCATTTGCCCGCAGGTACGTGGATTTTCAGATCGTGCATCGCGTGGTGCATACGGTGTAAACCACACCACAGCGGCAGAACGATCATCAGGAACAGGAATACGCGACCAATGAAGCTCTGCGCGAACGCCAGAACGCGCTCGTAGCTCAGTGCATCACCCGGAAACAGCCCCAGCGGCAGCAGAATACCCACCAGCAGGATCATCACCGGCGCAATAATTGCGCTCCACATACCACCGGCCCCGAAGAGGCCCCAGAATACCGGTTCGTCAGAACGCTTTGGATTTGGATTAATCATCTCAGGCTCCTTACCAGTACAGGGCAACAAACAGGATTACGATGGTGGCAACCACAGTTACCGCCCAGAGACTTTTGATAATTGGCTCTGGTCCCATTTTTTCGTCTTTTACAATGATATTGGCCGCTTTCGGTGCCAGTTCAAACCAGGTTTTGGTGTGCAGCAGAGCTGCCGCCAGAGTGATCAGGTTAATGATCACAATAACCGGGTTTTGTAAAAAGTCGACGAATCCCGCCCAGCTTTCCGGGCCATTTTTCAGGGCAAACAGCCCGAAAATCAGTTCAATGCTGAACCACACAGCCGGAACCGCCGTGCCTTCGCGCAGCATGTAAAAGCGATAAAACGGCAATTTTTTCCACCAGGTGGACGTCATTGGCCGTACATACGGTTTACGTTTAGTCGTCATGTTGCACTCCTTAGCGTGGTTTCAGGGTCGCGATAAGAAAATCTTTCGAACTTTCTACTTTGCCCTGCTGAATGGCCGCAGCCGGATCGACGTGTTTCGGGCAGACTTCGGAGCAGTAGCCCACGAAAGTACAGCTCCATACGCCGTTCTGGCTGTTCAACTGCGCCATACGCTCCTTCTTACCGTGGTCGCGGCTATCTTCGTTGTAACGATGCGCCAGCGTAATGGCAGCCGGACCGATGAACTCTGGGTTCAGGCCAAACTGCGGGCACGCGGCGTAGCACAGACCACAGTTGATGCAACCGGAAAACTGGTGATACTTGGCCATCTGCGCCGGGGTCTGGATGTTAGTACCCTGATCCGCGGTGCGGGAGTTGCCGATGATGTACGGTTTGATCGCTTCCAGACTTTCGATGAAGTGGGTCATATCGACCACCAGATCGCGTTCAATCGGGAAGTTAGCTAACGCTTCAACCTTCATACCGTCGGTGTAATCACGCAGGAAGGTTTTACATGCCAGTTTTGGCACGTTGTTAACCATCATGCCGCAGGAACCACAAATCGCCATACGGCAGGACCAGCGGTAGCTCAGGTCCGGTGCCAGGTTGTCTTTGATGTAGCCCAGCGCATCCAGTAATGAGGTAGTTGCGTCATAAGGCACTTCATAGAATGCGCTATGCGGTGCGGTATCGACTTCCGGGTTATAGCGCACCACCTCAATTTTCAGGTTTTTCATCTCAGCCATTCGCCTTCTCCTTCTTATTGGCTGCTTCCGCCTTATCGGCTGCATCCGCTTCGCCACCGTAAACACGTTTAGCTGGCGGCAGCGTAGTAATTTTCACGTCGCTGTACTCCAGGCGAGTCGTGCCATCAGCATCGCGGAAGGCGAGGGTGTGTTTGAGGAAGTTGACGTCGTCACGCTCGGTGCAACCTTCGTCCAGACGCTGGTGTGCGCCGCGGGACTCTTTACGTGCCATTGCGGAGTGCGCCATACATTCAGCAACGTTCAGACCGTGGCCCAGTTCAATGGTGTAGAGCAGGTCGGTGTTGAACACGCTGGAAGTGTCAGTGATGCGCACGCGCTTGAAGCGTTCCTGCAGCTCTGCCAGCGTGTCGATGGTTTTCTGCATCAGTTCCGGCGTACGGTAGATACCGCAACCTTCTTCCATAGCCAGGCCCATTTCGTCGCGGATCTTCGCCCAGTTTTCGCCGCCATCCTGGTTAACCAGATCTTTCAGACGTTGTTCAACGCCAGCTGCCTGCGCTTCAATTGCCGCTTCGTTGCCATTACCGGCAGTTGCTGCACGCTCTGTCGCTTGTTCACCGGCCAGACGGCCGAAGACCACCAGTTCCGCCAGGGAGTTGGAGCCCAGACGGTTTGCACCGTGTAGACCAACAGAGGAACATTCACCCACGGCGAACAGACCTTTAATGCGGGTTTCACAGTTCTGATCGGTTTCGATACCGCCCATGGTGTAGTGTGCGGTCGGACGTACCGGAATCGGTTCTTTAACCGGATCGACGCCAACGTACGCTTTCGCCAGTTCGCAGATGAACGGCAGACGTTCATGCAGTTTTTTCTCGCCGAGGTGACGCAGGTCGAGATAAACCACATCGCCACGCGGCGTGGAGATGGTGTTGCCTTTACGCCATTCGTGCCAGAAGGCCTGAGAAACTTTGTCGCGTGGCCCCAGTTCCATATATTTGTTTTTCGGCTCGCCCAGCGGAGTTTCCGGGCCCATGCCGTAATCTTGCAGATAACGGTAGCCATTTTTGTTGACCAGAATACCACCTTCACCGCGGCAGCCTTCTGTCATCAGGATACCGGAACCGGGCAGACCGGTTGGGTGATACTGAACGAATTCCATGTCACGCAGAGGAACGCCGTGGCTTAGCGCCATACCCATACCGTCACCGGTAACGATGCCGCCGTTGGTGTTGTAACGATAAACGCGACCTGCACCGCCGGTAGCCATAACGACCGCGTTAGCACGGATCTGCACCAGCGTGCCTTCCATCATGTTCATTGCTACCAGGCCGCGAACATGACCATCATCAACCAGAATATCCAGCACGAAATGTTCGTCAAAACGCTGGATCTGCGGGAATTGCAGAGAGGTCTGGAACAGCGTGTGCAGCATATGGAAGCCGGTCTTATCGGCGGCGAACCAGGTACGCTCGATTTTCATGCCGCCGAAGCGACGTACGTTGACGCTACCATCCGGGCGACGGCTCCATGGGCACCCCCACAGTTCCAGTTGGGTCATTTCGGTTGGGCAGTGGTGGACGAAATAATCCACGACATCCTGCTCACACAACCAGTCGCCACCCGCTACTGTATCGTGAAAGTGATATTCGAAGCTGTCATGATCCTGCGCGACAGCGGCGGAGCCCCCTTCTGCAGCAACGGTATGGCTACGCATCGGGTATACTTTTGAGATTAGTGCGATTTTTGCATTTGGATTTGCCTGCGCGGCAGCAATTGCAGCACGTAATCCCGCGCCACCGGCGCCTACAATGGCAAGATCGGCTTGAAAGGTTTGCACGACATTCCTCCAGATTGTTTTTATCCCACAGCCCCGTACTTCAGGGTAAGTGCCTGAAAGTTACGGTCTGCGAACGCTATTCCACTGCTCCTTTATAGGTACAACAGTATAGTCTGATGGATAAGTCTGAAATTTGACGAGATCGATTTTTTTAGTGCGCAAGAGGGCTAAATTATCACTGAAGATGATTAATTTAATTACTAAACCATCAGATCGTGCTTTTTTTAGTCACAGCCCACCCTTGTTTGATTCCTGCGTAAAATTTGTCTCGCCGTCGCGTTGCGAGTAGACTTCGTGCCCTTGTCAAAAACTGGAGATTTAACTATGAGCGAAACGGCATCCTGGCAGCCGAGCGCATCCATTCCTAACTTATTAAAACGCGCGGCGATTATGGCGGAGATCCGTCGTTTCTTTGCCGATCGTGGAGTGCTGGAGGTGGAGACGCCTTGTATGAGCCAGGCGACGGTAACCGATATTCATTTGGTCCCGTTTGAGACACGTTTCGTTGGCCCCGGGCATTCGCAGGGGATGAATCTCTGGTTAATGACCAGCCCGGAATACCATATGAAGCGCCTGCTGGTTGCCGGTTGTGGGCCGGTATTCCAGCTGTGCCGCAGCTTCCGTAATGAAGAGATGGGGCGTTATCACAACCCTGAGTTCACTATGCTTGAGTGGTATCGACCGCACTATGATATGTACCGGTTGATGAACGAGGTGGACGATCTCTTACAACAAGTGCTGGACTGCCCGGCAGCAGAAAGCCTTTCTTATCAACAAGCTTTCTTGCGTTATCTGGAAATTGACCCGCTCTCTGCCGACAAAACGCAACTGCGGGAAGTGGCAGCGAAACTGGATTTGAGCAACGTTGCCGATACTGAAGAAGACCGCGACACGCTTCTACAATTGCTGTTTACCTTTGGCGTAGAGCCAAATATTGGCAAAGAAAAACCGACCTTTGTGTACCACTTTCCAGCCAGCCAGGCATCACTGGCGCAAATCAGTACCGAAGATCATCGGGTCGCTGAACGCTTTGAGGTTTATTATAAAGGTATTGAGCTGGCGAATGGTTTCCATGAATTGACGGATGCCCGTGAGCAGCAACAACGCTTTGAACAAGATAACCGTAAGCGCGCGGCGCGCGGTTTGCCGCAGCACCCCATTGACCAGAATCTGATTGAAGCCTTGAAAGTCGGTATGCCTGACTGTTCCGGCGTGGCATTAGGCGTTGATCGTCTGGTGATGTTGGCGCTGGGCGCGGAGACACTGGCTGAAGTCATCGCCTTTAGCGTTGACCGGGCATAATTCTGAAAAATTACTGAATTAACCGCGAAGAATGGCGTGATAAGCGCCATTCTGTAGCATATGTTTTCATTTTTCCGCTAAAGGCCACAATTTAAGACTGGATATTTGATATCATCCAGGTATCAATTCTGTATTGGTTTTTACGCTGCCCGCTCAATGTTGGGCAGTGCAGTTCAGTGGGCGCGTTTTATACACGCGCTGAAATGAAGGATGGTTTCATGCCTCACACGATAAAAAAGATGAGTCTGATAGGACTCATATTGATGATCTTTACTTCCGTATTTGGATTTGCCAATAGCCCATCGGCTTATTACTTAATGGGTTATAGTGCGATTCCCTTTTATATATTTTCTGCATTGTTATTCTTTATTCCATTCGCCTTAATGATGGCTGAAATGGGAGCTGCTTATCGCAAAGAAGAAGGTGGTATCTATTCCTGGATGAATAATAGTGTCGGACCACGTTTTGCCTTCATTGGTACATTTATGTGGTTTTCCTCTTATATCATCTGGATGGTGAGTACCTCCGCGAAAGTTTGGGTACCGTTCTCAACATTCCTCTATGGTAGCGACATGACCCAGCACTGGCGTATTACCGGACTGGAGCCTACGCAGGTGGTTGGTCTGCTGGCAGTGGCATGGATGATTCTGGTCACCGTCGTTGCTTCAAAGGGGATTAATAAAATTGCCCGCATTACTGCGGTGGGCGGTATTGCAGTAATGTGTCTGAATTTAGTATTGCTGTTAGTAAGCATTACTATTTTGTTATTAAATGGTGGGCATTTCGCGCAGGATATTAATTTCCTTGCATCACCGAACCCAGGTTATCAGTCCGGTCTGGCAATGCTATCGTTTGTGGTATTTGCTATTTTTGCCTATGGCGGAATTGAAGCGGTTGGTGGTCTGGTCGATAAAACGGAAAATCCAGAAAAGAACTTTGCCAAAGGTATTGTTTTTGCCGCTATTGTTATTTCAATCGGTTATTCGCTGGCAATATTTTTATGGGGCGTCAGCACAAACTGGCAGCAGGTATTAAGTAATGGTTCCGTTAACCTCGGCAATATTACCTATGTGCTGATGAAGAGCCTCGGGGTGACGCTGGGTAACGCACTGCATTTGTCACCAGAAGCGTCATTGTCGCTGGGCGTATGGTTTGCGCGTATTACCGGACTTTCGATGTTCCTCGCTTATACCGGTGCGTTCTTTACGCTTTGCTATTCACCGCTGAAAGCCATCATCCAGGGGACGCCGAAAGCGTTGTGGCCGGAACCGATGACGCGCCTGAATGCGATGGGGATGCCGTCTATCGCCATGTGGATGCAGTGCGGGTTGGTTACTGTCTTCATCCTGCTGGTTTCGTTTGGTGGCGGTACCGCATCGGCGTTCTTTAACAAGCTGACGCTGATGGCGAACGTGTCTATGACGCTTCCTTACCTGTTCCTCGCGCTGGCTTTCCCATTCTTTAAAGCACGTCAGGATCTCGACAGACCATTTGTGATTTTCAAAACGCGTATGTCGGCAATGATTGCGACGGTGATTGTCGTTCTGGTGGTGACATTTGCGAACGTCTTCACCATCATTCAACCTGTGGTTGAAGCCGGAGACTGGGACAGCACATTGTGGATGATTGGCGGCCCTGTCTTCTTCTCGCTGTTAGCGATGGCGATTTACCAGAACTATTGCAGCAGAGTGGCAAAAAATCCGCAGTGGGTGGTGGAATAACCCGATGCCCTATCGTCTGTCTGACGATAGGGCGCAATGACAGGGAATTAGTGGGATTTCGTATGTGCTATAGCGAAATTAAACTACGGGTTATCTCATGAGTGCGCGCATGTTTGTCTTGTGCTGCATCTGGTTCATTGTGGCGTTCCTCTGGATAACCATTACCTCCGCGCTGGACAAAGAGTGGATGATTGATGGACGCGGGATTAACAACGTCTGTGATGTTTTGATGTATCTCGAAGATGACGATACTCGCGATGTCGGTGTGATAATGACGTTACCGCTCTTTTTCCCTTTTCTCTGGTTCGCTTTGTGGCGAAAAAAACGCGGCTGGTTTATGTACGCCACCGCGCTGGCTATTTTCGGCTACTGGCTGTGGCAGTTTTTTCTGCGCTATCAGTTTTGTTTGTGAGCCGGATGGGTTCATCCGGCACAAAACCTTACAAACTTCCCGCCTGACGACCTTTGCCCGCAGAAGTTAATGTTCTCCCCGTTTGTTTACCATTCAGGCTTTCCAGACGCATCTGGAAGGGCGGGAATGGCATATCGATACCGTGGGCGTGGAAGCCCGCCAGAATCAGTTGATGGATTTCATGGCGTAGCGGCATACGGTGACCCATCTCAGCGGCGTAAATACGCAGCTCGAAAATCTGAATTCCCTGTTGCAGATCCACCAGGAAGACTTCTGGTGCCGGATTGTCGATCACCAGCGAGCAGCGACGCGCTGCGGTGAGCAGGATTTCCGTCACTTCTTCACTGTTGGCATCGGCAGGGGCCGGAATCGTCAACACCACGCGTGTGACCGAGTCAGAGAGCGACCAGTTGATAAACTGCTCGGTAATAAACGCCTTGTTCGGCACGATTATCTCTTTACGGTCCCAGTCGCTGATGGTGGTTGCGCGGGTGTTAATTTTCGTCACGCTGCCGGTAAGATCGCGGATCGTTACCGTATCGCCAATGCGAATCGGTTTTTCGAACAGGATAATCAGGCCAGAGATAAAGTTGGCGAAAATTTCCTGCAAACCAAAACCGAGACCAACACCGAGCGCGGCAACCAGCCACTGCAATTTCGACCACTCAATACCAATCATTGAGAAGCCGACCAGCCCGCCAATCAGCATCAGCAGATATTTGGTGATGGTGGTGATGGCGTAGCCCGTACCCGGCGTTAAATCCAGGTGCTGCAAAATCGCCAGTTCCAGCAGCGCGGGCAGGTTGCGCACCAGCTGCGTGGTGATGATAAACACCAGAATGGCAATCAGCACCGCACCGAGGGTAATTGGCTCCAGGCTTTCTACGCCCTGTACCGTGGAAGTGACATCCCACAGCGAAATATTTTCGAGGAAGCCGAAAGCGGAATGGATTTCTGACCACAGCACAATGACCGAAAGCAGGGCGATCAACATCAAAATTGAGCGCACCAGCCGCAAGGACTGCGCACTGATGGCATCGAGATCGACTTCGCTTTCATCGACTTCAATTGCCCCTTCCGGGCTACTGTGATGATGCGCTTCCTCTTCGCCACGCGCACGTTGCGCTAACATCTCTGCCCGGCGATGCTTCGCCCGGTCAAACGCCAGCCTGCGGCGCTGGATCAGCATCCAGCGGCGGATAACGTGATAAACCACCAGTAGCAAAAACCAGATGGCAACCGAGGTTTCAAGCCTCGCTAACAGCGCCTGTGCCGTTGCCAGATAACCCACCGCCGACGCCAGAATGGCAACCAACGGTGCGCCAATCATCATGTTCCACAGCATATGGTTGGTAATGTTGTCACCGCTGCCCTCTTTGTTGAGATACAGCGGGATCCCGGCCTTTTTCAGACTGAGAGTGACCACCGCCAGCGCACCGCAAATGAGGATAAAGCAAAGCCGTCCCAGCGAACCGGAGAATTCACGGTCGTCGAGGTTATCGAACATCATCAGCGCCATAATCAGCGGCACAATAAGCCCGATGCTCATCAGGTAGTAGCGCATCCCACGGGAAACCCGTTCGCGCGGCCAGCCAAAATGAGCGATAAACAAGCCGTTCGGGCGAGCAAAGGTGGCGCAAATCATCACTACCCACAGCAGCGGCACGGTGGCTGTTACGCCATCACCAATCGCGACCGCCAGCGGATAAGGCCACGCCTCGCGCAAGCCGTAACCCAGCGTCATCCACAGCACCGGGAGCGGTGACGCGACGAGAATCGACCAGAAAAGAGTGCGTAACGTCAGCCAGAAGTGATCCTGAGTCACTTTGCCGACTTTCGCCGCCGAACGTTCAAGAAAACGGGTGAAATAGCGGCGCGAGTAAATACTGCAACCGACCAGAATCAACGCGCCAAACAGCGGCAAAATCGTCTCTTTACTGGTCAGCATCATCACACTGGCTTTGCCCAACTGACTGAAGGTGTCCAGCGAAATGAGACGACGCAGATCCTGGGCGATTTCCAGCGGCCAGGCGATGGTCATCGGGCGCACGTCAGAGGTCCAGAACAGATAGCGGTGCGTCGCTTCATTCACCTCTTTCAGCGCATCCTCCAGTTGCCCGTTGGAGACTTTCAGCTTGGTCAGCTCCAGCAGTAGCGTGTCGCCACCCTGCAACAATGAGTTCAGCAACTCACGCTGAGTGCGTAGCTGTGCTTCCAGAATACGGTTTTGCTCAGCGGTCAGCGGCTGACCGTCGGCCTGATGGATTTGCCGTAGCAGCGGCTGTTTATTAAGCAGATCCTCATAACGTAACCGTTGCACACGTAACTGCGCCATTTCGGTATCAAGCTGTTGTGGTTTTGGCATTTCCGGTAGCCGTGCCACCTGCGCCCGCAACGCTTCGCCGAGCAGGTTGGACGAGCCCAGCCATTGCGACTGTTCACGCAGCGTATTCAACGCCTGCCGGACCTGTAACGTCTGGCTGGCAGCCTGACGCTGTTGCGAGGCAACGAGATCCATCCGCTGCGCCTGTTGATTCAGCGCTGCCGATAGTTCGCGGTTAATTTTGAATTGCGCGACGATATCTTTCGGCAAATCGGCACTGTTTTCTGCCAGTAATTCGGTACTTTCCAGCGCCCGCTCCGCCTCAAGCTGACGTTGGCTGTTCAACTGATTACGTAAGGCCTGCAAATACGCATCCAGTTGCTGGCTCTCTTTTTCCGCCAGCTCTGAGCGTAAGCGCGCTAATTCCTGGCGGTTATTGGCGGACAGCTGCGCGAGTTCCAGTTCATCGACGAGCGCTTTCAGGCGTGCGGAGTCAGACTGCAACGCGAAATTTTGTGCCTGATTGAGCGGGGAATTGCCGGTAAGCGTCCCCAGGCGGCGCTCGATTTCATTTAACTGACGGCGGGCATCGGTTTGCTGTTGCGGCAGTTGATTCAGCGAATCGGCAATCTCGCGGGCGCGTTCCTGCTCTTGCTGGGCCTGACGGCTTTTATCCAGCAACTGGCTACTGACCTGGAGAATTTCCTGATTCAGCGCGTCGGTAGACATTCCCGGTGACACGCTGCGCGGCTCGTCACGCATGTTGTTTAATTGCGCGCGCAGAGTAGCGGAGAGTTTCGGATAATTATCAATGACTTCTTGATATTGCTTGATGCGCTCAAGGGAACCTTTCCGTTCCTCAAGCGCATTTAAGGCAGACTGGAGCGCCTCTACGACTTCCGGTTGCGCGGGTTTCGCCGCTTTTGCCTGCTCCAGTTCTTGTGAGATTTGTTTGCTATCGGGGGCCGTCGCGGCGTACGCCCCCCAACTGAGGCACCAGGCCATCAGAAAAGTGATAATCAGGCGCACGTCAGCGTTTCCTTTGATGGATTAGACCTGGTCTTTTTTATCGTCAACCAATGGGCTGGCGTCGTGTTCTGCTTCGATCTCTTCAGCAGGAAGCGGGGCGGGTTCAGCGTCTGGCGTAACAAAGGTTTCGGTAGATACTGCCAGCGGCTGGCCAATTTTCGTGACAGACAGGCTTTCCAGTTGCTCAACCAGATTCACTTTACCCGGTGCAAACAGGTTGATAACGGTGGAACCGAGTTTAAAGCGACCCATTTCCTGGCCTTTCAGCAGTGCCACAGAACCGTCGTTTTCCCCGGCAGGCCAGGTCCAGCGCTTGATGATGCCTTCGCGCGGCGGCGTAATGGTGCCCGCCCAGACCGTCTCAATGCTGCCTACAATCGTCGCCCCGACCAGAATCTGCGCCATTGGGCCAAATTCGGTATCGAACAGGCAGATCACGCGTTCGTTACGGGCAAACAGATTCGGCACGTTCTGAGCGGTGAGATGGTTAACGGAGAAGAGATCGCCTGGCACGTAGATCATCTCACGCAGAATACCGTTGCACGGCATGTGTACGCGGTGGTAGTCACGCGGGGAGAGGTAAGTGGTCACAAACGTACCGTTGCGGAACAGGTCCGCCATCAGATAGTTGCCTGCCAGCAGGGCTTCGAGGCTGTAGTTGTGGCCTTTGGCTTGCAGGATTTTATCTTCTTCGATTTTACCCAACTGGCTGATAACGCCATCGGCAGGCATAACCAGTACATTCGGATCGGTATCGATTGGGCGTACTTCGTCACGCAGCGGACGGACAAAGAATTCGTTAAAGGTGCGGTAGCTGGCGGTATCCGGCTTTTGCGCCTCTTTCATGTCGACCTTGTAGTATTTAACGAACAGATCGATAACCAGTTTTGTCAGCCATCCTGCCCGCTTGCTTGCGCCCCAACCCGCCAGGCGAGTAAGCCATAGTTTCGGCAGAATGTACTGTAGCGAAAGTTTAAATGAATTTAACAAGGTAGCCTCCAGGCCATTGTTTTGTCGTTCCTGATCCGGCCTACATGCCGGATCCTGAAAAAAAGGGGACGATTCTAACGACGGTTAGCTTAATTGTCAGTCATCCGTATCAGAAAAGTTTTTACGCGTTTTTACCTGCGCCATGCTTTCCAGAATACGGTGATAGTTTTCGAAACGGGTTTCCGCGATTTTCCCTTCCTCAACCGCTTCCCGGATAGCGCAGCCCGGATCGGTATCGTGTTTGCAATCGCGATATTTACACAGACCTAAGTAGTCATGGAATTCGACAAAGCCCTGAGTGATTTGTTCCGGCTCCAGGTGCCAGAGGCCGAACTCACGCACACCAGGGGAATCAATCACATCACCGCCGTGCGGGAAGTGATACAGTCGTGCGGCGGTCGTGGTGTGCTGACCAAGCCCCGAGTTGTCAGAGACATCGTTGGTCAGGATCTCTTTTTGCAGCCCCAGCAGCGCGTTCAGCAGGCTGGATTTGCCGACGCCAGACTGCCCGGCAAAAATGCTGATGCGCCCGGTCAACGCCTCTTCCAGCGGTTTCAGCCCATCCTGAGTATGGCTGGAAACCATCAATACGCGATAACCGATATTGCGGTAGATATCCATCTGCTCGTTGACGAACGCCATGCCTTCGTCGTCCAGCAGGTCTATCTTGTTGAGCACAATAATCGGCTCAATCTGCAAGGTTTCGCAGGCCACCAGGTAACGGTCGATAATATTGAGCGACAGCTCCGGCAAAATGGCGGAGACAATGACAATCTGGTCGATGTTGGCGGCAATCGGTTTCACGCCGTCGTAGAAGTCCGGGCGCGTTAACACTGAAGTGCGCTCATGCACCGCTTCCACGATCCCTTTGACATTTACGCCTTCCGCCGCCGGTTTACCCGGACGCCAGACTACGCGGTCGCCGGTCACCAGCGAACGGATGGTACGGCGAATATTGCAGCGGTGAACGTCGCCATCGGCGGATTCCACATCAGCGTGCATACCAAAGCGGCTGATGACGATACCTTCATCAGGCTCGCCAAACAGATTGTCGTCGTAGTCGGGCTTCTCCTTAGACGTTTTAAGACGACGCTGGTGATTGGCGTTCACGCGGCGCTGCTGGCCTTTGGAGAGTTTATTTTTACTCAATCGTACAGACTCCTGGTCGCCCCTGATGGGCAAAACATCTATGATACACGCAATTGTGGATCAATATAGTCACTGTGAATGGGTGGAAAATAGCATGAGTGCCAATGAAAACAACCTGATTTGGATCGATCTTGAGATGACCGGTCTGGATCCCGAGCGCGATCGCATTATTGAGATTGCCACGCTGGTGACCGATGCCAACCTGAATATTCTGGCAGAAGGGCCGACCATTGCAGTACACCAGTCTGATGAACAGCTGGCGCTGATGGATGACTGGAACGTGCGCACCCATACCGCCAGCGGGCTGGTGGAGCGCGTGAAAGCGAGCACGATGGGCGATCGTGAAGCTGAACTGGCAACGCTCGAATTTTTAAAACAGTGGGTGCCTGCGGGAAAATCGCCGATTTGCGGTAACAGCATCGGCCAGGATCGTCGCTTCCTGTTTAAATACATGCCGGAGCTGGAAGCCTACTTCCACTACCGTTATCTCGATGTCAGCACCCTGAAAGAGCTGGCGCGCCGCTGGAAGCCGGAAATTCTTGATGGTTTTACCAAGCAGGGGACGCATCAGGCGATGGATGATATCCGTGAGTCGGTGGCAGAACTGGCTTACTACCGCGAGCATTTTATCAAGCTGTAAATTTTTACCTGGTCACGTAAGCGCCGTAATCCACTTGCGGCGGCGTGATTTTGACGCTAAATTGAACGTCTTGCTGATAATTTCAGCATTTGAGATAAAAACTCAAAAAAAATTTTTTAGGGGGGTTGCAGAGGGAAAGATTTCTCGTATAATGCGCCTCCCGTAACGACGCAGAAATGCGAAAATTACGAAAGCAAAATTAAGTAGTACGCGGGAATAGCTCAGTTGGTAGAGCACGACCTTGCCAAGGTCGGGGTCGCGAGTTCGAGTCTCGTTTCCCGCTCCAAAATTTGAAAAGTGCTGCAAAGCACAGACCACCCAATCGCAGTATTTCGAATTGCGACAAGGCGGCAACTGAACGAATCCTTGGGAGCTTACAAAAGTAAGTGACTAAGGTGAGTGAAGGCAGCCAAGGCAGTAGCGGTTCGAAAGACGAAGATTAAGCGGGAATAGCTCAGTTGGTAGAGCACGACCTTGCCAAGGTCGGGGTCGCGAGTTCGAGTCTCGTTTCCCGCTCCAAAATTTGAAAGTGCTGTAAAGCACAGACCACCCAAGCGGGAATAGCTCAGTTGGTAGAGCACGACCTTGCCAAGGTCGGGGTCGCGAGTTCGAGTCTCGTTTCCCGCTCCAAATTCTTCTCTCAATAAAATATCCACAGCGACGCGATGCGTTATTGCTGGTTTTTGTTGTCTCTGACAAACTCTTGTAAACAGAGTTATCCACAGTCTCAGGCTGTAATCTTAATTTCAAAGAAACTTCGCACGGTGAATAGTATTTTTTTAACCTATTGATAGATAAGTTAAAAATTAAGATTTCGTTTTGTCGTATCGATCACTTGACGATTTTTTCCGGCTTGAATTGCAATGCGTTTTTATTTTTATTCACAAGCTGTGGATGAATCAGGCGTCACGCGGTAACCCTTTTTCAATCACCCGAACCAGACGCTGTTTTTTCGGTAATTGCACTTCGACCACGCACGCATTTCGCCTCTCGATTTGCTGCGCAATCGCCCACGCTATGTGCTCATCGAGAAGTGGGTGCTCACCTTTACGACTTTCCAGCGCTGTCAAAATCGTTTCATCCCAGGGGGCATTGCCTAATGCTACGGCGATATTACGCAGCCAACGCAGGTGACCTATACGGCGAATCGCCGAACCTTCCGTGACTTTTAAAAACTTCTCTTCACTCCAGGCGAATAACTCAATGAGTTCCGGTGCGTGTAGCGGCTTACGCGGGCTGAAATCGTCTTCTGTAGTGAGTTGCGAATAGCGATTCCACGGGCAGATAAGCTGGCAGTCATCGCAACCGTAAATACGGTTTCCCATTAACGGTCGCAACTCTTCCGGGATCGCCCCCTCCAGTTCGATGGTGAGATAAGAGATACAGCGGCGAGCATCGACGGTATATGGCTCGACGATGGCTCCGGTCGGGCAAATCGTCATACAGGCCACGCATTTACCGCATCCTTCCTCGACTGGTTGATCCACGGGCAGCGGAATATCGACCAGCAATTCGCCTAAAAAGAAGAATGAACCGGCCTCGCGATTGAGGATAAGTGAGTGCTTACCTGTCCAGCCGAGCCCAGCTTTTTCAGCTAACGGGCGCTCGAGAATAGGCGCAGAATCGACAAACGGTCTAAAATTCAGCGAAACACAATGTTGCTGAATCATCTCGCCCAGCTTTTTGAGTCGGTTGCGCAGAAGTTTGTGATAGTCACGGCCCAGCGCATAACGGCTCACATAGCCGAGCTTAGGGTTTTTCAGCGTGCTGGCAAATGCGGCGTTAGCAGGAAGGTAATTCATCCGCACGCTGATCACGCGCAGCGTACCGGGCAATAACTCATGGGGGCGAGCGCGCAGCATACCGTGACGCGCCATCCAGTCCATTTCGCCGTGGTATTGTTTGTCCAGCCATGCTTGCAGTTTGGGCTCGGACTCGCTGAGATCGGTATCGGTAATACCTACCTGCTGAAAGCCCAGTTCCAGCCCCCACTGTTTAATTTTTTGCGCTAACTGATTGAGATCGAGGGGCTCTGACATGACGGACCATACAATGAAGAAAAACCCCGTAAGTATACCACACACCGTCTGGCACGCCGACGATATCCGCCGCGGAGAACGCGAGGCGGCAGATGCACTGGGACTCACACTCTATGAGCTGATGCTTCGCGCTGGCGAAGCCGCATTCCAGGTGTGTCGCACGGCTTATCCTGACGCCCGCCACTGGCTGGTGCTGTGCGGTCATGGTAATAACGGCGGCGATGGCTACGTGGTCGCGCGATTGGCCAAAGCGGTCGGTATTGAGGTCACGCTGCTGGCCCAGGAAAGTGACAAACCGTTGCCGGAAGAGGCCGCGCTGGCACGCGAATCATGGTTAAACGCGGGAGGCGAGATCCATGCTTCGAATATTGTCTGGCCCGAATCGGTAGATCTGATTGTTGATGCGCTGCTCGGTACCGGCTTGCAGCAAGCACCCCGCGAATCCATTAGCCAGTTAATCGACCACGCTAATTCCCATCCTGCGCCGATTGTGGCGGTTGATATCCCTTCCGGCCTGCTGGCTGAAACTGGCGCTACGCCAGGCGCGGTGATCAACGCCGATCACACCATCACTTTTATTGCGCTGAAACCAGGCTTGCTCACTGGAAAAGCGCGGGATGTTACCGGACAACTGCATTTTGACTCACTGGGGCTGGATAGCTGGCTGGCAGGTCAGGAGACGAAAATTCAGCGGTTTTCGGCAGAACAACTTTCTCACTGGCTGAAACCGCGTCGCCCGACATCGCATAAAGGCGATCACGGGAGAGTGGTGATTATTGGCGGCGATCACGGCACGGCGGGAGCTATTCGTATGACGGGGGAAGCGGCACTGCGTGCTGGTGCTGGTTTAGTTCGAGTACTGACCCGCAGTGAAAACATTGCGCCGCTACTGACTGCACGACCGGAATTGATGGTGCATGAACTGACTATGGACTCTCTTACCGAAAGCCTGGAATGGGCCGATGTGCTGGTGATTGGTCCCGGACTGGGCCAGCAAGAGTGGGGGAAAAAAGCCCTGCAAAAAGTTGAGAATTTTCGCAAACCGATGTTGTGGGATGCCGATGCATTGAACCTACTGGCAATCAATCCCGATAAGCGTCACAATCGCGTGATCACGCCGCATCCTGGCGAGGCCGCACGGTTGTTAGGCTGTTCCGTCGCTGAAATTGAAAGTGACCGCTTACATTGCGCTAAACGTCTGGTACAACGTTATGGCGGCGTAGCGGTGCTGAAAGGTGCCGGAACCGTGGTCGCCGCCCATCCTGACGCTTTAGGCATTATTGATGCCGGTAATGCAGGCATGGCGAGCGGCGGCATGGGCGATGTGCTCTCTGGTATTATTGGCGCATTGCTTGGGCAAAAACTGTCGCCGTATGATGCAGCCTGTGCGGGCTGTGTCGCGCACGGTGCGGCAGCTGACGTACTGGCGGCGCGTTTTGGAACGCGCGGGATGCTGGCAACCGATCTCTTTTCCACGCTACAGCGTATTGTTAACCCGGAAGTGACTGATAAAAACCATGATGAATCGAGTAATTCCGCTCCCTGATGAGCAGGCAACATTAGACCTGGGCGAGCGGGTAGCGAAAGCCTGCGATGGCGCAACCGTAATCTATCTGTATGGCAATTTAGGCGCAGGTAAAACCACCTTTAGCCGGGGCTTTTTACAAGCTCTGGGTCATCAGGGTAATGTCAAAAGCCCCACTTATACGCTGGTCGAACCCTATACGCTCGACAATTTAATGGTTTATCACTTTGATTTGTACCGCCTTGCCGATCCCGAGGAGCTGGAGTTTATGGGGATCCGCGATTATTTTGCCAACGATGCCATCTGCCTGGTGGAGTGGCCACAACAAGGTACAGGTGTTCTTCCTGACCCGGATGTCGAAATACACATTGATTATCAGGCACAAGGCCGTGAGGCGCGCGTGAGTGCGGTTTCCTCTGCGGGTGAATTGTTGCTGGCGCGTTTAGCCGGTTAACCTTTGAAAGGTGGCGGGATGATGTATCGCATCAGAAATTGGTTGGTAGCGACGTTGCTGCTGCTTTGCGCGCAGGTGGGCGCCGCGACGCTCTCTGATATTCAGGTTTCTAACGGCAACCAACAGGCGCGGATAACGTTGAGTTTTATTGGCGATCCTGATTATGCGTTTAGCCATCAAAGCAAACGCACCGTGGCGCTCGATATCAAACAAACGGGGGTAATTCAGGGGCTGCCGTTGTTGTTTAGCGGCAATAATCTGGTGAAGGCGATTCGCTCCGGAACGCCTAAAGATGCACAAACGCTACGGCTGGTGGTCGATCTTACCGAAAACGGTAAAACCGAAGCGGTGAAGCGGCAGAATGGCAGCAATTACACTGTCGTCTTTACGATTAACGCCGATGTGCCGCCACCGCCTCCTCCGCCGCCTGTGGTTGCGAAACGCGTTGAAACGCCTGCGGTTGTCGCACCGCGCGTCAGCGAACCGGCGCGCAATCCGTTTAAAACGGAAAGTAACCGCACTACAGGTGTTATCAGCAGTAATACGGTAACGCGTCCGGCAGCGCGTGCGACGGCTAACACTGGCGATAAAATTATCATCGCTATTGATGCAGGACACGGCGGTCAGGACCCTGGCGCTATCGGCCCCGGCGGTACGCGGGAGAAAAATGTCACCATCGCCATCGCACGTAAATTGCGTACTTTGCTCAATGACGATCCGATGTTTAAAGGCGTTTTAACTCGTGACGGGGATTACTTTATCTCGGTGATGGGGCGCAGCGATGTGGCACGTAAGCAAAACGCCAATTTCCTCGTGTCGATTCACGCTGATGCCGCACCGAACCGCAGTGCGACTGGCGCTTCCGTATGGGTGCTCTCTAACCGTCGCGCCAACAGCGAAATGGCCAGCTGGCTGGAGCAGCACGAGAAACAGTCGGAGCTACTGGGCGGAGCGGGCGATGTGCTGGCGAACAGTCAGTCTGACCCCTATTTAAGCCAGGCGGTGCTGGATTTACAGTTCGGTCATTCCCAGCGGGTAGGGTATGATGTAGCGACCAGTATGATCAGTCAGTTGCAACGCATTGGCGAAATACATAAACGTCGGCCAGAACATGCCAGCCTTGGTGTTCTGCGTTCGCCGGATATCCCGTCAGTACTGGTCGAAACCGGTTTTATCAGCAACAACAGCGAAGAACGTTTGCTGGCGAGCGACGATTACCAACAACAGCTGGCAGAAGCCATTTACAAAGGCCTGCGCAATTATTTCCTTGCGCATCCGATGCAATCTGCGCCGCAGGGTGCAGCGGCACAAACGGCCAGTACGGTGACGACGCCAGATCGCACGCTGCCAAACTAAGGATTATTGATGCCAATTCAGGTCTTACCGCCACAACTGGCGAACCAGATTGCCGCAGGTGAGGTGGTCGAGCGACCTGCGTCGGTAGTCAAAGAACTGGTGGAAAACAGCCTCGATGCAGGTGCGACGCGTATCGATATTGATATCGAACGCGGTGGGGCGAAACTTATCCGCATTCGTGATAACGGCTGCGGTATCAAAAAAGATGAGCTGGCGCTGGCGCTGGCGCGTCATGCCACCAGTAAAATCGCCTCTCTGGACGATCTCGAAGCCATTATCAGCCTGGGCTTTCGCGGTGAGGCGCTGGCGAGTATCAGTTCGGTTTCCCGCCTGACGCTCACTTCACGTACCGCAGAACAGCAGGAAGCCTGGCAGGCCTATGCCGAAGGGCGCGATATGGACGTGACGGTAAAACCGGCGGCGCATCCGGTGGGAACGACGCTGGAGGTGCTGGATCTGTTCTACAACACCCCGGCGCGGCGCAAATTCCTGCGCACCGAGAAAACCGAATTTAACCATATCGATGAAATTATTCGCCGCATTGCGCTGGCGCGTTTCGACGTCACGATCAACCTGTCGCATAACGGTAAAATTGTGCGTCAGTACCGCGCAGTGCCGGAAGGCGGGCAAAAAGAACGGCGCTTAGGCGCGATTTGCGGCACCGCTTTTCTCGAACAAGCGCTGGCGATTGAATGGCAACACGGCGATCTTACGCTGCGCGGCTGGGTGGCAGATCCGAATCACACCACGCCCGCACTGGCGGAAATTCAGTATTGCTATGTGAATGGTCGCATGATGCGCGATCGCCTGATCAATCACGCGATCCGCCAGGCCTGTGAAGACAAACTGGGGGCCGATCAGCAACCGGCATTTGTGCTGTATCTGGAGATCGACCCACATCAGGTGGACGTCAACGTGCACCCTGCCAAACACGAAGTGCGTTTCCATCAGTCGCGTCTGGTGCATGATTTTATCTATCAGGGCGTGCTGAGCGTGCTACAACAGCAACTGGAAACGCCGCTACCGCTGGACGATGAACCACAACCTGCACCGCGCGCCATCCCGGAAAACCGCGTGGCGGCGGGGCGCAATCATTTTGCTGAACCGGCAGTTCGTGAGCCAGTAGCTCCGCGTTACACTCCTGCGCCCGCCTCAGGCAGTCGTCCGGCTGCCCCTTGGCCGAATGCGCAGCCAGGTTACCAGAAACAGCAAGGTGAAGTGTATCGCCAGCTTTTGCAAACGCCCGCGCCGATGCAAAAACCAAAAGCGCCAGAACCGCAGGAACCTGCACTTGCGGCGAACAGTCAGAGTTTTGGTCGGGTACTGACTATCGTCCATTCCGACTGTGCGTTGCTGGAGCGCGACGGCAACATTTCACTTTTAGCCTTGCCAGTGGCAGAACGTTGGCTGCGTCAGGCGCAACTGACGCCGGGTGAAGCGCCAGTTTGCGCCCAGCCGTTGCTGATTCCGCTGCGGCTAAAAGTTTCTGGTGAAGAAAAATCGGCATTAGAAAAAGCGCAGTCTGCCCTGGCGGAATTGGGTATTGATTTCCAGTCCGATGCGCAGCATGTGACCATCAGGGCCGTGCCTTTACCCTTACGCCAACAAAATTTACAAATCTTGATTCCTGAACTGATAGGCTACCTGGCGAAGCAGTCCGTATTCGAACCTGGCAATATTGCGCAGTGGATTGCACGAAATCTGATGAGCGAACATGCGCAGTGGTCAATGGCGCAGGCCATAACCCTGCTGGCGGACGTGGAACGGTTATGTCCGCAACTTGTGAAAACGCCGCCGGGTGGTCTGTTACAATCTGTTGATTTACATCCGGCGATAAAAGCCCTGAAAGATGAGTGATATCAGTAAGGCGAGCCTGCCTAAGGCGATTTTTTTGATGGGGCCGACGGCCTCCGGTAAAACGGCGTTAGCCATTGAGCTGCGTAAAATTTTACCAGTAGAGTTGATAAGCGTTGATTCTGCCCTTATTTACAAAGGGATGGATATCGGGACGGCGAAGCCGAACGCTGAAGAGTTACTCGCCGCGCCGCACCGATTGCTGGATATTCGCGATCCGTCGCAGGCTTACTCGGCTGCTGATTTTCGCCGCGATGCGCTGGCGGAAATGGCCGATATCACCGCGGCGGGGCGGATCCCACTGTTAGTGGGCGGTACGATGTTGTATTTCAAGGCATTGCTGGAAGGGTTGTCGCCGCTACCGTCGGCGGACCCGGAAGTGCGGGCCAGAATTGAGCAACAGGCGGCAGAGCAAGGTTGGGAGTCATTGCATCGTCAACTTCAGGAGATCGATCCGGTTGCGGCAGCAAGGATTCATCCAAATGATCCACAAAGGCTTTCCCGGGCACTGGAAGTTTTTTTCATTTCGGGTAAAACTTTAACGGAACTGACGCAAACGTCAGGAGACGCTCTACCGTATCAGGTGCATCAGTTCGCCATCGCCCCGGCGAGCCGTGAACTGCTCCATCAACGAATTGAGCAGCGTTTTCATCAGATGTTGGCTTCAGGTTTTGAAGCAGAAGTCCGGGCGCTTTTTGCCCGAGGAGATTTGCATACGGACTTGCCTTCCATTCGTTGCGTGGGTTATCGCCAGATGTGGTCTTACCTTGAAGGCGAAATCTCATACGATGAAATGGTTTATCGAGGTGTTTGCGCCACGAGACAGTTGGCGAAGCGGCAGATAACCTGGCTGCGTGGTTGGGAAGGGGTTCACTGGCTTGACAGTGAAAAACCAGAACAAGCGCGTGACGAAGTATTACAGGTTGTTGGTGCTATCGCAGGCTGAATGTGTACAATTGAGACGTATCGTGCGCAATTTTTTCAGAATCGAAAGGTTCAAAGTACAAATAAGCATATAAGGAAAAGAGAGAATGGCTAAGGGGCAATCTTTACAAGATCCGTTCCTGAACGCACTGCGTCGGGAACGTGTTCCAGTTTCTATTTATTTGGTGAATGGTATTAAGCTGCAAGGGCAAATCGAGTCTTTTGATCAGTTCGTGATCCTGTTGAAAAACACGGTCAGCCAGATGGTTTACAAGCACGCGATTTCTACTGTTGTCCCGTCTCGCCCGGTTTCTCATCACAGTAACAACGCCGGTGGCGGTACCAGCAGTAACTACCATCATGGTAGCAGCGCGCAGAATACTTCCGCGCAACAGGACAGCGAAGAAACCGAATAAGGTTTCGGGCTGTTTTTTTACACGGGGAGCCAGCGATCCTGCGTTCCCCGCTGATCTATTTAGAGGGTTATACGCTTGTTTGACCGTTATGATGCTGGTGAGCAGGCGGTACTGGTACACATCTATTTTACGCAAGACAAAGATATGGAAGATCTCCAGGAGTTTGAATCTCTGGTCTCTTCCGCCGGTGTCGAAGCATTGCAGGTGATTACCGGTAGCCGTAAAGCGCCGCACCCAAAGTATTTTGTAGGTGAAGGTAAAGCAGTTGAAATTGCGGAAGCTGTCAAAGCGACGGGTGCTTCGGTCGTTCTTTTTGACCATGCCCTGAGCCCGGCGCAAGAGCGTAACCTGGAGCGTTTGTGCGAGTGTCGTGTCATCGACCGCACCGGCCTTATTTTAGATATTTTCGCCCAACGTGCGCGTACCCATGAGGGTAAGTTGCAGGTTGAGCTGGCGCAGCTGCGCCATCTGGCTACGCGCCTGGTGCGTGGCTGGACCCACCTTGAAAGACAGAAAGGCGGGATTGGTTTGCGTGGTCCGGGTGAAACCCAGCTCGAAACCGACCGTCGTTTGTTGCGTAATCGCATCGTGCAGATACAGTCGCGCCTGGAAAGAGTTGAAAAGCAGCGTGAGCAGGGGCGGCAATCGCGTATCAAAGCCGACGTTCCTACTGTTTCGCTGGTGGGATATACCAACGCCGGTAAATCTACCCTTTTCAATCGCATCACCGAAGCGCGGGTCTACGCGGCAGACCAGTTGTTTGCCACCCTCGACCCGACGTTGCGGCGTATTGACGTCGCGGATGTCGGTGAAACCGTGTTGGCAGATACCGTAGGGTTTATTCGCCACCTGCCGCACGATCTGGTGGCGGCATTTAAAGCCACGTTACAAGAGACGCGGCAAGCCACATTGCTGCTGCACGTCATTGATGCGGCGGATGTACGTGTACAAGAAAACATCGAAGCGGTGAATACGGTTCTTGAAGAGATCGACGCTCACGAGATCCCAACCCTGCTGGTGATGAACAAGATCGATATGCTGGAAGATTTCGAACCGCGTATTGATCGGGATGAAGAGAACAAACCGATCCGTGTCTGGCTTTCCGCACAGACCGGAGCGGGGATACCACAGCTTTTTCAGGCTTTGACGGAGCGGCTTTCCGGCGAGGTGGCGCAGCATACATTGCGTCTGCCACCGCAGGAAGGGCGTCTGAGAAGTCGTTTTTATCAGCTTCAGGCAATAGAAAAAGAGTGGATGGAGGAGGACGGCAGCGTAAGTCTGCAAGTTCGTATGCCGATCGTTGACTGGCGTCGCCTCTGTAAACAAGAACCGGCGTTGATCGATTACCTGATCTAACGGCGTAGCGTCTGAAGCGTGGAGTCATATCCTCTGGCGTCGAAAGACAACAGGGATCACCGCATAACAAATATGGAGCACAAACATGGCGTGGAATCAGCCCGGTAATAACGGACAAGACCGCGACCCGTGGGGAAGCAGCAAACCTGGCGGCAACTCTGAGGGAAATGGAAACAAAGGCGGTCGCGATCAAGGGCCACCTGATTTAGATGATATCTTCCGCAAGCTGAGCAAAAAGCTTGGTGGTCTGGGCGGCGGTAAAGGCACTGGATCTGGCGGTGGCAGTTCATCGCAAGGCCCGCGCCCGCAGCTTGGCGGTCGTGTCGTTACCATCGCAGCGGCAGCGATTGTCATTATCTGGGCGGCCAGTGGTTTCTATACCATTAAAGAAGCCGAACGTGGCGTGGTAACACGCTTTGGTAAATTCAGCCATCTGGTTGAGCCGGGTCTGAACTGGAAACCGACGTTTATCGACGAAGTCAAACCGGTGAACGTGGAAGCCGTGCGTGAACTGGCCGCTTCTGGTGTGATGCTGACGTCGGACGAGAACGTAGTGCGCGTTGAGATGAACGTGCAGTACCGCGTCACCAATCCGGAAAAATATCTGTATAGCGTGACCAGCCCGGATGACAGCCTGCGTCAGGCTACCGACAGTGCCCTGCGTGGGGTTATCGGTAAATACACCATGGACCGCATTCTGACGGAAGGTCGTACCGTGATTCGTAGCGATACTCAGCGCGAACTGGAAGAGACGATTCGTCCGTATGACATGGGTATCACTCTGCTGGACGTCAACTTCCAGGCAGCTCGTCCGCCGGAAGAAGTAAAAGCGGCGTTTGACGATGCGATTGCCGCGCGTGAAAACGAACAGCAATACATTCGTGAAGCAGAAGCGTATACCAACGAAGTTCAGCCGCGTGCGAACGGTCAGGCGCAACGTATCCTCGAAGAGGCGCGTGCGTACAAGGCCCAGACCATCCTGGAAGCTCAGGGTGAAGTGGCGCGCTTTGCTAAACTTCTGCCGGAATATAAAGCCGCGCCGGAAATTACTCGCGAGCGTCTGTATATCGAGACGATGGAAAAAGTGTTGGGTAACACCCGCAAAGTGCTGGTTAACGATAAAGGTGGCAACCTGATGGTTCTGCCGTTAGACCAGATGCTGAAAGGTGGTAACGCCCCTGCGGCGAAGAGCGATAACGGTGCCAGCAATCTGCTGCGTCTGCCGCCAGCCTCTTCCTCCACAACCAGTGGAGCAAGCAACACGTCGTCCACCAGTCAGGGCGATATTATGGACCAACGCCGCGCCAACGCGCAGCGTAACGACTACCAGCGTCAGGGGGAATAACGATGCGTAAGTCAGTTATCGCGATTATCATCATCGTGCTGGTAGTGCTTTACATGTCTGTCTTTGTCGTCAAAGAAGGTGAGCGCGGTATTACGCTGCGTTTTGGTAAGGTACTGCGTGACGATGACAACAAACCTCTGGTTTATGAGCCGGGTCTGCATTTCAAGATACCGTTCATTGAAACGGTGAAAATGCTCGACGCACGTATTCAGACCATGGACAACCAGGCCGACCGCTTTGTGACCAAAGAGAAGAAAGACCTGATCGTCGACTCTTACATCAAATGGCGCATCAGCGATTTCAGCCGTTACTACCTGGCAACGGGTGGTGGCGACATTTCGCAAGCGGAAGTGCTGTTGAAACGTAAGTTCTCTGACCGTCTGCGTTCTGAAATTGGTCGCCTGGACGTGAAAGATATCGTCACTGATTCCCGTGGTCGTCTGACCCTCGAAGTACGTGACGCGCTGAACTCCGGTTCTGCGGGTACAGAAGATGAAGTTACTACCCCGGCGGCAGATAACGCCATTGCCGAAGCGGCAGAGCGCGTAACGGCTGAGACGAAGGGCAAAGTTCCGGTCATCAACCCGAACAGTATGGCGGCGCTGGGTATTGAAGTTGTCGATGTGCGTATCAAGCAGATCAACCTGCCGACCGAAGTGTCTGAAGCGATCTACAACCGTATGCGCGCCGAGCGTGAAGCGGTAGCGCGTCGTCACCGTTCACAAGGTCAGGAAGAAGCTGAAAAACTGCGCGCGACTGCCGACTATGAAGTGACCAGAACGCTGGCAGAAGCTGAGCGTCAGGGCCGCATCATGCGTGGTGAAGGCGATGCCGAAGCAGCCAAACTGTTTGCTGATGCATTCAGTAAAGATCCGGACTTCTACGCATTCATCCGTAGCCTGCGTGCTTATGAGAACAGCTTCTCTGGCAATCAGGACGTGATGGTCATGAGCCCGGACAGCGATTTCTTCCGCTACATGAAGACGCCGACTTCCGCAACGCGTTAATATAACGACTGCGGTACAGGTCAATAAAGCCACCGCATCCTCAGGGATGTCGGTGGTTTTCTTTTTCTATAAGGATAATGAATGAATTCGACAATCTGGCTGGCGCTTGCCCTGGTTTTGGTACTGGAAGGTTTAGGGCCGATGCTTTACCCGAAGGCATGGAAGAAGATGATCTCTGCGATGACCAATTTGCCCGATAATATTTTACGTCGTTTTGGCGGTGGACTTGTGGTTGCGGGCGTTGTGGTCTACTACATGTTGAGGAAAACGATTGGCTGAACAAAAAACAGACTGATCGAGGTCATTTTTGAGTGCAAAAAGTGCTGTAACTCTGAAAAAGCGATGGTAGAATCCATTTTTAAGCAAACGGTGATTTTGAAAAATGGGTAACAACGTCGTCGTACTGGGCACCCAATGGGGTGACGAAGGTAAAGGTAAGATCGTCGATCTTCTGACTGAACGGGCTAAATATGTTGTACGCTACCAGGGCGGTCACAACGCAGGCCATACTCTCGTAATCAACGGTGAAAAAACCGTTCTCCATCTTATTCCATCAGGTATTCTCCGCGAGAATGTAACCAGCATCATCGGTAACGGTGTTGTGCTGTCTCCAGCCGCGCTGATGAAAGAGATGAAAGAACTGGAAGACCGTGGCATCCCCGTTCGTGAGCGTCTGCTGCTGTCTGAAGCATGTCCGCTGATCCTTGATTATCACGTTGCGCTGGATAACGCGCGTGAGAAAGCGCGTGGCGCGAAAGCGATCGGCACCACCGGTCGTGGTATCGGGCCTGCTTATGAAGATAAAGTGGCACGTCGCGGTCTGCGTGTTGGCGACCTTTTCGACAAAGAAACCTTCGCTGAAAAACTGAAAGAAGTGATGGAATATCACAACTTCCAGTTGGTTAACTACTACAAAGCTGAAGCGGTTGATTACCAGAAAGTTCTGGATGATACGATGGCTGTTGCCGACATCCTGACTTCTATGGTGGTTGACGTTTCTGACCTGCTCGACCAGGCGCGTCAGCGTGGCGATTTCGTCATGTTCGAAGGTGCTCAGGGTACGCTGCTGGATATCGACCACGGTACTTATCCGTACGTAACATCTTCCAACACCACTGCTGGTGGCGTGGCGACCGGTTCCGGCCTGGGCCCGCGTTATGTTGATTACGTTCTGGGTATCCTCAAAGCTTACTCCACTCGTGTGGGTGCAGGTCCGTTCCCGACTGAACTGTTTGATGAAACTGGCGAGTTCCTCTGCAAGCAGGGTAACGAATTCGGCGCAACTACGGGTCGTCGTCGTCGTACCGGCTGGCTGGACACCGTTGCCGTTCGTCGTGCGGTACAGCTGAACTCCCTGTCTGGCTTCTGCCTGACCAAGCTGGACGTTCTGGATGGCCTGAAAGAGGTGAAACTCTGCGTGGCTTACCGTATGCCGGATGGTCGTGAAGTGACTACCACTCCGCTGGCAGCTGACGACTGGAAAGGTGTAGAGCCGATTTACGAAACCATGCCGGGCTGGTCTGAATCCACCTTCGGCGTGAAAGATCGTAGCGGCCTGCCGCAGGCGGCGCTGAACTACATCAAGCGTATTGAAGAGCTGACCGGTGTGCCGATCGATATCATCTCTACCGGTCCGGATCGTACTGAAACCATGATTCTGCGCGACCCGTTCGACGCGTAATTCTGGTACGCCTGGCAGATATTTTGCCTGCCGGGCTAACAGTGTGATACATTGCTGTGTCGGGTAAGCCATTACGCTATCCGACACAGTGTTAAATCCTCGCTTTTTTCCTTCCCCGAACTGAAATAAATTAGCGACACAGCTTGTGGCTGGTTTATCATCAATATAAATGTATTTTTTCCCGATTTCCCTTTTGAGGTTGATGTGCAGTTAACGAGTTTCACTGATTACGGATTACGTGCGCTGATCTACATGGCGTCATTGCCAGAAGGGCGGATGACCAGTATTTCTGAAGTGACTGACGTCTACGGCGTCTCCCGTAATCATATGGTCAAAATAATCAATCAACTTAGTCGTGCCGGCTACGTGACTGCTGTTCGTGGAAAAAATGGCGGCATTCGTCTGGGTAAACCGGCGAGTGCGATACGTATTGGTGATGTGGTGCGCGAGCTGGAGCCCTTATCGCTGGTGAATTGCAGCAGTGAGTTTTGCCACATTACACCTGCCTGTCGGTTGAAACAGGCGCTTTCTAAGGCCGTGCAAAGTTTTCTTACGGAACTGGATAACTACACGCTTGCCGATTTGGTTGAAGAGAATCAACCGCTTTATAAATTATTGCTGGTGGAGTGACGAAAATCTTCATCAGAGATGACAACGGAGGAACCGAGATGTCACAAGATCCATTCCAGGAACGCGAAGCTGAAAAATACGCGAATCCCATCCCTAGTCGGGAATTTATCCTCGAACATTTAACCAAACGTGAAAAACCGGCCAGCCGTGATGAGCTGGCGGTAGAACTGCACATTGAAGGCGAAGAGCAGCTTGAAGGCCTGCGTCGCCGCCTGCGCGCGATGGAGCGCGATGGTCAACTGGTCTTCACTCGTCGTCAGTGCTATGCGCTGCCGGAACGCCTCGACCTGGTGAAAGGTACCGTTATTGGCCACCGTGATGGCTACGGCTTTCTGCGGGTTGAAGGGCGTAAAGATGATTTGTATCTCTCCAGCGAGCAGATGAAAACCTGCATTCATGGCGATCAGGTGCTGGCGCAGCCGCTGGGCGCTGACCGTAAAGGTCGTCGTGAAGCGCGTATCGTCCGCGTACTGGTACCAAAAACCAGCCAGATTGTTGGTCGCTACTTTACCGAAGCGGGCGTCGGCTTTGTGGTTCCTGACGACAGTCGTTTGAGCTTCGATATCTTAATCCCGCCCGATCAGATCATGGGCGCGCGGATGGGCTTTGTGGTGGTGGTTGAACTGACCCAACGCCCGACTCGCCGTACCAAAGCGGTGGGTAAAATCGTCGAAGTACTTGGCGACAATATGGGCACCGGCATGGCGGTTGATATTGCTCTGCGTACCCATGAAATTCCGTACATCTGGCCGCAGGCTGTTGAGCAACAGGTTGCCGGGCTGAAAGAAGAAGTGCCGGAAGAAGCAAAAGCGGGCCGTGTTGATCTGCGCGATTTACCGCTGGTCACCATTGATGGCGAAGACGCCCGTGACTTTGACGATGCGGTTTACTGCGAGAAAAAACGCGGCGGCGGCTGGCGTTTATGGGTCGCGATTGCCGACGTCAGCTACTATGTGCGCCCTCCAACGCCGCTGGACAGAGAAGCGCGTAACCGTGGTACGTCGGTGTACTTCCCTTCGCAGGTTATCCCGATGCTGCCGGAAGTGCTCTCTAACGGTCTGTGTTCGCTTAACCCGCAGGTAGACCGCCTGTGTATGGTGTGCGAGATGACGGTTTCGTCGAAAGGCCGCCTGACTGGCTACAAATTCTATGAAGCGGTAATGAGCTCTCACGCACGTCTGACCTACACCAAAGTCTGGCATATTCTGCAGGGCGATCAGGATCTGCGCGAGCAGTACGCCCCGCTGGTTAAGCATCTCGAAGAGTTGCATAACCTCTATAAAGTGCTGGATAAAGCCCGTGAAGAACGTGGTGGGATCTCATTTGAGAGCGAAGAAGCGAAGTTCATTTTCAACGCTGAACGCCGTATTGAACGTATCGAACAGACCCAGCGTAACGACGCACACAAATTAATTGAAGAGTGTATGATTCTGGCGAATATCTCGGCGGCGCGTTTCGTTGAGAAAGCCAAGGAACCAGCACTGTTCCGTATTCACGACAAGCCGAGCACCGAAGCAATTACCTCTTTCCGTTCAGTGCTGGCGGAGCTGGGGCTGGAATTGCCGGGCGGTAACAAGCCGGAACCGCGTGATTACGCGGAGCTACTGGAGTCGGTTGCCGATCGTCCTGATGCAGAAATGCTGCAAACCATGCTGCTGCGCTCGATGAAACAGGCGATTTACGATCCGGAAAACCGTGGTCACTTCGGTCTGGCGTTGCAGTCCTATGCGCACTTTACTTCGCCGATTCGTCGTTATCCTGACCTGACGCTGCACCGCGCCATTAAATATCTGCTGGCGAAAGAGCAGGGGCATCAGGGCAATACCACTGAAACCGGTGGTTACCATTATTCGATGGAAGAGATGCTGCAACTGGGTCAGCACTGTTCGATGGCGGAACGTCGTGCCGACGAAGCAACACGCGATGTAGCTGACTGGCTGAAGTGTGACTTCATGCTCGACCAGGTAGGTAACGTCTTTAAAGGCGTAATTTCCAGCGTCACTGGCTTTGGCTTCTTCGTCCGTCTGGACGACTTGTTCATTGATGGTCTGGTCCATGTCTCTTCGCTGGACAATGACTACTATCGCTTTGACCAGGTAGGGCAACGCCTGATGGGTGAATCCAGCGGCCAGACTTATCGCCTGGGCGATCGCGTGGAAGTTCGCGTCGAAGCGGTTAATATGGACGAGCGTAAAATCGACTTTAGCCTGATCTCCAGCGAACGCGCACCGCGCAACGTCGGTAAAACGGCGCGCGAGAAAGCGAAAAAAGGCGATGCAGGTAAAAAAGGCGGCAAGCGTCGTCAGGTCGGTAAAAAGGTAAACTTTGAGCCAGACAGCGCCTTCCGCGGTGAGAAAAAAACGAAGCCGAAAGCGGCGAAGAAAGACGCGAGAAAAGCGAAAAAGCCATCGGCGAAAACGCAGAAAATAGCTGCAGCGACCAAAGCAAAGCGTGCGGCGAAGAAAAAAGTGGCAGAGTGATCATTACCCTCTTCAAACAGAAGAGGGTGAATTATCCGTAGGCCGGGCAAGCGTGGCGCTCCCGGCAAAACGTAAACAACGAGTACATTAATGAGCGAAATGATTTACGGCATCCACGCAGTGCAGGCCCTGCTGGAGCGCGCCCCTGAACGTTTTCAGGAAGTCTTTATTTTAAAAGGCCGTGAAGATAAACGTCTGTTACCGCTGATTCACGCCCTTGAGTCCCAGGGCGTGGTTATCCAGTTGGCGAACCGTCAGTATCTCGACGAGAAAAGCGACGGTGCCGTGCATCAGGGCATTATCGCCCGTGTGAAGCCAGGACGGCAGTATCAGGAAAACGATCTGCCGGATCTGATCGCTTCGCTCGATCAACCGTTCCTGCTGATCCTCGACGGCGTAACCGATCCGCACAACCTCGGCGCGTGCCTGCGTAGCGCGGACGCCGCTGGTGTTCATGCGGTGATTGTGCCGAAAGATCGCTCCGCACAGCTCAACGCCACGGCGAAAAAAGTAGCCTGCGGCGCGGCAGAAAGTGTTCCGCTGATTCGGGTGACTAACCTTGCGCGCACCATGCGTATGTTGCAGGAAGAGAATATCTGGATCGTCGGTACGGCAGGTGAGGCGGATCATACACTTTATCAGAGCAAAATGACCGGACGGCTGGCACTGGTGATGGGCGCGGAAGGTGAAGGTATGCGTCGCCTGACTCGTGAACATTGCGACGAGTTGATCAGCATCCCAATGGCAGGAAGCGTTTCTTCCCTGAACGTTTCTGTGGCGACAGGGATTTGCTTATTTGAAGCGGTGCGACAGCGCAGCTAGTTCCTCTGAATTTTGAAAAGCCATCCAGATTTGGATGGTTTTTTTTTGTCTATAGCTGGTAAGATAATTACGTACTGCAAATATTCATTTTATTAATATTTAAACTTAATTTATATGGAATAATATATGACATGGAATCCGTTGGCGCTGGCGACGGCGCTGCAAACTGTACCTGAACAAAATATTGATGTAACAAATGGCGAGAACGCATTAATTATTAAAATGAATGATTATGGCGATTTGCAAATCAATATTCTATTTACTTCCCGCCAAATGATTATCGAAACCTTTATTTGTCCGGTAAGTAGTATCAGCAATCCAGATGAATTTAATACCTTCTTATTAAGAAATCAGAAGATGATGCCGTTGTCATCGGTAGGGATCTCCAGCGTACAACAGGAAGAGTATTACATTGTTTTCGGGGCGTTATCGCTTAAATCTTCTCTTGAAGATATCCTGCTTGAGATAACCTCGCTGGTAGATAACGCATTGGATCTGGCTGAAATTACAGAAGAATATTCACTCTAATTACAAGGACGGGTATTTATGGGAATTTTAAAAAGTTTATTTACGCTGGGGAAATCGTTTATCTCCCAGGCGGAAGAATCCATTGAAGAAACCCAGGGCGTGCGCATGCTGGAACAGCATATCCGTGACGCTAAAGCTGAACTCGATAAAGCCGGAAAATCTCGCGTTGATCTGCTGGCGCGGGTGAAATTAAGTCACGATAAGCTGAAAGATTTACGTGAGCGCAAAGCCAGTCTGGAAGCCCGTGCGCTGGAAGCGTTAAGCAAGAACGTTAATCCGTCGTTGATTAACGAAGTTGCTGAAGAAATCGCGCGCCTTGAGAATCTCATTACCGCTGAAGAGCAAGTGTTGTCGAATCTGGAAGTCTCCCGTGATGGCGTGGAAAAAGCAGTTACAGCGACAGCGCAGCGTATCGCTCAGTTTGAGCAGCAAATGGAAGTCGTTAAAGCCACTGAAGCCATGCAGCGTGCACAACAGGCTGTAACGACCTCTACCGTTGGCGCATCTTCCAGCGTTTCGACAGCGGCAGAATCCTTAAAACGCCTGCAAACGCGTCAGGCCGAACGTCAGGCTCGCCTGGATGCTGCCGCACAGTTGGAAAAAGTCGCAGACGGTCGCGATCTTGATGAAAAGCTGGCGGAAGCCGGAATAGGCGGTAGCAATAAAAGTAGCGCCCAGGATGTATTAGCAAGACTGCAACGCCAACAGGGCGAGTAATTTTTTTGCCAGCCTCACTGCAAGGCTGGCAACTATTTTAAGGATAAAATATGTCTGGTTTTTTCCAGCGTCTGTTTGGCAAGGATAATAAGCCTGCTATCGCTCGCGGTCCGCTGGGTCTGCATCTCAATAGTGGTTTTACGCTCGACACGTTAGCGTTTCGTTTGCTGGAAGATGAATTGCTGATTGCGCTGCCGGGTGAGGAATTTACGGTAGCCGCCGTCAGCCGCATCGATCTGGGCGGCGGTAGCCAGATTTTCCGCTACTACACTTCGGGCGATGAATTTCTGCAAATCAATACCACCGGCGGTGAAGATATTGATGACATTGATGATATTAAGCTCTTTGTCTATGAAGAGAGCTACGGTATCAGTAAAGAGAGTCACTGGCGCGAGGCGATCAACGCCAAAGCGATGGGGGCTATGACCTTAAACTGGCAGGAAAAACGCTGGCAGCGATTTTTTAACAGTGAAGAACCGGGAAATATCGAACCCGTCTACATGCTGGAAAAAGTAGAAAATCAAAACCATGCCAAATGGGAGGTCCATAATTTTACCATGGGCTACCAACGGCAAGTAACCGAAGATACTTACGAATATTTGCTGCTAAATGGTGAGGAATCTTTTAACGATCTCGGCGAGCCAGAGTGGTTATTTTCGCGCGCGTTGGGTGTCGATATCCCGCTGACATCACTTCATATTATTGGTTAATTACAAGGACGTTTACAATGCATATACTGGATTCTCTTCTTGCCTTTAGTGCCTATTTTTTTATTGGCGTGGCTATGGTGATTATTTTTCTGTTTATCTATTCTAAAATTACACCGCACAACGAATGGCAGTTAATCAAAAACAATAATACCGCGGCGTCACTGGCGTTCAGCGGTACATTGTTGGGTTACGTGATCCCGTTATCCAGTGCGGCAATCAATGCGGTGAGTATTCCAGACTATTTCGCCTGGGGCGGGATCGCACTGGTGATTCAGTTACTCGTTTTTGCTGGCGTCAGACTTTATATGCCCGCATTAAGCGAAAAAATTATTAATCACAATACCGCAGCAGGAATGTTTATGGGAACCGCCGCACTGGCTGGCGGTATTTTTAACGCAGCTTGTATGACATGGTAATGGACGATCATGGCCAGAAAACGCAAATCAAGAAATAACAGTAAAATTGGTCACGGAGCGATCAGTCGCATTGGTAGACCGAATAATCCTTTTGAACCGCGTCGCAATCGTTACGCACAAAAATACTTAACGTTGGCGCTAATGGGCGGTGCCGCTTTTTTCGTATTGAAAGGTTGTGGCGATAGTGGCGATGTCGATAACGACGGCGACGGAACGTTTTACTCGACTGTGCAGGATTGTATTGATGACGGTAATAATTCAGATATCTGTGCTCATGGCTGGAACAACGCCAAAGCGGCGTTTTATGCCGATGTTCCGAAGAATATGACTCAGCAGAATTGCCAGTCTAAGTATGAAAATTGTTACTACGACAACGTTGAACAGAGTTGGATCCCGGTCGTTTCTGGATTTTTGTTAAGCCGGGTTATTCGTAAAGATCGCGATGAGCAGTTTGTTTATAACAGCGGCGGTTCCTCTTTTGCTTCGCGCCCCGTCTGGCGCAACACTTCCGGTGATTACTCCTGGCGCTCCGGTTCTGGCAAAAAAGAGTCTTACTCTTCGGGCGGCTTTACCACCAAAAAAGCGTCAACCGTTTCTCGCGGCGGCTATGGTCGTTCTTCCAGCGCCCGTGGGCATTGGGGAGGCTAATCATGCTGAGACACAACGTTCCTGTGCGGCGGGATCTGGACCAGATCGCCGCTGACAACGGTTTCGACTTTCATATCATCGACAATGAAATCTATTGGGACGAGAGTCGGGCTTACCGTTTTACTCTGCGCCAGATTGAAGAGCAGATCGAAAAACCGACTGCGGAACTGCATCAGATGTGCCTTGAGGTGGTGGATCGCGCGGTTAAAGACGAAGAGATCCTGACGCAACTGGCGATCCCTCCGTTGTACTGGGATGTGATCGCTGAAAGCTGGCGCGCACGCGATCCTTCGCTGTATGGCCGGATGGATTTTGCCTGGTGTGGCAATGCGCCGGTGAAGCTGCTGGAGTACAACGCCGATACGCCAACCTCGTTGTATGAATCGGCTTATTTCCAGTGGCTGTGGCTGGAAGATGCCCGGCGCAGCGGCATTATTCCGCGTGATGCCGATCAGTACAATGCCATTCAGGAACGCCTGATTTCGCGCTTTAGCGAGCTTTACAGTCGGGAACCGTTTTATTTTTGCTGCTGTCAGGACACCGATGAAGACAGGAGTACCGTGCTGTACTTGCAGGACTGCGCCCAGCAGGCAGGGCAGGAGTCGCGGTTTATCTACATTGAAGATCTCGGTTTGGGCGTCGGCGGCGTACTGACCGATCTTGATGATAATGTCATCCAGCGTGCATTTAAGCTGTATCCGCTGGAGTGGATGATGCGTGACGATAACGGTCCGCTGCTGCGCAAGCGCCGCGAGCAATGGGTGGAGCCGTTATGGAAAAGTATCTTGAGCAACAAAGGGTTAATGCCGCTGCTTTGGCGCTTCTTTCCTAGTCATCCTAACCTTCTTGCATCCTGGTTTGAGGGCGAAAAACCGCAGATTGCCGCTGGCGAAAGCTATGTGCGTAAACCGATCTACTCACGCGAAGGCGGAAACGTCACCATTTTCGACGGTCAGAATAACGTCGTTGACCACGCTGATGGTGATTACGCCGATGAACCGATGATCTACCAGGCGTTTCAACCTCTGCCGCGATTTGGCGATAGCTACACACTCATCGGTAGATGGATTGTCGATGATGAAGCGTGCGGAATGGGGATCCGTGAAGATAACACGCTGATCACCAAAGACACCTCACGTTTCGTTCCGCATTACATTGCTGGATAAGAATGTTTTAGCAATCTCTTTCTGTCATGAATCCATGGCAGTGACCATACTAATGGTGACTGCCATTGATGGAGGGAGACACAGTGCACTGGCAAACTCACACCGTTTTTAATCAACCTATGCCATTAAATAACAGCAACTTATACCTGTCTGATGGCGCGCTCTGCGAAGCGGTAACGCGTGAAGGTGCTGGCTGGGATAGCGATTTTCTAGCCAGTATTGGTCAGCAGTTAGGGACGGCTGAATCCCTTGAACTGGGGCGGCTGGCGAATGTGAATCCGCCTGAATTATTGCGCTACGATGCCCAGGGGCGGCGTCTGGACGATGTGCGTTTTCACCCCGCCTGGCACCTGCTGATGCAGGCGCTATGTACCAATCGGGTGCACAATCTTGCCTGGGAAGAAGACGCTCGCTCCGGCGCATTTGTGGCGCGCGCGGCGCGTTTTATGTTGCACGCACAGGTTGAGGCAGGGTCGTTATGTCCGATAACGATGACCTTTGCCGCCACGCCATTGTTGTTACAGATGTTACCCACGCCGTTTCAGGACTGGACCACGCCGCTGTTGAGCGATCGCTACGATTCTCACTTATTGCCAGGTGGGCAAAAACGCGGTTTGTTGATTGGCATGGGAATGACGGAAAAGCAGGGTGGTTCCGATGTCATGAGCAACACCACCCGCGCAGAGCGCCTGGAAGATGGCTCTTATCGGCTGGTGGGGCATAAATGGTTTTTCTCGGTGCCGCAAAGCGATGCGCATCTGGTGCTGGCGCAGACTACGGGCGGTTTGTCCTGCTTTTTTGTGCCGCGCTTTTTGCCTGACGGGCAACGCAACGCGATTCGCCTCGAGCGGCTGAAAGATAAGCTGGGTAATCGCTCTAACGCCAGCTGCGAAGTGGAGTTTCAGGATGCCATTGGCTGGTTGTTGGGGCAGGAAGGGGAAGGAATTCGTCTGATCCTGAAAATGGGGGGGATGACGCGTTTTGATTGCGCCCTGGGTAGCCATGCCATGATGCGCCGTGCATTTTCGCTGGCGATTTATCATGCACATCAACGCCATGTTTTTGGTAATCCATTGATCCAACAGCCCCTTATGCGTCATGTCTTAAGTCGCATGGCACTTCAGCTTGAAGGGCAAACGGCGTTGCTGTTTCGTCTTGCGCGAGCGTGGGACCGGCGTGCCGATGCCAAAGAAGCCCTGTGGGCGCGTTTATTTACGCCTGCGGCGAAATTTGTGATCTGCAAACGAGGTATGCCGTTTGTGGCCGAAGCGATGGAGGTGCTGGGCGGCATTGGTTATTGCGAGGAGAGCGAGCTGCCGCGGCTTTACCGGGAGATGCCGGTAAACAGTATTTGGGAAGGTTCCGGTAATATTATGTGCCTGGATGTGCTGCGCGTTCTCAATAAGCAAGCGGGTGTATACGACTTATTGTCGGAAGCATTTGTGGAAGTGAAAGGGCAGGATCGCTATTTTGATCGCGCGGTTCGTCGTTTACAGCAGCAGCTGCGTAAGCCTGCTGAAGAACTGGGGCGAGAGATTACTCATCAGCTATTCCTGCTGGGCTGCGGTGCGCAAATGTTGAAATATGCCTCTCCGCCAATGGCGCAGGCGTGGTGTCAGGTGATGTTAGATACGCGCGGCGGCGTACGGTTGTCAGAGCAGATCCAGAATGATTTATTGCTGCGGGCGACGGGGGGAGTGTGTGTGTAAGCGTATACGACTGATGCAACGCTGGTTTCGATTAACTCAATGAAATATGTGAAAATTATAGGCCGGACAAGGCGCTCGCGCCGCATCCGGCATTGTTCATTTGCTGTAGATGACACTCACGCATACAGTATCGCCTGCACGCGCCAGTTATCAGGCTGCTGGTCTTCGTACATGGTAATAATGCGGTACCATGACGCACCTTGTTCATCGGCCTTTAACGCCACGATACGTTCCACGTCCTGCGGATCCCCTGAAATATTGCTAACTGATATCTGACCTATTTCATTCAGGCCCGTCACGCAGTCAGCACTGGCGAATTCTGCAGACTGTGCCGTGGCGCTCGCAGGATAAGTCACTAATTGCAGCGAGGGTGAGGCAAGTAATTGTTTCATCGTCAGCTCCATTTTTCGTTTCCCCGCATGTTGCAGGGCATTCCATCGCGGTAATAAACGCCCAGGCTTCCAGCCGGTAATTTATTGTGCACAGGTAAACGCATAGGGACGCAAAGCAATGTAAAGCTGACTATGTAAGTTGTCTGATTTATTTACGGTACAAAATGGCTTGTGATACCACTGTCCTGTCACGATGGTTTCGTCCACCATGACGACAACGTAATAATCAGCTTTTGCAGCGACAGCTTTCGCTCTGATTTCTGCTAATGCGTCATCCGGAGAACCCCGAACCATCGTACTTACGCTACCTATTCGCTGTAACCCTTGCGTCTGGTCGCGGCGAATCTCTTGCGGATGGTCGGTTACTGGCGGTGCTGGCTGTGGCGTACCTTGCAGTGCGCTACAGGCACTTAACATCAACACCAATAATAAACTGGCAAACCGGTAAATAACGCTATTACGTTTCCTGCTAACCATAGTGTAGTGCCTTATTAATTTAACTTTGGGGGAATGTTCCCGAATTGTTACCTGGTACGCGATTTTCGAATGAAAACGTGACGAAAGCGTAACCCACATCTCAACATTATGAACTAATACCGCCAGCAGAAACTTGTGCTAAGGATTTCTTCATGTCATACCAGACAAAAAGGAGAGACAGATGATTGAAATAGAATCACGCGAGCTGGCAGATATTCCCGTTCTTCATGCTTATCCTGTCGGGCAAAAAGATACCCCGTTACCGTGTGTGATTTTTTATCACGGCTTTACTTCGTCCAGTCTGGTGTATAGCTATTTTGCCGTTGCGCTGGCGCAGGCTGGTTTGCGGGTGATCATGCCGGATGCGCCCGATCACGGTAGCCGTTTTAGTGGCGACGCAGCGCGGCGGTTAAATCAATTCTGGCAAATCTTGCTACAAAGTATGCAGGAATTCACTACCTTACGTGCGGCAATAGCCGAAGAAAACTGGCTGCGTGATGACCGTCTGGCAGTCGGTGGCGCGTCGATGGGCGCGATGACGGCACTGGGAATTACCGCTCGCCACCCCACGGTGAAATGTACCGCCAGCATGATGGGATCGGGCTATTTTACATTGCTCGCCCGTTCACTGTTTCCACCGCTGATACCTGAAACGGCAGCACAGCAGAATGAATCCAATAACATTGTCGCGCAGCTGGCAGAGTGGGAAGCGACAAACCACCTGGAACAACTTGGTGACAGACCTCTACTGCTGTGGCATGGCCTTGACGATGACGTCGTGCCTGCCGACGAATCACTACGTTTGCAGCAGGCCTTAAGCGAGACGGGACGGGATAAACTGCTAACCTGTTCATGGCAGCCAGGCGTGCGTCACCGCATTACGCCTGAGGCGTTAGATGCTGCCGTGACATTTTTCCGCCAGCATCTTTAAACACGCAGAATGCTGACCCCTTGCGCTTCCAGTTGTTGCAGGATTTCCGGGTTAGCATTTTTGCCGGTGATCAGCATATCGATTTGATCGGCACGGCTAAAAAGCATTCCCGCGCGTTCGCCAATCTTACTGCTATCAACCAGTACCACCAGTTTCCCTACCACGCTCAGCATCTTCTGCTCTGCCATTGCCGTCAACATATCGGTTTTATACAACCCTTCTGCTGTCAGCCCTTTGCCGCTGGTAAACATCCAGTGCCCGGCATAGAGACTGTTTTCGCTACCTTGCGGGCTTAAAGTGATGGACTGACTTTTGTTGTACTGTCCGCCCATAATGATCACGCTGTCATGCTCCTGATCGATCAGGTAATTTGCCAGCGGTAGATAATTAGTGATGATTTGCACAGGCTTGCCACACATTTCCCGCCCAAGCAGAAACGCGGTGGAGCCGCAGTTGATGACTACGCTTTCGCCCGGATTAACCAGCTGCGAGGCCGCTTTAGCAATACGTACTTTTTCATCGTGATTCTGCGCCTGATGCAGATTCATCGGCGTCCAGCGCGGGCGCTGTTGGGTAATAGCTTCTGCGCCATTGCGCACTTTTTTCAGTTTGCCGCTTTCGTCAAGTTTATTGATATCGCGTCGCGCAGTGGCAGGCGAAATTCCCAGACGCTCAACGACTTTCTCAACGGTCACAAAGCCCAATTGTGCGAGCATTTCCAGGAGGATTTGATGTCTTTGTGCTTCAGTCATGAGCTATTCCGATAAAATTTGATTTTTTTAGATGATATTTGAAATAGCCAGGAAATACTACGCCGGATAGCGCGAACTACTCCACGCTATCCGGTATAAACGACAGATTACAGGAATGACTTGAACGGCAGATCCGGTTCAATAGTGAAGCAATCATCGAAACCACGCGGATAGTGGTACTCGAAGTTGTCTTTATCCAACGGCCAGGTAAATTTGCCGCCCACCTGCCAGATAAACGGCTTGAAGCCATACTTCAGACGATCTTTTTTCATCTCCCACAGCACGCGGATTTCTTGCGGATCGGCCTGGAAGTTTGACCAGATGTCGTGGTGGAACGGGATAACCACTTTCGCATTCAGGGCTTCACCCATACGCAGCATATCGGCGCTGGTCATTTTGTCGGTAATACCGCGCGGGTTCTCACCATACGATCCTAACGCCACATCGATCTGATGTTCGTTACCGTGCTTCGCATAATAGTTAGAGTAGTGGGAATCGCCACTGTGATACAGGGAACCGCCAGGGGTTTTGAACAGGTAGTTTACTGCGCGATCGTCCATGCCATCTGGCAGTACGCCAGCCGCTTTTTGATCGGCAGGCAGGGTGATCAGTGCAGTACGGTCGAAAGCGTCAAGCGCATGAATTTCAATGTCTTTCACTTTTACAACATCGCCCGGTTTGACCACGATGCAACGCTCTTTCGGTACGCCCCAGCCAATCCACAAATCAACGCAGGTTTTCGGTCCAATGAATGGTACGTCATCAGCACAGTTCTGCATCACGGCAGCAGCGACGTTAACGTCGATATGATCGTTGTGATCGTGAGTCGCCAGTACCGCGTCGATCTGGCGAATCGCAAACGGATCAAGAACAAACGGGGTGGTGCGCAGGTTTGGCTGCAGTTTTTTCACGCCAGCCATGCGCTGCATCTGGTGACCCTGTTTCATTAACGGGTTACCGTGACTTTGTTTGCCAGTGCCGCACCAGAAATCAACGCAAACGTTGGTGCCACCTTCTGATTTCAGCCAGATCCCGGTGCAGCCTAGCCACCACATCGCAAATGTGCCAGGGGCGACCTGCTCTTGTTCAATTTCTTCATTCAGCCAGCTACCCCACTCCGGGAAAGTGCTCAGGATCCAGGATTCTCGGGTGATACTTTTCACTTTACTCATCGCCATTTACCTTCATGATAGTTCAATTCGAATCAACATGTGATTGGTTTTGATTAATCATGACACTATTTTTTCAGGAAGGCAATGACCATTTTTTGACTTTTTGCCAGGGAAGTTGTTGTTGATTTTGAGTATGGAAAGATTTAATGGAATGTGTAATTCAATTAACTAAATGAATTTAAATGAATAATTGTATCGTTGTGTGAATCCCACTCTATCCATGTGGAATTATTTGCGGGTCGCGTCACATTTAATCATAAATAATCTTGTTGTGATTACTTTTGAAAATTAGAGTGAGTGCACAACATTCTGGGTGTGTGGAATACCCGGTTACCTCTTCTTCAGGAGATCGTTATGGAGATCCTCTACAACATCTTTACCGTGTTTTTTAACCAGGTCATGACCAATGCCCCGTTACTGCTGGGTATTGTGACCTGTCTGGGCTACATCCTGCTGCGCAAAAGTGTCAGCGTTATTATCAAAGGTACGATAAAAACCATAATTGGTTTCATGTTGTTGCAGGCAGGGTCCGGCATCCTGACCAGTACCTTCAAACCGGTGGTGGCGAAAATGTCGGAAGTCTACGGCATCAACGGTGCAATTTCAGATACTTACGCGTCGATGATGGCAACCATTGAACGCATGGGTGATGCCTATAGCTGGGTAGGTTACGCGGTGTTGTTAGCGCTGGCGCTGAACATCTGTTACGTGCTGCTGCGTCGCATTACCGGTATTCGTACCATCATGCTGACTGGTCATATCATGTTCCAGCAGGCGGGGCTGATTGCCGTTACGTTGTTTATTTTCGGCTACTCCATGTGGACGACCATTATCTGCACGGCGATTCTGGTTTCGCTCTACTGGGGCATTACCTCCAACATGATGTACAAGCCGACTCAGGAAGTGACGGACGGCTGCGGTTTCTCCATCGGTCACCAGCAACAGTTTGCATCATGGATTGCCTATAAAGTTGCGCCGTTCCTCGGCAAAAAAGAGGAAAGCGTTGAAGACCTCAAACTGCCAGGCTGGCTGAATATTTTCCACGACAACATCGTCTCCACGGCGATTGTCATGACCATCTTCTTTGGTGCCATTCTGCTCTCCTTCGGTATCGACACCGTGCAGGCGATGGCAGGCAAAGTGCACTGGACGGTCTATATCCTGCAAACCGGTTTCTCCTTCGCGGTGGCGATCTTCATCATCACTCAGGGTGTGCGCATGTTTGTGGCGGAACTCTCTGAAGCGTTTAACGGTATCTCCCAGCGCCTGATCCCTGGTGCGGTTCTGGCGATTGACTGTGCGGCTATTTATAGCTTCGCGCCGAACGCCGTGGTCTGGGGCTTTATGTGGGGCACCATCGGTCAGCTGATTGCGGTTGGCATCCTGGTCGCCTGCGGTTCCTCGATCCTGATTATCCCAGGCTTTATTCCGATGTTCTTCTCTAACGCCACCATCGGCGTGTTCGCTAACCACTTCGGCGGCTGGCGTGCGGCGCTGAAGATTTGTCTGGTGATGGGGATGATCGAAATCTTTGGCTGCGTCTGGGCGGTGAAACTCACCGGTATGAGTGCCTGGATGGGTATGGCGGACTGGTCGATTCTGGCACCACCGATGATGCAGGGCTTCTTCTCCGTCGGTATCGCCTTTATGGCCGTCATCATTGTAATTGCACTGGCTTATATGTTCTTCGCTGGCCGCGCGCTGCGCGCAGAAGAAGATGCAGAAAAACAACTGGCAGAACAGTCTGCTTAATAAGGAGTTTTGATTATGACCGTACGTATTCTGGCTGTGTGTGGCAACGGACAAGGCAGTTCCATGATCATGAAGATGAAAGTGGACCAGTTTTTAACCCAATCAAACATTGACCACACGGTAAACAGCTGCGCGGATATCATCATCGCTTCTACGCACATTGCGGGCGAAATCACCGTGACCGGCAACAAATATGTGGTTGGCGTGCGCAACATGCTCTCTCCTGCTGACTTTGGCCCGAAACTGCTGGAAGTGATCAAAGAGCATTTCCCGCAGGATGTGAAGTAAGGACGCGCCATGAAATTACGTGATTCGCTGGCTGAAAATAAATCTATCCGCCTGCAGGCCGAAGCAAATACCTGGCAGGAAGCGGTGAAAATCGGTGTTGACCTGCTGGTAGCGGCAGATGTGGTAGAGCCGCGTTACTACCAGGCGATTCTGGATGGCGTTGAACAGTTTGGTCCTTATTTCGTTATCGCACCGGGGCTGGCGATGCCGCACGGGCGTCCGGAAGAGGGCGTGAAGAAAACCGGTTTCTCTCTGGTAACGCTGAAAAAGCCGCTGGAGTTCAACCACGAAGATAACGACCCGGTGGATATCCTCATCACCATGGCGGCGGTCGATGCCAACACTCACCAGGAAGTGGGCATCATGCAGATCGTTAACCTGTTTGAAGATGAAGAGAATTTCGACCGTTTACGCGCCTGCCGTACCGAGCAGGAAGTACTGGATTTAATTGACCGCACCAACGCGGCAGCTTAAGAAGGAATTGAAGATGTCATTACCAATGTTGCAAGTCGCGCTGGACAACCAGACTATGGATAGCGCCTACGAAACCACTCGCCTGATTGCCGAAGAAGTCGACATTATCGAAGTGGGCACCATTCTGTGCGTGGGCGAAGGCGTGCGTGCGGTTCGCGATCTGAAAGCGCTTTACCCGCACAAAATCGTACTGGCAGACGCCAAAATTGCCGATGCGGGCAAAATCCTTTCTCGTATGTGCTTTGAAGCCAACGCTGACTGGGTGACCGTGATTTGCTGTGCGGATATCAACACCGCCAAAGGTGCGCTGGACGTGGCAAAAGAGTTTAACGGCGACGTGCAGATCGAGCTGACCGGCTACTGGACCTGGGAACAGGCGCAACAGTGGCGCGACGCAGGCATTCAACAGGTGGTTTATCACCGCAGCCGTGACGCACAGGCCGCAGGCGTGGCGTGGGGCGAAGCGGACATTACCGCGATCAAACGTCTTTCCGATATGGGCTTCAAAGTGACCGTCACCGGTGGCCTGGCGCTGGAAGATCTGCCGCTGTTCAAAGGCATTCCGATTCACGTGTTTATCGCTGGTCGCAGTATCCGTGATGCCGCTTCTCCGGTTGAAGCCGCGCGTCAGTTCAAACGTTCCATCGCCGAACTGTGGGGCTAAGGAGCGGATATGTTGTCCAAACAAATCCCGCTTGGCATCTATGAAAAAGCGCTCCCCGCCGGGGAGTGCTGGTTGGAACGGCTGCAACTGGCAAAAACGTTAGGCTTCGATTTTGTCGAGATGTCGGTAGATGAAACTGACGATCGCCTGTCGCGCCTCGACTGGAGCCGCGAGCAGCGTCTGGCGCTGGTGAATGCGATTGTTGAAACTGGCGTGCGCGTGCCGTCCATGTGCCTTTCTGCTCATCGTCGTTTCCCGCTGGGCAGCGAAGATGACGCGGTACGGGCGCAGGGGCTGGAGATTATGCGCAAAGCTATCCAGTTCGCCCAGGACGTCGGTATTCGCGTGATCCAGCTGGCGGGCTATGACGTTTACTATCAGGAAGCCAATAACGAAACGCGTCGTCGTTTCCGTGACGGGCTGAAAGAGAGCGTTGAGATGGCAAGCCGCGCGCAGGTGACGCTGGCGATGGAGATCATGGATTACCCGTTGATGAACTCCATCAGTAAGGCGTTGGGTTACACGCACTATCTCAACAACCCGTGGTTCCAGCTCTACCCGGATATCGGCAACCTGTCGGCGTGGGATAACGACGTGCAGATGGAGTTGCAGGCCGGAATCGGGCATATCGTCGCGGTGCATGTGAAAGACACCAAACCGGGCGTCTTCAAAAACGTGCCGTTTGGTGAGGGTGTAGTGGATTTCGAACGTTGCTTCGAAACGCTCAAACAGAGTGGCTATTGCGGGCCGTACCTGATTGAGATGTGGAGCGAAACGGCGGAAGACCCGGCGGCAGAAGTGGCGAAAGCGCGTGATTGGGTGAAAGCGCGCATGGCCAAAGCAGGCATGGTGGAGGCGGCATAATGCAAAAGCTAAAACAGCAGGTGTTTGAAGCCAACATGGATCTGCCGCGCTATGGGTTGGTGACCTTTACCTGGGGCAACGTCAGCACCATTGACCGCGAACGCGGGCTGGTGGTGATCAAGCCCAGCGGTGTCGCCTACGAAACCATGAAAGCAGACGATATGGTGGTGGTCGATATGAGCGGTAAGGTGGTGGAAGGGGAGTATCGTCCGTCTTCCGACACTGCGACGCATCTCGAACTCTACCGTCGTTATCCGTCGCTTGGCGGCATTGTCCATACCCACTCCACTCATGCTACCGCATGGGCGCAGGCGGGGCTGGCGATCCCGGCGTTAGGCACCACGCACGCCGACTACTTCTTTGGCGATATCCCGTGTACGCGCGGGTTAAGCGAAGAAGAGGTGCAGGGCGAGTATGAACTGAACACCGGCAAAGTGATTATCGAAACGCTGGGCAACGCCGAGCCTCTGCATACACCGGGGATTGTGGTGTACCAGCACGGGCCGTTCGCCTGGGGGAAAGATGCCCACGATGCGGTGCATAATGCGGTGGTGATGGAAGAAGTGGCAAAAATGGCGTGGATTGCCCGCGGCATTAACCCACAACTGAATCACATCGACAGCTACCTGATGAATAAACACTTCATGCGTAAGCATGGTCCCAACGCTTATTACGGGCAGAAGTAAAACACGCGCTGCGGAAATTTCCTTCTTCGGGAGATAACTGGTCTAATTCCGCAGCCGTTTTTCAAAAAAAAGCCCCCTGCGAAGGGGGCAAAGCAAACTATGGCAATGTTTCGTTGGTTATACCTGGTGCTAGCGATAAATATCCGCGCTGGCGTGCATATTGCCGTTACTTCCCGGTTCCCGTATCAGGATCGGATAGTAGTACGTTGCGCCCTGCGCATCTGTCTTTTCATTTAATGCCTGACGTGCTTCACTTTCAGTGGCGAAGTTATGGTTGATATAAATCACGCCTAAGCTTTGCACATCGTCCATATTTCTGGCCTGGTGGTTATTAATTTCAATGGCTGCCCATGTATTTGCACTTAGCAAAAGCACAGCCAGAAGGGCTAAAACACGACTGAACATAGATACCTCCTCAACGGCTGACTTTGTGTGCTCTCCTCTGTGATGATCTTCTGATTTAATTTTAATCAATGATAAAGAAGTTGATGGTGACCATTTCTGATGCAGTTGTTCAAAAAAACACCATGATGAAGTGTGATGAACTTCAAATCAGCGTGTTAGTACGATTTGGTGAAAGATGAGATTTATTTGTCGGCTGGCCTTGAGTTTAGCGGGGCATACAAGTACTATAACGCGTCATTTTTCAGCCGACCTTTAACACGTTCCTTGCCTCCCCGGGATTCGGCTGACCCAGACAGGAGGCTGAATAATCCGTAAGGAGCAATTCGATGCGTCATTACGAAATCGTTTTTATGGTCCATCCTGACCAGAGCGAACAGGTTCCGGGCATGATCGAGCGCTACACTGCTGCCATCACTGGTGCAGAAGGCAAGATCCACCGTCTGGAAGACTGGGGCCGCCGTCAGCTGGCTTACCCGATCAACAAACTGCACAAAGCACACTACGTTCTGATGAACGTTGAAGCTCCGCAGGAAGTGATCGATGAGCTGGAAACTACCTTCCGCTTCAACGATGCCGTTATCCGCAGCATGGTTATGCGTACCAAGCACGCTGTTACCGAAGCATCTCCGATGGTTAAAGCGAAAGACGAGCGCCGTGAGCGTCGCGATGATTTCGCAAACGAAACCGCTGATGATGCTGAAGCTGGGGATTCTGAAGAGTAATTTCTGATGACCAACCGTCTGGTGTTGTCCGGCACCGTGTGCAGGACTCCCCTTCGAAAGGTCAGTCCATCAGGAATTCCTCACTGCCAGTTCGTGCTTGAGCATCGTTCTGTGCAGGAGGAAGCCGGTTTTCACCGGCAGGCGTGGTGCCAAATGCCCGTTATTGTTAGCGGACACGAAAACCAGGCCATTACTCACAGTATAACGGTCGGCAGTCGCATAACCGTTCAGGGGTTCATTTCATGCCACAAGGCAAAGAACGGACTGAGCAAAATGGTTTTGCATGCCGAGCAGATTGAATTGATAGATTCTGGAGACTAGCCATATGGCACGTTATTTCCGTCGTCGCAAGTTCTGCCGTTTCACCGCGGAAGGCGTTCAAGAGATCGACTATAAAGATATCGCTACGCTGAAAAACTACATCACCGAAAGCGGTAAGATTGTCCCAAGCCGTATCACCGGTACCCGTGCAAAATACCAGCGTCAGCTGGCTCGCGCTATCAAACGCGCTCGCTACCTGTCCCTGCTGCCGTACACTGATCGCCATCAGTAATCGGTCACGGTCCATTAATACGACTTTGAGAGGATAAGGTAATGCAAGTTATTCTGCTTGATAAAGTAGCAAACCTGGGTAGCCTGGGTGATCAGGTAAACGTTAAAGCGGGCTATGCTCGTAACTTCCTGGTACCGCAGGGTAAAGCTGTTCCAGCTACCAAGAAAAACATTGAATTCTTCGAAGCACGTCGCGCTGAACTGGAAGCTAAACTGGCTGAAGTTCTGGCAGCTGCTAATGCTCGCGCTGAGAAAATCAATGCACTGGAAACTGTTACCATCGCGTCTAAAGCTGGCGACGAAGGTAAACTGTTCGGTTCCATCGGTACTCGCGACATCGCTGACGCTGTAACTGCAGCTGGCGTTGAAGTGGCTAAGAGCGAAGTTCGTCTGCCGAACGGCGTTCTGCGTACCACTGGCGAACACGAAGTGAGCTTCCAGGTTCACAGCGAAGTATTCGCGAAAGTGATCGTAAACGTAGTAGCTGAATAATTCGTTATTCAACGAGACGTAAAAACGCCGACCATTGGTCGGCGTTTTGCTTTCTATTTTTCGTCAGGCATTAGTTTCGCAAGTAGATCCATTCACCATTCTCTTGTGTCCATAATTCAGGATGGTTTGCTGGCGTTAGATGCATACGATCACTCCTTATGTCTCGGTCCTGTGGCACTCGCTCGAAACCCAAACCCGAGTAGATTGCTGCTGAACTTGATAAGGAACGCAGACCAATTTTCAAATCATGGGGTAAATCAGAATACGCGTTTAGCAATGCAGCAATGATGAATCCGAGGGCATTAGAAACGCCTGTAACAGTGCGAAGTTGGTCGATATAAAGATCGATTGTTGGTAGTTCAGATGACCAGCAATTAGGCATTTGGGCAGGAAGGGTTACAACGTATCCTATCGTTTGGCCGGTATAGTCTGGAGTACCATAACCTGGACCCAAAACAACCTCGTGTATTGTGTATTTACTGTTGGGTTCGAAGGATTCGACATCTTGCAATAAATATTTCAGTTCTGCGGTTAACCTCGCACCCGCGTAAGCTTTATTGTATTTCTGGGCGTGAATATTATCTAATGTAGCTTCATGGTTCCATCCAAAAGAATTATCACCATTCATTGTTATTCCATCGTAAGCATTACACCTCGTCGCTAACTTATTGAATGCTTGCCAGCCTGAGAGATCTAGTTTGTGGATCTCAACAGTATGTCTGCCATCGCAATTATGGTCTCTTCCACGATTTGAAAGTAATGTAGCGCGTGCGTATTGATGAAATTTTAATTTTACTGGTTTGTCGGTGGACGAAAAACGGGGTGAATATGCAGGAAATGAATAAATAGTGGTTGGTAATGTCATTGTATCGTTGCCTGTTTAATTTTTTTATAAATATCGCAGCTGAATGTTTACAGAATAAAAAATCGATATTAATAAAAATAAGTTTGTTTTCTGAAGTAGTGAAAATAGCGGATGGTGAAAGATATTAATATCAAAAATCGCTCATCACAGATATAACGATGCATCCAGGGAGGGAGATGACTGACAACGCCTTACACCATACATTCTTGTTGTGCGGTATGTAATTATTCTACGCTGTCGGTATCGGTGCGTTCGTTAATCAGCAGGTTAACCAGCCACAAAAATCCATTGAAAAAATCATCGATTTTACCTGGGGTTATTATATTGCTAATCCCAGGTTTTTAAAAATTGTGCATAGTGAAAACCAAAGTAAAGGTGTGCATTATGCAAAATCACAGCGTCTCTTAGAAATTAACCATGCGCACTTGCAGTTAATGGAATCCTTATTGGATGAAGGGAAGAAACACATTATTTTTAAGCCAGATATCGACCCATTGCAGGTGAATATTAATATTGCTGCGCTTGGGGGATATTATTTGATCAACCAGCATACGCTTGGCCTGGTTTATCCGGTGCGCCGTAAAACCCCGTCCTTCAGGGCGGGGATATAAGGCGCGGTTTTCCACCTGATCAGGTGTTTGCTGTTGTTCAATGTATTGGCGGATGACGGATATTGGCGCACCTCCGCAGCTACTGGCAAAATAGCCAGGACTCCACAAAACGCCTTTGTAGTAATACCTGA